>PWVE01000024.1 GCA_003562335.1 PVC group bacterium
GTACAGGCCGCCGTGTTCACGACCGGACTCTCCACCATGGCGTTGCAAATCGCTATCCTCTTTGCCTTTCAAGGCGTTTACGGGTTTGTCTATGAGATGATTGGCCTGATCGTGGCGTTGTTCATGGCGGGGTTGCTGTGCGGGGCCTGGTCAGCCCAGCGCTGGATCAAGCGAAAGGATAGTCGGTGCCTGCTCGCTGCCGTCCAAGCGGGTATTGCCCTGTTCGCGGTGGCCATCGTTTTCGCGCTACCAGGTTTTGCTGCCTGGCCTTCGCCGGTGGCCATCTTTGCCGGTTTCGCCCTGACCACGTTTGTGGCGGGCCTGTTGAACGGGGTGGATTTTCCGCTGACGGTGGCCTGCCACTGCGCGGTCACGGGGCGCGCGGATACTTCAACGGGCGTGGTTTATGGCGGCGAACTTTTGGGCGCGTGTCTAGGGGCCGTGCTGGCCAGCGCGGTTATCGCACCCGTGCTCGGGATTACCGCCTGTTGTTGGTTGGCCGCTATTGCGAATGCCACGGCCTGCGGTATACTGCTGATAACAAGGTGATCGTATGCCCAAGATAGACCAAGACAGCACGGCCATATCCAAGCGTGATTTTATCAAAGCAGGTACCGGCTGTATGTGCCTGCTGGGGGCGGCCGGTTTGGTTGCCACAACGCCGCGCACGAAGGCTCAGACGGCCCAGCGCGGATTGATCAAGGCCCGCCGTTCCCAGTGGTTCACGGCCGTGGGCAATGGCAGACTGCGTTGTGATCTTTGTCCCCGACAATGCCGACTGGACCCCGGCCAACGCGGCCCGTGCCGGGTACGGGAAAATCGCGGCGGCGAAGGGTACAGTCTGGTCTATGGCAATCCCTCCCTGGTCCAGCTCGACCCGGTTGAGCGCAAGCCCTTTTTCCATGTTCTGCCCGGTAGTCGAGCGCTCTCGGTGTCCACCGCCGGGTGCAACATCGAGTGCAAATTTTGCGAAGTATGGGACATGGCGCTGGTAGCGCCTGAAGAGGTGCACGCCTATGACATGCCGCCGGAGAACGTCGTGCAGCAGGCGGCGTCTGCCGGTGCCCGTTCCATCAGTTATGCGTTTGGCGAGCCGGTTGTCTTCTTCGAGTATGTGGCCTCGGTAGCCCGCCAGGCGCGCCAGGCCGGGTTGCTCAATTTGCTACATACTAATGGGTATATCGCCGCCGATCCACTGGAGGCGTTGGTGGACGATCTTGATGCCGTCAACATCGACCTCAAGTGCTTTGATCCGGATTTCTACCGCGATATCTGCGGCGGCGAACTGGAGCCAGTACTGCAAACGCTCAAGCGGCTGAAGGCACACGGGGTGCATGTGGAAATCACCAACATTGTCATCCCGACCCTGAATGATGATGCGGAGGTTGTACGCGCCATGTGCCGGTGGATTGTGGATGAGCTGGGTCCAGATGTGCCCCTGCATTTCGGACGCTTCTATCCGTTGTACAAACTCGCCAACTTACCGCCAACGCCGGTCCGCACCCTCGACCGGATTCGGGACATCGCCCGCGATGAGGGGTTGCGCTATGTCTATATTGCCCGGGTCCCCGGACACGAGGCCGAAAGCACCTACTGTCCGGACTGTGGACAACCGGTCATCAAACGGCTCGGCTTCATGATTGAAGAAAATCATCTGCAAGCCGGCGACTGCGGTCATTGCGGCACACCGATTCCCGGACGCTGGGCGTAACATCTTGGAGTGGCTTTGTCCTGCTGGAAAGCTTTACGAGCGGCGTGGGGATGATCTTCCGGTCGGCGCGCAGCGAAACGGAAGGGCGCGTTCTACAGTACACCGTCGGCCCTTACTGGGACGGGAGCGAGGTGTGGTTTGTCACGGCGGGCGGCGCCACGTTCGCGGCCTTCCCGCTGGTGTTTGCCGAGATGTTCTCGCACTTGTATATCGCGTTGTTCCTGCTGTTGTTCATGCTCATCATTCGAGCGGTCTGCATGGAGTTGGTGTACAAGGACGACGACCTCACCTGGCAGCGCGGTATGGCCTGGGGCTGGGTGTTATCGAGCTATGGCCTGGCCTTGTTGTTGGGCGTGCGCTTCACCAACCTGTTCCTGAAGACCGGCACGGATGATGTACAGAATCCGGCCTTCCTGGCGTTGCTCAACAAGCCGGGTATACTGGGCGGGCTCTTCTTTATCGCGTTCTACCGCACCAGCGGGATTCTGTGGGCGAACGTCAAGGCCAAAGGCGAGGTGGTGGAGCGCAAACGGCCTGAGGCCTTGTACTCGGCCCTGGCTATGGCGGCGATTGCCCCGATCCTGATGCTGACCTTCAACGGCCGCACGAACCTCTTCAACGGTGCCGCCTTCACGGCGGCGCCTATCCTGTGGGTACTGCCGGTGGCTACGATCATGCTGCCGGCGGTTACGGTGGTGCTGCTGTGGCGCGGCCGTTACGGCTGGGCCTTTATCAGTAATCTGGGCGCCGTGGCGTTGTTCATGGGAACCGGATTCACGGGAACCTATCCCTATATGGTCCCCGGCATCACACTTTTTGAGGGTATGGCCGGTCTGAGCACCCTCAAGGTCATGACAGTGGTGGTCGGTATCTTTCTCCCCATGATCCTGGCATATCAAACGTGGAAGTTCATCCGTTTCCGCCGCGCCATCGAAATGGACTACTTCGCATAACGCCGGTTCACTTAACCCTTATTGGCGAGAGAAAACTCTTCCACCGTGATTCCTGCCTGTCTAATTGCGCTCTTGAGCGTTCCGGCTGATAGCGACTTGTGAAGGGGAATGACGCAACCTTTGCTATCTCGTCGCAGAACAACGTGGCTTCCCTTTTGTCTGACTTGGGCAAACCCAAGGCGCTCAAATGCGCGAATGGCATCCTTTCCCGATATGCGCGGCAACTCAGGCATGTGCCGGTATCTCAAAGGTTGTCAAGATAGGGTGCGATGGTGCATGTTGCGGAAATTCCTCAAGATAGACCTCCGTAGCCTCTTTCAGGTTGGCAATGGCATCTTCCACGGTCATCCCTTGACTTGCCGTTCCAACTTCTGGACATTCCGCTACGAACCATTCGGCTTCTTTGTGAATTACTGCTGTAAGAATCATGACCAATCTCCTGGGGGCAGAATACCATTGTGCCCAGTATATTTCCACCTTATTGTGGACAATAATCTGGGGTTCTTATCGATACCTGCCCCCGTGGCCCCGCCCCGGAGGCGATCCCCCTCGGTCCCGACGCCCCAATCATAAAAAACAACCTGCTTATTGCCCTCGGCATCCTCCGGCGCAATCCCTCGCGCCAACCGCATCACATGCGTAGGATGATCACTTGCCGGCGACTGCCATGTGCCATCCGAACAAATAATGATCCGCTTCATAGTATAAACTCCATCCTTCGTATTCTTTCGCCGACTTCGTGGTGAAACAATTCTCCTCCTTTTGCCTGGGTCAATGGTAACCACGAAGGACACGAAGTGCACGAAAGTTCCACAAAACAACCGATTGATTCCATTCCTCGTGGTGAGCTGGGTTTCACTCCCGCCCCTCCACAATCGCCACTTCCTCGGCGCTCAGGCCGTATAGCTCATATACCAGCCGGTCGATCTGGCGGTCGGTGGCGGTGAGCTGGGTTTCGATCTGCTTGAGGATGTTGGGGTTTCTCTCCGCCGCCTTCTTCTTGTTCAAGTCCAACATGCGCTCAACCAACATGACCATCTTGTCGTGCAAAGCGACGTCGGCAGGATCGTCGAACTCGATAGGGCGGATGGGGAGGCGCTCGATATATTGTCGATTCAATGCGATGTAACCGCCCCGGAAGGGCGTGCTTATTATTTGCAAATAATGACTTAACAGATGCGAGTTGAGGAGCCCCAGTACATAGAAAGAAGATATGGCTTCATCGTCGTTCAGCGATATTCCGTATCCCCCGCCGCCACCTCCGCCACTGCCAACGAAAGTATAGGTTCCCTCTAAATCAGCAGCGAAACAACTTCCTTTCCCTATTGATGGCACCAACAACTTTGGATGACACATTCTTGTGTGGTTTTTTTTGTAAACATATCCGTACCACTCTGTACCCATTTTACCCTTGTTCCGGGCGGTCAGTCTTGCCTTGCACTCCAGGAGATACGCCCAAGTTAGGGGGAATTGTTCTTCATATTCTTGCCGAGGGATCAATGCGGACTTAGCGCCAACCGTTCTGTACGGGAAAAGCAGTAACTTGGTGACATCCCGTAGTTGATACCGCTGAATGTTCAAGGAGCCTTTCAGAAACGGTTTAAGATGCCCCGATTCGAACCAGTGCTCTTTGCCCGTAAACTTAGACCTGCACAATACCTGTTGCCTCCTTGATCGAATAGCCTCAAGGATAAATACATCATCTGCGTCTGTTTGAACGCCAACAAATATGCGGGCTATCGCGCCCAGATTTACAGGGTAGCGATCAAGTTTCTCCAGTAGTCGCCCTCCTTTACCCACAACAAAACTCCATTCGTCGTCGCCGATTAGGTGTGAAGGAATTTTACCTATTGTTGACGTTGAAGTCCTTTTTTGTTTTTGCACCCTGTATAGGGCGGCCGCTTCTTTCAGCAAGGTGGTGTCCACTTTCCTCGCTTCTTCGAAAATGGCCATCATTTCCCTGCGCCAACCGTCCAGATCGTGAACTTGGACATAAAGACATTCGTCTACACCCGCTTTGTTCAAAAACATGAGACAGGTGTACGTCGTGGCGCCTGCGAACACTTGCGCATCGCCAAAATGAACAATGTGCTCTAAGTGCTGCCCTTCGGAGACAAGGCCGCGCAGTGGGCGGCCATACTGCGCATTGAAAAACTTGTGCGGGAGGATGTAGCCGAGCCGGCCGGTCGGGTTCAGCAAGCTCAATCCTTTTTCCACGAAGACGACGTAGATGTCGTAGTTGCCGGCAGCGGCGGAGCGGTATAGCTGCTTGTAGACCTCGACCTCAACGGGTGCCCATTCCTTCATGGCCTGGATACGGATGTACGGCGGGTTGCCGATCACACAGTCAAACCCGCCGCGCTGCATGATTTCCGGGAAGGCGGTGTTCCAGTCGAAGACGTTGATACGGTATTGGGTATCTTCGTCGAGCAGCAGCATCTGTTCGCTGTCGTAGAAGTCGGGACCGATCAGGGAGTTACCGCATTGGATGTTGTGGCCGAGATCGGGCAGGATGCGTTGGCGCTCTTCAATAAAGTCGCGTTGCAGATGTTGCTTGGTCTCGCCTTCCAATACCTTGAGCAGGAGCGAGAGCTTGGTGACCTCGACGGCCTGTGAATCGATGTCTACCCCGTGGATGTTGTTGAGCAGAATCCGTTTCCGCTCGCCGGTGGTCAGCCGCCAGATATCCCCGGCCCCTTGATAAATCTTCGGATGCTTGCCGCTGGCATGCTTCTTGATCTTCTTTTCGTCCCGCTCGCCCGTGACCGGGTCGGCGGTGTATTGCCGCAAATGCCAGTCGAGCAGATACTGGTAGGCCACGATCAGGAACGACCCGGAACCACAGGCGGGATCGCATACCTTGATCTCAGCGGCCTTGTTGACGTGGATGGGCTTGGGCTTGTCCGGGTCCTCACCGTCGAGCAGGCGGCCGAGCGTGTTTTTGACGATGTAATCGACAATGTAGCCGGGCGTATAATAGACGCCGCCTGCCTTGCGCACCTCCGGTTTCTCCTCAATCTTGGCCTGATGCGACGCGGTCAGACGGATGGTCTTACCGAGGAATTGTTCGTAGACCTGGCCAAGGATGTCGGCTGGCAACACGGAGAACTCGAAGGGCGAATCGGGATAGTAGAGGTTCTTGAGGATGTCCTTCAGCACCACGTCATCGACCGTCAGGTCCGGGGTCAAGGTGTCCGGTGTACTGGGGCGTCCTTTTTCGCCCTGATCGAAGTGGAACAAGCCGGAGTTGTAGCGATCGTCGGCTTGCAGGAACAGTTGCATGAGGCGGGTGTAGGTGCGGTTCCCGTTTTGCAACGTTTGCAGCCGTCCGTAATCCTCCGTGCCGCGGTCTTCGCAGATACGCAGGAAAATGATGCGGTCGATGATCTTTTGTACGGCATAATTCAGGTCGCGCACGGCCAGGTTGCTGTTTCGCAGGGCCAGGTTCCGGGCCAGCGCGTCGCGCCAGCGTTCGATTTCGGCCAGGAACGTCTCGTCCACCGCGCCGGTGCCGCGTTTGCCCTTGGTGGTTTCAGCGTATTTATCGAACGAACCTTTCAGCACTGCTTCCCGCGAAAAGATCGCGGCGATTTCGTCCCACTTCTCCGCGTACTGCTCGCAGGTGCAAAAGAAGGTGCGGGCTTTCGACGGCTTATCGCCTTTGGCGGGACGCAGCTGGGTGTCGTAGACTGCGAACTCCTCGAAGTCGGACAGGATGGAGAGCGGGAGCTTGGCGGACCAGCCGTAGCGTCGCAGTTGATAGGCCGGTCCGGCACCGGAGCGGATATCGGTGGCCGGTTTCTTCGCTTCCACAAAGAATTTGCGCGCGCCACCGATGCGGAAACAGTAGTCGGGCGCTTTCGTGTAGCCGCCCATCTTGATCGCGTCCTCGTGGATCACGTCCTTATAGGCATCGGCATAACCGGCTTCGTTATCCACGTCCCAGCCCAGCGCCTTGAAAAACGGGTCGAGAAATTCGCGGCGCAGCTCGGTTTCGTTGTAGTGAGCGGACGTATAGTGTTCCCTATGCAGTGCAAAGGTAGCGCATAGTTTCTGGATTATATCCGGCGCGGCCATTTTGGTTCCTTCCCCGTTTTCCAAGCCTTGGAACTCAAAACACCGGTGTTTCCCAGGCCTTGGAACGTTTGGCAACGTTTTTTCCAAACCTTGGAACGCTTTATACGGCACTTTTCCAGGCGTTGGAAGAATTTATCGGCAGCTCGAACGGAGCTCAACCGTTTCATGCGAGGCACTCTTTTTTCCCTGGGTGCCCCGAGCGCTGGCTCGGGTCCTTGCTCAACCGAGCTGGCGCTCGGTGGTCCCAGGGGTGGTGTCCTGCCAGTCTCATGCCTGCAGAATTGACGCCAAAATCCTGTTAATGGGCTGCATCCTGGGTGCCCCGAGCGCTGGCTCGGGTTCTTGCTCAACCGAGCTGGCGCTCGGTGGTCCCAGAAGTGTTATCCCCGCAATAAGGCCAGTCCGCTGGTGTGGTCACCAGGCCCGCCTTGACGGGATTCATCCGGATGTACTCGATGGCATTACAAAAGTGGGTCTCGTCGCGGATATAGCGATCCCAGTATTCCCGCGCCCAAAATTTACCGTCCACGCAGGCCTGTGGAAAGAGCGCTTTCAGGTATCTTCCGGTGTAACTTTTCCACGATTGGACAATCCGTGGCAGACTCTCCATTTCCATCGGTCGGATCATGACATGGACATGCGTGGGCATCACCGCCCAAGCTATCAATTCGTATCGTTGTCCGGCAAAGTGCTGCCAGTTTTCAATGATGCATCTGGCGGCGCGCGGCTCGCGCAAGATGCCGCTGCCGTGTCCTTTGTCCAGCAAGGCTTCGATCTTTTGTCGGCGTAGCGAGTTCATGCGTTGCGGCGGAACATTTCTGATATCGATTTCGATCCGTTCCAAGAGTTCGCTGGGGGTACTATCGGCAAGGCGATAGGTGATGAACTGGACCACGCCCGAATCGTCACGATGCGGCAGGTAACGGCGATACCAGCCTTTGTTTTTCCTGGGTGCCCCGAGCGCTGGCTCGGGTCCTTGTTCAACCGAGCTGGCGCTCGGTGGTCCCAGGGGGGGTGGTTGGTCTGATGGTTTCATGGGGGAATGGGGGAACGCTAGGTCGAACAGCCAGCAACTCGCAGATCAACCCGCCATCCGCAGAAAGACATCCCGCTGGGCCAGCGAGCGCTTGTCCAGATTCTGAAGCCCGGCTTCCTCCGCCCAGTCCATGGCTTCAAGAAATTCCTGCGGGGTGATGGCGCGGGCGATGGGGGGATAATTGAAGGCTTCGTGTTCCACGCGATATTGCGACATGATGTTGACGTAGGTGCCCGGCGACAAGTTTTCCGCCACCCAGCGTACAAATTCGCGGGTACCGGCAATCCGGTTGGGCATGACCAGATGCCGTACCATCAGGCCACGCAAGGCTATCCCGCGGTCATCGGTGATCAGATCGCCGACTTGCCGGTGCATTTCAACAATGGCCTCTTGGGCTCGTTCTGGATAATCCAAGGCCCCCTGCACGGTGTAACGGTCGGCCTCGTCTCCGTCCATGTACTTGAGGTCGGGCAGGTAAATATCCACGACGCCGTCCAGCAGACGAATCACTTCAACCCGTTCATAGCCACCCGTGTTATAGCAGATCGGCAGCCGCAACCCCTTGTGCAGGGCCTTGCGCGTGGCGTTGAGAATATTCGGCATAACGTGGGTGGGCGTGACCACGTTGATGTTGTGACAGCCCCGGCGCTGCAAATCGATCATCATGTCGGCCAGTGCATCGTCGGTCACGCGGCGGCCGCGACCTTCATGGGCGATGGGCCAGTTCTGGCAGAAGACGCAGCGCAGATTGCAGTGCGAAAAGAAAATGGTGCCGGACCCGCCTCTGCCAACCAGTGGTAATTCTTCGCCGTAATGGGCGTGATGGCTGAATACCGTCACCTCGTGACTGGCGCGACAGAAACCAAGTTGGTCGCCCCGCCGGTTGACCCGGCAACGCCGTGGGCAAAGCTGGCATTCATCAAAAAAGGCGTAGGCCTCATCGATGCGGTCCTGGAGCTTTCCTTCGTCTTCGAGTTTGGCATAGGCCGGCTGCCAGTCGTTCGCTTTGACAACCGTGGGCGATTGTCCATTGGCACAGCCCGCCCACAAGAGCGAGCTGCCGGACAAACCCAGATTCCGCATAAATGTTCGGCGCGTCATGGCCATGGCTGTAAACCTCTTTTGATTTGATACGTCTGGTTTCTTAAGAGAATAGACCTGTAGGCGGAAAAAATCAAATGAGCAGATGTGTTCCCGATGAGCTGATTGCGCAGTTGACTCATGGCCATAGTCATAAACTGTGCGCTTTCCTTTTGTCATTTTGAGCGGAGCGGACGCGGAGTCGAAAAATCTCGTTTCCCGCCAAGCCGCGCCGCCTTTGAATCCGTTCCAGACGCGACGGTGGTTGGCGCGACTCTGAGATGTCTCGACTTCGCTTCGCTACGCTCGACATGACAAGACCTCACGTTGATCCAGTCCATGCAATTTCCTGATCATGCTCCGCACCGCGCCCCGGCTCACCGGGCCGCCTCCGCCGGGCTACGGCGGGCCAGGGACGGTTCGCCCTACCATGCGCACCCCGAAAATTTAAGGAACAAATGGAGGCGTCCCTGTCTTGCCGCGATTCGGAATAAGCGGCTGTAATGAGGATTACTGGTACGGGGTTTTTCGGGGTTGACCGGCGAGTAGCCATACGGTGGCGGCACCGATCAGGTTGGCTATAACATCGGCCCAGTTGCCGTGGCGATGGGGTAGGGTGCTTTGCAGGTATTCGAGGAATCCGCCGTAGGCGCCGGACAACAGAAACGCTAGAATCAGGCTGACACCGCGCGACCATTGGGCGCTGCCGCGTAAAGGCGGCACCCACAACCAAGCCAGCACGGCAAATATGCCAAAGTGCACGACTTTGTCGAAATGGGGGAATACCCACGGCGCATCGTGATCAATATCTACCTGGGTGGTTAACGAATAGAAAACCAGGCCCATCCAAACCAATGGCAACAGCCAACTGGCATGGCGCAACCAAGTCGGCCAACGGGGGGGTGAATCGATTACAATATTCAGGCTCCTGCGAAACCTCTCGCTCATGAGGGCAGGACAGAGCCTGCCCCTCCGGGAACTTGAGGAATACGCCTGTTTGTTTACCGGAGGGTCGACCTCCGTGTCGACCTCGGAGGCTTTACCAGAGTTTCTATAGTGCTCGAAGGACATGGGGGGGACTATACCAGTTCAGCCATGACGGCGTCGCTGAGAAATAATGCTTTTTCGGTTAGGCGCAGGTGGCCGTTCGATTCCTGTAGCCATGACTCCCGGCAAAGGCGGTCGATGGCCGGTCCGCATAGATCGTGATAATCAATCCCGGTCAACTGTTGAAACGCGATGCGGTTTACCCCCTCCAATTCGCGGAGCTGCATGACCAGTGTTTCCCGGGCTTTGGCTGCCGGGTCCAATTCTTCTGAAAAAGAGACGGGCGATTCGCCTGCGCGCAGGTGGCGTAGGTAGGGACGCAGGCCCCGCACATTGGCATAGCGGCGGCCCGCCCAATGCGAATGGGCGGAAGGTCCACAACCGATGTATGCGCCGCCGGTCCAGTATAAACGGTTATGTCGGCACTTGTGCCCGGGTTTGGCGAAATTGGAAATTTCGTAGTGGGTATAGCCCGCTTCCCGCAGCCGGTTCCGGGCTAGCTCATACTGTGCGAATTGCCGGTCATCGTCCAATTCCTGCAACGTGCCCTGCGCGCGTTGCCGATGGAACGGCGTGCCTTCCTCGATGATCAAGTGGTAGCACGCAATGTGTTCCGGGGACCAAGCGAGCACGCGATCGAGATCGGCGTCCAGCGTGGCGGGCGTCGAGCCCGGCACAGAATGGATAAGGTCCAGATTCAGGGCGGGGAATCCGGTCGCACGCGCCAGCGCGGCAGCGGCATCGATCTCGTCCGGGCCGTGGATTCGTCCGAGAAAGGCGAGCAATGACGGTTGAAAGGATTGAGCCCCGATGGACAAGCGGTTCACCCCGGCCTCGCACAGTAGCTGGGCTTTTTCAGTTGTGAACGTGCCCGGATTGGCTTCACAGGTCCATTCCTGTACGTCGGTCAAATCGATGTATTGCGGGAGCAGGGCCAGCAAGCGCGCGAGCAGCGGGGTCGCCAGTTCAGTGGGGGTGCCGCCGCCGATAAACACCGTCTGGGGTTTGAAATCGGCGGGCAAGGTTCGTAGCTCGTGTTCGAGTGCATCGACATAGGCGGCCTGTTCGGCATGACCTTCCTCGCGGGCGATGGAGTAAAAGTCGCAGTACGGACATTTCCGCCGGCAGAAGGGGACGTGCAGATAAAAGCCGACGGGGGACATGAGCCCGGTACGTTTACGGGCGGTCCGCCGCGCCTGCGAATTTGAGGTGGCGACGTATTTCTTCGCCCATTTCCTGCGTCGACACGCGCCGATGCCCGGAGCGGCACAGGTCCGCCGTGCGGGCGCCAGCGTCCAAGGCCGCGTCGACCCCGTGCCGGATGGCTTGGGCCGCCTGCGGCTCGTCCAGGAAATCCAGTAGCATGGCGGCACTGAGTATGGCAGCAACAGGATTGGCTTTACCCTGACCTGCGATATCGGGCGCACTGCCGTGCACGGGTTCGAAGAGACCGACCGGCCCGCCGACGCTGGCAGACGGTAATAGTCCCAGTGAGCCGCCCAGGGTCGCGGCGGCGTCGGACAAGATATCGCCGAACAGGTTGCCGGTCACGATCACGTCAAATTGGCGCGGGTTGAGCACCAATTGCATGGCGGCGTTGTCGACGTACATGTGTTCCAGATCAATATCCGCGAATGCCTGATCGTGCACTTTCTGCACCGTATCGCGCCAGAGCTGCGACACTACCAGCACATTGGCTTTGTCGACCGAGGTTACACGGCGATGTCGTTTGCCGGCCCAGTCGAAGGCCACGCGCGCCACGCGCTCAATTTCGTCGGTTTGGTAGATCATCGTGTTGTAGGCGCTTTCACGGCCGTCGGGCAGGGTTTCGCGGGCACGCGGTTCACCGAAATAGATGCCGCCGGTCAGCTCGCGTACCACCAGCAGGTCCGTGCCGCGCACGGCTTCGGCGCGTAAGGGCGAGGCTTCGGCCAGGGCATCGGGTACCATGACGGGGCGTAGATTGGCGAATGCGCCCAGCGCCTTGCGCAGCTTGAGCAAACCGCTTTCCGGACGCAGCGCGCCCGTCAAGTGATCCCACTTGGCCCCGCCGACCGCGCCCAGCAGCACGGCGTTGGCTTGCAGGCACTGTTCAAGCACGGCATCGGGTAGGGGATCGTTATGCGCGTCCAGCGCCGCGCCGCCGACCGGTTCTTCGGTGTACTTGAATTGGAAATCGTGCGCGGCGGCCACGGCGTCGAGGGTCGCCACCGCTTCTTGGGTCACTTCGGGCCCGATTCCGTCGCCGGGCAATAATACAATGGAATATGTTTTCATGAGTTTGGCTTTCAGTTGGCTTGTCCCAGATAGAGGGCCAGCACCTCTTCCGCTACTTCGCGGGCGGTGCGGTGGTCCGTATCGACATGCAAAGGAATTGCTTCGTACAAGGGTTTGCGGTGGGCCAGTAATTCGCGGATGGCTGCGGCTTTGTCCGGATCGCTCTCCAGTAGAGGCCGGTGCGAGTCGTGGGCAACGCGGTCCAAAATGGTTTCGGGCTGGGCGCGCAGGCAGACCACCACGCCGGTGCGGCTGAAGTCGGTTACGTTGTCCGGGTTGAGCACCACGCCGCCACCAGTGGCAATAATTTGTCCCGTGCGGGCACTCAATTCCTGCACCAGCGCCCGTTCCTGGGCACGAAAAGCCGGCTCGCCATCATCGGCGAAGATTGCGGAAATGGGTTTACCGGCCCGCGCTTCAATGACGATGTCCATATCGACAAATTCGCGGTTGAGCTTGTGCGCCAGGATGTGGCCGACCGCACTTTTGCCCGTGCCCATGAATCCAACTAAAACGATATTCTTGTCCATGCCTATACTCCTGCTGTCAGCCATTGTATGTAGGCGTCCCACCAGTTATGGCCCCATAGTATCCAAAGAGCGGCGGCCAATGCAAGGTAGGGACCGTAGGGGATGCGGCTTTGCCATTCGTGACGCCGGGCAATGATGAATCCGAGGCCGACCAGGGAACCGGCCAGTGAGGAGATCATGATGGTGAACAAGACGCCTTCCCAGCCGGTAAAGGCCCCGATGGCACCGAGCAGTTTAACGTCGCCCAAGCCCATGGCATCTTTCTTGAAAATCATGCGGCCGATCACGGCCACCAGCCAGAGCGAGCCAGCCCCGGTGACGAGGCCGATGAGTGACGCGATCGTGGCGGCCCCGACAGAGGTCGCAGCGTGCAGTGGTGGCCAAGCGGCGCTGACCGCCAGCCCGATCACCATGCCGCCGAGACTGACGCGATCGGGAATGATCATGTGTTCGAGGTCAACGAACGTGGCCAGAATCAAGCCGAAGAAAGCCAACAGATAGATCGGGGTGGCCGGTGACCAGCCGTAGATGTGCCACACGCCGTAAAAACAGAGAGCCGTCAGGGCTTCCACCCACCAGTAACGCGGGGAGATGCGGGTGCCACAAGCGCGGCATTTACCGCGTAGCACGAGATAGCTGATCAGCGGCAGATTATCGTACCACGCAATCGGCCGCCCACAGCGCGGACAGTGCGAGCCGGGACGCACGATCGATTCCTCGCGCGGGATGCGGTGGATACAGACGTTCAGAAAGCTGCCGATACAGGCCCCGCCGTAAACGATCAGGATGGTGAAATAGGTGTACCAGAAGGGGTCGAGGGTGTTCATTCGCCGTAAACCGCCTTCTCCAGTGCTGCGCGCATGGCGTCCGTATCCGGCGCATCGCCGGTCCAGATGGTATAAGCGCGGGCCCCTTGATGCAGTAACATGCCCAACCCGTTGGCGGTTTCCGCGCCAGCGGCGCGGGCTGCTTTCATGAGCGCGGTTTCGGGATACATATAGATCAGGTCAAACACCAATTGGCCTGAACGAAACGCCTCGGAGCCGAGCAACGGCGGGTCTTCAGGGCGCATACCGACGGGAGTGGATTGAATGATAATGTCCGCCGCGCGGGTAGCGGCAACCTGATCCGCCGCGTCGACGGTGGTCACCGGGCAGTCGGGGGTCGCCGTGCGGATTTCCGTGGCGACCCGTTCGGCCCGGGTGGCGTCCACGTCCGTGCACGTCAGGGAGCGCGCCCCGGCGCGTGCGCATACCAAGGCCAAGGCGCGACCTGCTCCGCCGGTGCCAATCACATGAACGGCTTGGCCGTCAACGGATGTGCCGCAGGCTTCCTGCATGGCGGTAAGAAAACCGTAGCCGTCCGTGTTATAGCCGCGCATACCGCCTGCCTCGGGAAAGGCCACCGTATTCACCGCGCCGACTAGTTGCGCGGACTCGTCCAAGTCGGCAAACCCTGCGTAGGCGACCTCCTTCAGCGGGACCGTCAGATTTACGCCGCCGAAACCCATGGCGCGCATGGCCGGTAGCACGGTCAACAACTGGTCCGGCGCCACGTCGAACGCCAAATAAATCGCATCGCGCCCCAACGCGCGCAGCGAGGCGTTGTGCATCACCGGTGAAAGGGTATGCCCGATGGGATGACCCAGCACGGCAAACGGCAAGGTATGACCGCTAAGCTCCTTCACGAGCGTTTCTTTCGCGTTGACCGTTTGGTGGTCTTTGGGCGTGCACGCCGCGTTTTGGGCGTCGGCGCCGGGTCGTTCTGATCCACCAGATGCCGGTTCACGCAGTTGAGATAGGCGCGGGCCGCCGCCTCAACTATGTCGGTACTGGACGCTTTACCGTTCACAACGCGGCGGCCGAATTCCACCCGCAGGCTCACTTCACCCAATGCGTCTTTGCCCTGCGTGATGGACTGTAAGCTGAAATCCAGCAGTTTCCCTTGGATGCCGCAAATGCGGTCAATGGTCTTCAAGGCCGCATCGACCGGCCCGTCGCCGCAAGCGGCGTCCTGCAATACCTCATCTTGCTTTTGTAGGCGAACCGTGGCCGTGGGCACGGTGTCCGAGCCGGTGGATACGTGCAAGTAGTCCAGTGTATACACGGGTGGCGGCTCGGTCATTTGTTGCTGCACAATGGCGACCAGGTCGTCGTCGTAGATCGTTTTCTTCTTGTCGGCCAGTGCGATAAACGCGTCATACGCCGCCGCTGATTCGGTGGCGGACAGGCGAAAGCCGAGTTTATGCAGATGATTGGTGAAGGCGTGGCGGCCGGAATGTTTGCCCAGCACCAGTTCCGTGCCGGATATGCCGACGTCCTCGGGTTGCATGATCTCGTAGGTCGTGCTGTGTTTCAGCATGCCGTCCTGATGGATGCCCGATTCATGGGCAAAGGCATTGGCCCCGACCACCGCCTTGTTGCGTTGCACCACCATGCCGGTCAACTGGCTGACCAGGCGACTGGCCCGGAAGATTTCGCGGGTTTCCACGCCCGTTTGCAGTCCGTAAAAGTCGTTGCGTGTGCGCATCGCCATCACTACTTCCTCCAACGAGCAGTTGCCGGCGCGCTCGCCCAGGCCGTTGATGGTGCATTCAATGCCGCGCGCACCGTTCCTTACGGCGGCCAGCGAGTTGGCGACGGCCAGTCCCAGGTCGTTATGGCAGTGCACATGAATCGTCACGTTGTCAATGCCCGGGACATTGTCCCGCAGGTAGGCAATCAGATCACCGAACTGTTCCGGGACCGCGTAGCCTACGGTATCGGGGATGTTGACCGTGGTGGCTCCCGCTTCAATCACCGCCTGGCACACGTCGGCCAGAAATTCCGGTTCCGTGCGCGAGGCATCTTCCGGGCTGAATTGTACATCTTTGACGTGTTGACGCGCCATGGTGACGCCCGCCACAGCTTGCTTGACGATTTCCTCTTTGGCCTTGCGCAATTTGAACTGACGATGAATGGCGGAGGTGGCCAAAAATACGTGGATACGTCCACGTGTGCCGGCGGGTGCCACGGCCTCAGCGGCGCGTTCAATATCTTTTTCCAGGCAGCGCGCCAGACCGGCGATAATCGGTCCCTTTACCTCGCGCGCCACGGCGTGGACCGCTTCGAAATCGCCGGGGGAAGCGATGGGGAAGCCCGCCTCGATAATATCCACCTTCAGGCGCGCCAGTTGCCGCGCCACTTCAAGTTTTTCGCGCAATCCCATGCTGGCCCCGGGACATTGTTCCCCGTCGCGCAGCGTGGTATCGAAGATTTTGACCCGATCCGCTATATTTTTACGTTTTGCATTCATCAGGGCGACTTTACGCAGTGGGCTGAAAACTGTCAATCAGGCGCAGGCATTTTGGGCCAATCAGAATGCCCGCTACACGGGTGCACGCTTTCGCTCCAGATGCAGCAATTCTCATCAGGCTCTGCCAACTGGATCAACCTGCGGCGCAAAATGAGAATGGCTGACCCAGATGGGCGGGACGAGGGCGATCCGATCAGCAGCACTGGTTATCAAATCCGATTTTCTTCGTTATGCCGTCGACGGAAATCCAGAAAAGAGTGCTATCACTACTGTTTTTGAGCAACGCGTGGGGTAAAGCAGATGGCGCCTTCCCGGGATATCCGGGGTCAGTACATATGCGCATTGGCATTTCGCGGTAGTGAGCAGGGATTCCTTGAGTTGCATCTACATTCGTAATTCGTTCACAAGTTGCCATTCCGCGTCGAGTTTTCGCTCCCGAATCAGCGCATCCAGTTCACTTGCGGCAATCAGATCGGTTGATACATCCAGCATGCCGCGAATATCCCGCACATGCTTCTCCGAACCACCCTCCCTAAAATATTCCAGTTTCCGCACGATGACGTATTCCGGGGGCGCCAGCATGACGGGTTCGCCGAACATCTCAACTCGTCGTCGCCGCGCCATGGCCCAGCGGTGCAGTGGGTCGTTACCAAGCGGGTAACAGTCGGCCTTGAAGCTGGTTGCCATGTGGATGATGTTGAAGTGCCCGCGTGAGGCGCGTTCGGTTTCGATAGCGATGATTTCGCGGGGTGGGCAGTAGAAAGCATCCGGCGGGAAGGCGGTCGGCAGAAGACCGGTTTGGGGTGTGGTCAGTTCCAACACCAGGTCGATGTCCAGTGTTACGCGGGGCTCTCCATACGCCATGCTCGCCGCCGAACCCGTTACCATGTATGCGATGCTCAGCCGGTTCAAGGGCCGAACAAAGGTCAGAAATAGCTCGTCATCTTCCGGCATGAAGAAAACTCCTGCGCACGGCTTCACGGATATCCTCGTCGGGCCAGTCCGGGTGCAGCGCGCGTAATGCGCAAGCTTTCCACTCGCGCGCCGTCGCATACAGACTCTGAGCCACGCCCCAGCGCTGCTCCATCGTCATCGCGCGCAAAGCCTGAATCTGTGTTGTCGGTTTATTCACGACCTACCTTGCCAGTTCGTAGTCACCCAGCCTTTACTTTGGACTTGACCGTGCCATGGTGACGGATTTGATGCACGCATGTCCATTACCTCAATTGAAGAGCGAAAGTCGAGCTTATTCTACAGCCCATTCAAAGCGTGCTCTAGTCGCCGCTCGCGTCGGCCCACTGGTTGAGTAGCTCGGCTGCTTTGGCTGCTACATCGCCGGTTATCCGGGCACAGCGTTCGGAGCGTGCGGGACTGCGTCGTCTATGGCCCGTAGTCCGCATCCATTCACGCCGCGAATGGCGGCAGCTAACTGAGCCGGCTACCGTAGGCTCGATGACATGGCCGGTGAAGTCGTTCTCGACGAGCAACTTACCTTCACGCGCCAGCGCATTGACGGTGTCCGTGGGCAAGGGCGTTTCGCGGTAATAGGCGAGCAGGGCCTCCGCCAAGGGCTCATGCTCGGCGTCGGCGACCAGATTGATCGCAGCCAGTGCGCCCAACAGGGCCCCGCAAAGGTCACCTTCATCGACTATCCCGCCTCGTCCGAACGCCATCATGTGAGCTGGAACACCGGTGTACGGTGCCCCAACGACCTCTTGCAGCGGAGTCAATAACGCGTAGAAGGCGCCATAGCCGCAGCCGCCTTCGTAATATCCCCAGTGGCCCAGCTTACGAACTTGTTCCACGTCCAGTTCAGCGTAAGGCCACGGCGTTTCCGGCAAGTCCGCCTCACCCGTTGCCCGGGCCTCGGGCTCCCAGGCCATCAGGCCCAGAAGGATAGCCACACCGCTAAATATTTTTTGTGTATTCGTTGTTATCATGGTTGTCTCCTTTCCTGTTTAAGGCTCGCCATCTACCAGTATAACGCAGATCGATCGCATTTATTGCTATCCGTTTTGGCGCGTAATCCCGCCAAGGGATAATAGCCTGTCAGCGGCTAGCGGGGCTCCATTGGTGGGGACCTGTTCGGTAGGGGGAGCGGCCTGCCGGACGGCGGCGAGCGCCGGTGCCAGGTGCCCGGCATATAAGTCGGCTGCGGACACGTGGGCGTATGGCAAGTAGCGCTGCACGGCCTGTTCCAGCACCGCATATTCGCGAAAATCTTGGCGGTCCACGTAAACGATGGGGATCCTGTTTACTACGCAGTCCGACAGCACCCCGAAACCCGGTTTGGTGCATACGACGTCCACACTGGCCATCAGGTCGCTGAATCCGATGTCTTCACGATGCACGGGGAATATATTGGAGCGTGACCAAGCCAAGGGGTGCACCGTGAAAAACGCGTAATCGGTCAGGTTGTTTACCGCGTCCAGCGCTTGGTCATCCCAGTTCAGGGTGGAAAACGAGAGTAACACCCAATGCCTGTCAATGGGGGCTCCGGTAAGAGCGGCAATTTTTTCCCGACAGGGCTGGCCGGGCGCTGCCACCACCGGGATGTCGACGCGACGGGGGAATACCGTCATGGGTTCGGCAAATGGCAGGCGTAAGAGCAGGTCGGCCTGGGCATAGCCCGCCTCGTAGACATCAACGACGGCCTGCCAGGCCGGGTCCTGATCGACAAAATCGGCGTAAATCCAGTTCCAACCAAAATTGCCGACGGCGGCCCGGCGCACGCCTGCCCGCGCGGCCGCCTCCAACGGAATGGAGGGGATGTCGGTAACCACCAACCCTGCACCGATCGACTGAAGAAAAGCCTGTTCCTGGGTCACCAAGCGATCGCGGGACTGCATGAGGGCCAGTGCCTGGCGTTGTGTCTCCTGAATATCCACCCGCACCGAATCCAATTGGACCATCCCCGTATCAAAGACCTGTCGGCGCAATTCGAAGGGAACACCCGGTAAGCGATTGCGGAGAAATTCGATGGGCAGATCGGTTACAACGTACAGCGGCAGGTTTGGAGCCGCCTGGTGCAAGGCGCGCAGAATATCACAGGAACGAACGCCATGCCCGTAGCCGTGTGCGGTGATGTAGTAGCAGAGCGGGGCCACCATTGATCCATCAGAAAAAAGAATCGCGTGGCCGCTCCTCTTTTTCCTGTCCGCCCCGAATCACATCCATAAACGTCGGTTGTACGGGGTACATGCGGGTTATGATCCGATCGGCCGCAAAGGGTTCGTCGGAAATAATAACCGCGTTGTCATCGATCCGGTAGTACAACCCCGTCACCTGTGTGATATAACGAATGGCATCGTAGAGGCTTATGCGCCGTAAGGATAACGTGACGCGGGGTGCCTGTTCACCTTCCGGACCACGATAGACGAAATTAACGCCTACCTCTTCAGGATCAGCTTCACGCGAAGCTTCGGCTAGACGCTGAAAGGCGTCATCGACCCGTGCATCGCGGTATTCCACACGCGGCAATTGGGTGTTCTCAACCCGGGCTCGCACCTGTTGCCCCGTTGCCCCACCGGGCAGCCCCCACAAGGCCAAGCTTACAATTGTCAATGTCCACATCTTCATGATTACTCACCTCACCTGCAAGGTACACCTTCACGCGATAATTTCAAGGCCCTTGGGGCCAAGTACACATGCCCGCACTCCTGCCCGCCATTCCAAGCGTATTCCTGCCCGACATCCTTACTAATACACCCAGTCTCCCCGCAGCCAGAAAGGGCTCGACTACGCAAGACGCCGCTTGACATGACCAGCCATTGGTCATTCCGACCGGAGTCCCGATCACGCCGTCAGGCGGGAATCGGGACGGAGCGGAGGAATCTCCTGACCGCGCCAACCACCGCCCGCAGTCCGCGAGATTGGCGTGCAATTTTCCAAGGCCTGGGGAACGACCGTCAACCACGTTCCAAGACCTGGAAGTCCACTAAATGCACGAACAATCACTAAAAGAGGACGGGACAAATCCTCTTCTTTTTCGTGTCCTTTGGTGA
>PWVE01000111.1 GCA_003562335.1 PVC group bacterium
CGCGTCGCTTTTGAGTCCGTTCCCAACGCGACGGTGGCTGGCGCGATTCGGAGCTGTCGGCAAGCTCGACATGACAAAGTCCCTTCATACTCAATAACAGCCTCCACACACGCTCCCCCCAAGCAATTACTCCATCAATTTCTTACAGCGCAATCGGCTCCCGCGCCGTGCCTTTGGCTAGTCGGCACCATACGGCCCGTAGATCATCGCTTCGGCTAGCTGGCGGGCTTTGGCCTCGCCGTCGATCAAGGCGACGATCTTCAAGGCGAAAGCGAAACAGGTGCCCGGGCCTTGGCTGGTTACCAGGCGACCATCGACAACGACCGGGTCATGCAGGCGTTGGGCGTCGCCCAAGCGTTCGGCCACGGACGGATGGGAGGTCACGCGCTTGCCGGTCAACAGTCCGGCGGCGTGCAGCACGGCGGGTGCAGCGCAGATGGCGCCCAGCCAGCGCCCGGCACGGACGTGGGCTTGCAAGGCGGCCAGTACCCGCTGGTCGGCCATCAATTTTTGGGTGCCGGGCAAGCCGCCCGGCAGGATAATCCAATCGAAGTCGGCCGGCTGTATGTCGTCCCAGCGTCGATCGGGTATCCAGCGTACGCCTCGGGAGGCGGTGATGACTTCGCCCGTCACCCCGGCAGTGGTCACTTCCCATTCAGCGCGGCGCAGGACATCCGTGATGATCACGCCCTCCATTTCTTCCACGCCATCGGCCAGCGGTATCAGTACGTTGGGCATATCAGTATCCCCCTTTCATGAGATTATCTAGATATTGAGCGACCTGCTGACGCACCGCCCGGGCCAGCGGGGGACCTTGCTTTTCCTGTAACACGTCCAGCAGGGTGTCCCCGTTGCAAATGACCACGCCCGAGGAACCGGTCAACCCGTCGGTCAGTGATCCGCCGACGAAACAGAGCACCGCTTGCACGTCAAGCGTGCGTTGCAGGGCAGTGCTCAGTTGTTGGCGCAGCACGCTGGCGCTTTCCTTGACCTGTTCGAGTGGCGGTCGGTCGGGTTCTTCGCCGTCACACATAATGCGCCCGTCGCGCACCGCGATGGTGCCGGCCCAGAATTTGGTTTCCACCAGAAAGAGGCCCGACGGTCCAACCACGACATGATCATAATCGGCCCCGTGCCGCAACCAACCGCGTGCTTCGCTGAGCCCATGGTAGACCCGGTACTCGGCCGGCAAAAACGACAAGGTACGGGCCACCCATTCTTCGCCGCGCGCCCCTTTGATGAAGGATTGCAAGCGTTCGCGGCCCACCGTAACCGACACAGCCAGCGCCCCGGCCAAAGCCAGAAAAGAGGCGCCGATAAGCGCGTTGGGCATGGGGGGCCAGGGCCAAGCCGCCCGCAGTAGATAGCCGGTACACACCGCGATCAGCAAAAACGGCCACCCAACCCGCAACAAGCCCGCCACCCGGGGCGCCTCGCCGGGGCTGCCGTGCACCCGGGCAAACTGTTCGGGCCGTGGCGTGGCAGGCGATCCTTGGGGTTGACGGGAGGGTCGTGCCATCGCTACGCGTGTGGGTGGGGTTCAGGGTCTTGATTCAGGTAGGCCACCGCCGCTTCGCGGTCAGGGAAATGGTGCAGCCGTTTCTCAATGCCCAGTAAGTCCAGGGTGGTGACGATGCGTTCACTCAAACCGTATAAGGCGAGGCGCCCCCCATGGATCATCAGTTGCTTTTGCAGGGCGATCAGGCAGCCGATGCCGCGGCTGTTGATGTACGTCAGTCCGCGGCCATCCAGCAGTACGTGCAGGTCGGGACGATGCTCCAACGGCTTCAGTCGCCGACCAAAAGTCTCGCACGTCTGCGAGTCGACCGAACCGGCGACCACCACTTCAGTCAAGTGGTCATGTTTTTCCATTTGAATCGATAACGGCGTCTCTTTCATGACTGCTTCCCCTTAGAAATCCACAAATACTTTTACAAACCCACCACCAAACCGTTGCGAATGCCAGTTAACCGCTGCGCCGCCTTCCACGCTAAAGTCGGCCCCGGCAAAAATCAGGCTGCCGGCCGTCCGCTTCTGCCATTGCTCAGACCGGTCCGAAAAAATTTCTGTTTTGCTCTCCTGCTGATTGGACAAGAGGTTTACCAGTGCCATGGTATTTAAATACCAAGCTCCCGACAAGGGCCAGACTTGTCCGGCATAAATCATCCGGTCATATCGATCCGTCAACAGGGTGGCATCCGGATCTGCGCGATAGATCCAGTCTTCGTCAAAGCGCACGTACAGGGCACCCACCCGCCAGCCGGTGCGCTCCCGCCAATGGCTATTGTATTCCAGCGAAGCGGTCCAGTGCGTGCGATCCAGCGTAAACGCGCTGGCTCGGTCGGCATTTAAGGCCTCCCGCTGCTGGTCGCTCCACTCACCGCCTCCGGCTAAACGCCATAAGCCATGTTCATTCGGGAACCACCAAATACCCATTTCGCCTTGATATTTTTCAAAGGTGTAGTCGAACCCCTGCCGCGGGTTGGTCCAGCGTCGTGACGGGTCAAGATCGAGGTGCAGTGTCCATTGCCATTTTGACCCAAGCTGGACCGTCGAGTCCCACTGCACATTCGGAATGCGCTGCTGGCGACCCTCGTCTTTGTTCTTGTGGTTGTACCACGCATTCGGTAGCAGCACTTGCAAGCGCAAGTCCGTGCGCGCCCCTTCGTATCCCACCGCCGTTCCAATGTCGGCGAAGGCTTTGTTGGCTATCGGTTCGCCCAGTAAGCTGACGGACCAGCCGGACGGGATTTGGTAACGCAAGCCCGTGGTAAAGCGCTGAAAACTCCCGTCAAAATCGCGGTCACGCTCATAGTTCGCCTCGAAATGCAAATGCGCGCCCAGCGGGTGCGTAACCTTTAGGAGTTGTACGAGATACAGCTCGTCACTCGTCAATGAACCGCCACCGCCGTAAAAGGCGTTGGTGGCCTCGGCAAACCGTAGCTCAGTGTCCAGCCATGGTTCGTACGTCCAGCGATTGATAAAAAAATTAGCGCCGATCCCAAAATCGCGGCCATCCGCCTCGTCGCCCCGAAACAGAGCCCAGGCCGTGTTCCCGCTTAAGCACCACCACACGGCCATCCATATTGCGGCCCGGATTACACATTTTAAATACGCTGCACGCACAATGCGCCATTCATACCTTGGCCCTCGCCTGTTGCCAAGCAAAAGGTCCTGAATCAAGCAAGACCCACCAAGCCAACACCATGTAACCGAGGTTACGCGCCACGCTGCGCCACGTGAGCGGGTCGGCTTCGAGCGACGAACTGAAACAACCGCACGGAATTTCGGCGCCCTGCCACAAGTTGATGATCATGGCCACCACAAACACGCCCAGCAGCCCCAACAACACCAGCGCCGCCCCGGGTCGGCCACGCGGCCACATCAGCAACGCCCCCGCCGCCGTGATTTCGATCCAGGGCAAGGTAAGGGCCGCCGCGTTTACCCACGTCGGCGGCAAGATGCCATACTGATGAATGGCCCCGGCAAATGCCGCCGGGTCCAACACCTTGTGCACCGCCGCAACCCAAAAGGCCACCGCCAACAGGATACGGCCCGTATGCACCCATATGCGCCTGTTCACAGCCCACCCTCCAACAGTTGACCGGCCGCCGTCCACGCCTCGACGCCGCCAACAAACACCACGACGTTGGTGTAGCCTTGTTCTCGTAGGAAATAGCCTAGCTGCAGGGCCTCATCGCAGTCCGGACCCGAGCAGTAGGTGATCAATGGCCCCTCCCCGATCAACATCGGTTGCAAGGCCGCAAAAGCGGTGGTGCGGTCGGCGAAAGACAGGGACAACGCCCCGGGCAGCGCACCTTCCCAATACTGCTCTTCCGGCCGGGCGTCGAGCAACCAACCGGCACCTTGTTGTACCGCCGTCTGCACGCGGTCCCATTCCCAAACGGCAAAGCCGGCTTCGCGGGCCTGTATAGCCACATGCTGATCCCACGGGTATCGCCACGGCAAGGCCCCGGTCGGCCGCCACGCGTTCACCACCACACCGAGCAACGTCCCGAGCAGCAGCAGCCCGGCGGCCTGCCGCCAGACCTGTGGCTGTGTCAGCGCAGCAGGCAACAAAAATCCGTGCAGCCGATTGCGTTGTAAAGAGGTATGATCTACACTGGCGGACATGGCCGCAACCCTACCATCACCTGTGGCGCCTGTCGAGTGTACGCCGCCGGATAAGACGCCGGCAAAGGTTTTATACGACGCGCACAACCATTTGCAGGATCCTCGGTTGTCCCGGGCGCGGGACACGTTGTGGGCGGATCTTGACCGTGAAGGATTGGCCAAGATGGTGGTGAACGGTACCCACCCGTCAGACTGGCCGGCGGTGGCGGCGTGGGCCGCAGCTTGTCCGGACCGGATTATTCCCAGCTACGGGGTGCATCCATGGGAATTGCCGCGGGCCCCTAGCCACTGGCCCGAGCTGTTACAGCAGCAGCTGGATCAGCAACCGGCCGCCGTGGGCGAAACGGGGTTGGACCGTTGGAAAGAGGGTTTGCCTTGGGACGGACAGGTCGAGGCGTTTCGCTTACACTTGGAATTCGCGGCAGCGCGTAACCGGCCCGTAAGCATCCATTGTTTGCGCGCTTGGGGCGCGTGCGCGGAACAGTTGGAGCAGGGACCGGTGCCGGCCTGCGGCGTGTTGCTGCACAGCTATGGCGGATCGGCTGAAATGGCGGACCGATTGGCCAAGTGTGGGGCCTATTTTTCCTTTTGTGGCGCCTTTGCCCACCCGCGCTATGCCCGCATACAGGCCGTCTTCAAGCAGCTCCCCCTGGATCGCATTCTGATGGAGACCGATGCGCCTGATCAGTTGCCGCCCGGCGAATGGCGGCGCTATTCGTTAAAAGACGAGTCAGGCCGGACGGCGAATCACCCGGCCAATATCGGAGCGGTCTACGCGTTCTTTGCGAAACTGCGCGCGCTGGCCTTACCCGTCCTGCAAGCCCAGGTGGCCGAAAATTTCAACCGCTTGTTTGGCCCCATTCATAGCGCAGCGCGGTAATAAAATAAAGTGCGGCCGTTTCGGCCCGCAACGTTAAATCGCCCAGGGACACCGGCACGATCCCGGCGGCCAACGCTGCTTCCAACTCGTCGGGCGTAAAATCCCCTTCCGGTCCCACCCAGATGCCGACCCGCGCGGATAAAAATAGGGACACAGAAATAGTGTCGTTTTTCGATCTTGGCAGGCCGGGTCACGGTTGTCTTGACGCAGACGATGAGCGAGAGGGTCGTTCGAACGGGAGCTTGGGCACAACAACTGACCGGTTCGTGCCAGATGATAATCCCTGGTCGGTTATCAGCGGACTCGTGCACAACCGTGGCGTTCCGGGGAGTCCGGGTTTGCTGCGGGGCAGCGTGTTGGTACAATTTAGGGCGGTTTCGGTGTCAACCCGTGTCTGCGGGCCGGAGACGGCGCCACGCATATAACCGGAGGCCGTCCGGGTCTTCCAGCCGGGCCGACCGGTGCCTGGCAATCATCTCTTTTGTGTTGTACCGGCTCATCACCTCGGCAACGAACAAGCGCGAGCCGATCACGAGCCCCTGCGTCCAGTAACGCACATGACGCTGGACGCTGATTGTTACGCCTGATTCGGGTGCCCCGGCCTTGTCTGCCAACGTTTGATCCATGGCCGCCCTGATTTGCGAAAGGTTAGTGAGCCCGAGGGAATTACGTAACATCGGCAGTGCAACAGCTCTCACATTGGCAGCGAACGGGTGTCGCCCCGATTGCAACCAAGCCCCGTGCGAACCAAAACGGTAATCGCCCGCCTGCTCCACAATGTGGGCGCGCACCGCGTTGTTTTCAATATACGTCCAGCAGATCCAGACCGC
>PWVE01000149.1 GCA_003562335.1 PVC group bacterium
CGTCAATGCCAGGGTGCGCCAGCCGCGACGCCCCGCCCACAGCCCCAGCAACACGCTCACCCCGATAGTTGCACCGAACCAGCCACTTCGCGATCCGGTCAGGAAAAGCGTTGGCACGGCCAATAACAGACCGTAGCCGGCAAAGAAGCGTAGCCAGACGCCCGCGCTTTTTGTCAGCAATAAGGCGAGGGCCAAGCAGATGACGGTGCCCATGTAGGCCCCCATATGGGCGGGGGCCATAAAGGTTCCGCTGGCGCGCATGCCATACTGCTCGTGGCGCGTCAGCATCAGTACCGCCGTGCTCCCGCGCAGATGCAGCACCAAGGCGTACAACGCCACCAAAGTGCCGAGCAGTAACGGGATAAACAGCGCTATGCGCCAGCGTTTATCGTTAGCGGCATAGATCGACCAAACCCAGAAGGCGGCCAGGTAAGAGAAGACCTTCAACGCTTCCACTTTGGTCTCATACGGAACTGCCGAAAAAGGCATCTGCCCTATCGTGTAAATCGCAAACAGTGCCAGGCAGCACGCACCCGGCGGTACGCGCCAAGTGCGGAATTCGTAATTCCACAGCGGGCGCAAGCCAACCAAGGCCAGCGCCAGGAAAACCGGAACCATTAAGCTACCCGCAGACCAATGGCGCACAGCCCCAAACAGCACAATGCCCAGCGTCGACGGGAGCAACAATAAACCGATAACGGCCCAATCATATAGCCATGAGCTACGTGGGCGCACGGACCGGCTGCGAGAAGACTTTTTACGACGACGACCGCCGACAACAGGACTGTCCGGGGGTATCATTTCCAGGTCAGAAGATACGTCGGCGCACAATGATAACGTCACCGGGTTTGACATTAAAGTCCTGTTCAGGATCCTGCTCAAGCTGGCGCGCATTGGCGGCCAGCGTCTCGCCGGCCCGTATGATTTCCACCCGGCGCGGATTGGCAAACTCGGTATACCCCCCGGCGGAGGCG
Source organism: PVC group bacterium (assembly GCA_003562335.1). Lineage (GTDB taxonomy): Bacteria > Verrucomicrobiota > Kiritimatiellia > SLAD01 > SLAD01 > SLLF01. The sequence continues at coordinate 975 of PWVE01000149.1, forward strand.
ATGGCTTTCAGTACCGTCATCCCACTGGTCAGCGGGTACCGCCCCGGCTGCCGGACTTCGCCCCGGACAAAAAAGCTCCGGGTCGGCAGGATGACGTTAACCGAAATCTGGCGGTAGATACGCTCTTCGATGTAGGATTCCCGGATGGCGCTTTGCAACTCCGATGCCGTTAAGCCCTCGGCCCGGATAGGCGGAATATAGGGCAGATTAATATAGCCGGACTCGTCGATGACATACTCGTAATTGGCGGCTTCAGGGATTCCACGCAGATGCACAACCACGGAATCGGACGGCCGCAGACGGTATACCGCCCGATCGACCGATGCCATCGCCCCTGCTGCTCCTTCGCCCAGCTGATGGTCGAATGCATTCTCAGACAACGCGTTCGGCAGATCGGTATGCGTTGTCTCCTGACCCGTCCGCTCGGCCCGAAACAATTGGGGTGCACGGCACCCCACCAGCAACATAAGCATTATCAGCGCAAAACCAGCAGGTATCCATAGCGTTCTTCTAGACATCATCGGCCAACTCTCTGTAGTTAAAATGTGGCGGTTTCTTCCGGAGCGGCCTGTTTCGCCGCGGCAGCGACAGCGGGCAGTGGTTCCGTCGACCCCTCATCATCCTTGTAATGGTAGGAGTAGTAGGAATGATAGTAGTAATAGTAATCGTCACGCATGACGTTGATATTGTTCAACACCACGCCCACCGGTTTGGCCCCCACATTATCCAAAATGCGCCGCGCACGCGCCGAGACGTCACGCGGGTATTTGCGGTGCTGCACGATCAAAAGCGTCCCGTCCATTTCGCTGGCCAGAATGGACGCGTCACTCACCCCCAGAAGCGGCGGGGAATCAAACAGCACGTAATCATAGCGGTCTTTAAGCGTAGCCACTAATTCACGAATGCGGCGCGCATCCAGCACACCGGTTAGCGAGCGCGGCAAGCGACCGCTAGGCAAGAAGTGCAGGTTCTCGATATCGGTCGGTTTGATCGCATCTTCTACCGGCATTCCTCGCAACAAGACGTTTGTCAGCCCCACGTTGTTGGAAGTGCCCAGCATCTTATGCTGCACCGGCCGCCGCAAATCAGAGTCAACGATTAACACCTTGTCCCCCATCACCGCCGAGACATAGGCCAGATTAAACAAGGTCGTCGATTTGCCCTCACCCACACCGCCGCTCACACAGGTATAGGCTCCACCAAAGGTGCCTTTCTTGGCGGCGAACCGTAGATTCGTGCGTAGCACGCGATAGGCTTCGGCATGGGGTGATTCCGGCCCTTTCTGATTAAGGGGCCGCACTTTTTGGGGCACTATGCCCAACACGGGTAGCGACAAGTGGCGCTCCACATCCTCAACCGTCTTGACTGACGTGTCCAGGTATTCGATAAAATAGGCCAGCCCGATTCCCGCCACCAAACCGATAAAGACACTAAGCAGGATATTCACCGTAAAGCGCGGGCTTACATGCCGGAAACTCGGCTCGGCCCGATCCACAATATCTACCGGGGTGCGCGGGACCTGCAACTCAATCCCCTCCTGTGCAATGCGTGCCCGCAACGCCTGGTAAATATCCCGCTGCAACATCACTTCACGCTCCATCTTCTCAAATGGCAGAAATCGATCACGCTCCGCCGCGATGTCTGCCGCGCGAACCATCTGCAATTCCTCGGACAGGGTCTCATAACGCGCACGCGCCACTTCGTAATCGGCACGCAAACCACGGCGCAAACCGGACAACGCCTTCTCTATTTGTTGCCGCAACTCGTTCAAGCCTGCATTTACCCGCCGCACTTCCGGATGGTTCTCGCCGTAATTTTCCAGCAACAGGCTCAAATTAATTTGGGAGTCAATGTACTGTCGGCGCAACAGCCCAAGTGCCGCATCATTGACGATATAGGAAGAGGCCGTCAGGAGTTCCTCACTTGAGAGCCCATCCAGTTGATCTAAGCGGGCTTTGCGCACCAGCATATCCACCCGCGCGTTTCCGCGTTCCCCCTCCAACTGCTGAAGACGAATCTTATCCCCCTCGCGGCCACCCTGTATGCGAGAAGCACCTAACAAAGCCACGCCCAATTCCTCCCGCATGGCTTCCAAGCGCTCCTCGGCATCCTCCAAGATCGCTTGTTGTTTCTCCAGTTCCTCTTGCAAGGCCTCCAAGCCGCCACTGATGACGCCACGGGCCTGAGCCAAGCGATGGGTCCGATAAACCTCCGCCACCTCATTTGCAATGGCGGCGGCCTCATGCGGATCCGGACGGCGGGCGGTGATGGCGATTAGGCTCGTATCACGGTGTTGATCGACCCGTACGCTGTTGGATAACATGCCCACGGCCTGCCCCATAGGCAACGCGGAACCGTCGGGCATCAATTCCCGCCCCCACTCTTCCTGCAGATTCAGATTTCTAACCACCTGCCCCATGGTCCGCCGGGAGCGGATGATCTCAAATTCCGTTCGCAGAAAGAACGGGTTGAATTGGGGCATGGGCGAAGTTCGCCGTGTAAACACATCCACATCAATGGCATCCGAACGCACCTCAATGCGGGCTTGGGCCTCGTACATCCGGTCCAAGGTGAAGGTGTAGGCCACGCCGGTAATCACAACCAACAAGGCCACCACCAAAACAATCTCTTTCCGAGACCGAATGACACGCCAATAATCCAGGAAATGCAGCGATTGCTCGTTATTTTGTTCCATTATCTTCCCCAAGCCACTACGATGTTCACTTATGTCTGGTCACTCGTGTCGGAGCCATGCACAATAGACACGCCCCCACACCCACGTTACGGGAAGGTACAAGCAGATCGCTCACTTTGCAAGCAGCTACACAACCATCGCCACGTTTTCCAACCGCCTGACGCACGTTAGAACTGCGTACGCCACCCCAAGCCAACCCGATTGCGGTCAAAATCACGCCGCAGATCAGAGTCCAGCGTGGCAAAATTCCAATTGGCTGTCAGCCAATTGTTGCGGTTCAGGCGATAGGATGCGTCAGCGCTCAAGCGGATATACTCCTCGGTCCCGTCTTCACCCACGCCCAGCTCGTCCAACCGTCTTTCATCCGCACCCAACTCCAACAAGTCTGTGCGCACCGCCTCGTCTGCGTCATATTCCGCACGGGTATAACTGGCCCCCACATTAAACGAAATCTTGGAGGTAAGGTCATGCCCCAGCCCCGCGAAAAGGCGCGCCTGCTCTTGACTCGCATACGGAAAGACATCAGCATCGGACAAGGAATAGGAGGCCCCTAACGTCATCCGCGTATCCGGCGTTAGTCCCCATGTGAGGTTGGCACTCACAAACGGACTGGATGCCGTGGATAAATTACGGTCATCGAAATCCCTGTACTGATAGCCTGCATTCACCCGCGCAACCGATAACGGCGACACCAGGTATTCCACGCCAACCCCCAACTGCGAGCTGTCCGACCCCCGATTATTGTCCGGCCCTTTGTAATCCAAAGTATTCACATCCAAATCGGCCGACAACCACAGCTGCGGCTGCCGTTGATGGCGGATCGAGACGCCACCCATGTACTTATCGTAATCCCGCCGGTCCGCCACATCGTTGTCGTCGTAACGCATCAACTGGTAAGCAGCACGGGTTTGCAACACATTGTTGGGTATAAATTGATACGACAACAACCCCCGCAGACGGTTATAGTAGAAATCACCGCGCTCCCGAATTACCACTTCGTCTTCAATCGCCTCCGCCCGCTCTGCATAGCGAAACATATTGTCCACATTCAGCGTCACCCGCGGGGTAAAAGCTTGCCGCAAGTTGACATCCAACTCATGGTGCAGGTCGGTTGAATCGCCCGCGCGGTCTTCCCACCACGTGAGGCGCGGCCGGTAACGTAACCCCACATAGGTATTCTCCAGATCGAAGCGAACAACAAATTCAAGCTCGTTGATTATTTTGAACGAGCTCCGCTCATCGGTCTCGGTCTCTTCAATATTGTCATCGTACTCAACGCGCAGCATGTTTCGAACTTGAAACGCGCGCTCCGCATCTCGCCCCCAGCCTGCAACCGGCAACGCCAGTACGGCCACTATCACCCCTAACAACCCGTATTTACCATTCATTTGATGCTCCTTATTTCTCCGCTAAAATAAACATACCACCAACTATCAATCCGGCGTTACCGGGCGAGGTCTCGGCGGAATAACGGGGACAGACACAATAATTTCCCTAACAACCCGCAGCGACAGCGGACGCTGTAAACCCTCTGTATCCGGCCGATCCAAATCAGTAGCCTCAGCGCCTGGCGGCATATCGCCACGCGGCGGAACGATTAAAACCGCCCCGCTGACCGTGTCCAAGGGCACCCCTAACCCCTCTAGATAGGCAATACATTGGGCGGGATCATTCGCGTCCTCCACCTCGTCCTGCGCACCCAGTGCCTTGACCAGTACCACAGCCAAATCGGCCAGTACCACCGGCGCATCCACGTCCCAGCCCGCCGACGGTGCAACACCGTACAACAACAGGACCCGGATGGCATCCAACGGACTGCCCGGCACTTCCACTTCGTTGTGCAACGCCATCACATTGATCAACATGAGCGCTAACTCGCCCTGCGTGACTTGGTTGTTGTTCTGCGCACGCACATCCACGGCCGCACCCATCAACATAACAGCCAACGCACCACTAATAATAACCGTTCCCCATCTATTTTTCATGACCGCTCCTTCCATCAATTAGCTACCTCAACATACATTATTTAATCCTGCCTCTGCTAATCGTCTATAAGATAGGGCTAACAACCAGACTGGGTCAAGCGAAAAAAAATTTTTCCGCCCCCCGCCCGCATGATGTGATTTACACTCAGACACTTCTCGATTAAAGTCGCGCCTTTCAAACAATATGTGAGGGAAAACGTTTATGAAAGTCTATATTAACGGACGACTGCTCGACGAAAAGAACGCGAAAATATCGGTCTTTGACCATGGCCTGCTTTACGGCGACGGCGTCTTTGAGGGCATCCGCGTCTATCATAACAAGGTCTTTACCCTGCAACGCCACATCGATCGCCTATACCGCTCAGCCAAAGCCATCGCGCTCGAAATCGCCATGACCCCTGAGGAAATAATGCAGGCCGTAATCAAAACCTGCAAGGCCAACGGCATCCAGAACGGCTATGTACGCTTGATCGTCACGCGGGGTGTGGGCACGCTGGGCCTGAACCCTTATCTGTGCAAAGAGTCCCAGGTGATTATCATTGCCGCCGGCATTCAGCTCTATCCCGTGGAATTATACGAGGAGGGCCTGTCCATCATCACGGTCGGCACGATGCGCAACCATCCCGAGGCCATCAACCCCCGCATCAAGAGCCTGAACTACCTCAACAACGTACTGGCCAAAATCGAAGCACTCAATTCGGGCGTGATGGAATGCGTGATGCTCAACCCGCAGGGCTATGTGGCCGAGGCCTCCGGCGACAACATCTTTGCGGTGCGCGACGGTGTCCTGCGCACCCCCCCCGTCTGGTGCGGTGCCCTGGAAGGCATTACCCGCGAGGTCGTCATGGAACTGGCCCGCGACCTGGGGTATATGGTCGAGGAAGACGTGTTGACCCGCTACGACTTGTATACGGCGGATGAGGTGTTCCTGACCGGCACGGCTGCGGAAATTATCGGGGTCGGCGTGATTGACAAGCGACCAATCGGTACCGGGCGGCCCGGGCCGGTCACGTTGCAGCTGGCGGAGCGGTTCAAAGCCTACACCAAAGAGGAAGGTACGCCAATAACGTGATGAAATGTGAGCTGTGCCAGGAACAAGAGGCGACAATTCACCTGACCCAGGTCGTGGACGGGGCGGTGAAGAAGGTGCACCTGTGCGAAGCGTGCGCGTCCCAGAGCGGCTTCGATGTGCACGGCCCCATGTCCATCACGGACATCTTGCTGGGACTGGGCCACCAGGATCCCCCCGCCACCGCCAAACCCGCCGCGATCAAGGCCCGCGACCGTTCCTGCCCGCGCTGCCATTTGCGCCGCGCGGATTTCAAGAAGAGCGGTCGCCTGGGATGTCCCGACTGTTACGCCGCCTTCGCAGACGAGTTGGAACCCTTGCTGCGAGCCATGCACCGCGGCGACCAGCATCGCGGCAAGGTACCGGCCCGCGAACAGGAACGCGTACGCACTACCCGCGCCGTCGACAGCCTGCAGGCGCAACTGGAAGAGGCCGTGCGGGCGGAGCGGTATGAAGAGGCCGCTCAACTGCGTGACGCGATCCAAGCCGCGCGCGGAGCCGACCAGGAAGACACGGACGCAACATGAACATCAACGACCTGATCACCCAACCCACGGCTTGGTTGCCCCGTTCCGCCGATGACGGCGGGATTGTGGTCAGCAGCCGGATACGCCTGGCCCGGAATCTAAAGGACACGGCGTTCCCGGGCTGGGCGGGCGAAACCGAAAGCACGCGCATCTGGGACAACCTGCAAACCATCCTGCGTGAGGCCAAAGCCTTGAAACACCCGTTTGCGGTCGACATGGGCGATTGCAGCACCTTGGACCGGCACATCCTTTTTGAGCGCCATTTGATCAGCCGCGAACTTGCTGAGCGCAAAGCAGGCAGCGGACTCCTGCTGCGCCGGGATGAAAGTTTGTCAGTTATGGTGAACGAGGAAGACCATGTGCGCATGCAAGCTTTGCGACCCGGATTGGATTTGAACGGGGCCTGGCTCGAGGCCACCACACTCGACAATGAGCTGGAGCAGGCGGTTGATTTCGCCTTCTCCCCGCAACTGGGCTACCTGACCGCCTGCCCGTCGAATGTGGGGACCGGCTTGCGGGCCAGCGTGATGCTGCATGTGCCCGGCCTGGTGATGGTCAAGGAAATGAATGCCGTGGTCAAAGGCATGGCCAAAATCGGCTTGGCCGTACGCGGTTTATGGGGCGAGGGTAGCGAGGCCTCCGGCCACCTGTTTCAACTGTCCAATCAAATGACCCTGGGCGAAGCGGAAGAGGAGATTATCGCGAATTTAGAACAAATCGTCCTGGAAATTGTCGAACACGAGCAAAACGCGCGCTGGCGTCTGTTTGAGCAAAACGAGGCCTACCTGCAGGATCGCATCTGGCGGGCCTGCGGTATTCTGGAGCATGCGCGGATTCTGAATTCCAAAGAGGCCTTGGATTTGCTCTCCGATTTGCGTTTAGGGATCAACATGGGTATCGTAAAGCAGTGGCCGCACCGCATCGTCAATGATTTGCTGGTGCAAACCCAGCCGGGCCACCTGCAAAAACGACAGGGCCGACGGCTTAAACCCGCTGAGCGGGATGTGGCGCGTGCCACGCAGGTGCGCGAGCAATTAACCACAATGGACGGAGAGGCAGGACAGCATGATGAATAATTTTACACCGAGAGCACAACAGGTTTTACAGCTGGCGAAAAAGGAAGCCGACCGGTTCAACCGGGGGTATGTCGGGACCGAACACCTCTTGCTGGGACTGATCGCGCTGGAACAAGGCGTGGCGGTCAACGTACTGGGGCGCATGGGCATCAATGTCGAAACCGTGCGCTTGGAGGTGGAAAAAGCCGTTGGCAGCGGCCCGGAAACCAAAACGGCCGGCAACCTGCCCTTCACGCCGCGCGTCAAGAAGGTCCTGGCCCTGGCGGGCAGCGAGGCCCGGGCGCTCAACCATTCCTATATCGGCACGGAACACATCCTGCTTGGCTTATTGCGGGAAGGCGAAGGGGTCGCCTCCCGGGTACTGCGCAATCTGAACGTCGATATTGAAAAGACGCGCACGGAAATCATGAAGGAGCTGGACCCGAATTTCGATCCCACCACCGCGCCCAGCGAGAAAACCCCGGCAGGCGCCTCCAAGGAAAACAAGACACCGGCGCTGAATGCTTTCGGCCGCGATTTAACGGAACTGGCCACCAAAGGCGAATTGGATCCGGTCATCGGTCGCCAAAACGAAGTGGAGCGCGTGATTCAAATTCTGTGCCGCCGCACCAAAAACAATCCGGTACTACTGGGCGAGCCGGGCGTCGGCAAAACCGCCATTGTGGAAGGGCTGGCCCAATCGATCATCGCCGGTGACGTGCCGGAATTGCTGCGCGACAAGAAAGTGATTACGCTGGATTTGGCCCTGATGGTCGCCGGCACCAAATATCGCGGACAGTTCGAAGAACGAATCAAGGCCGTGATGGACGAGATCAAGCGCACCAAAAACGTGATCTTGTTTATTGATGAACTACACACCATCGTCGGGGCCGGCTCGGCTGAAGGTGCCATGGACGCTTCCAATATCATTAAGCCAGCCCTTTCGCGCGGCGAATTACAGTGCGTCGGCGCCACCACGCTCAATGAATACCGCAAATTCGTTGAAAAGGACGGAGCCCTCGAACGCCGGTTCCAAAGCATCATGGTGAATGAACCCTCACCCAACGAGGCCGTGGCGATCCTGAAAGGATTGCGCGGAAAATACGAGGAGCACCATCACGCCGATATCACCGATGACGCCATTCAAGCCGCCGTCGACCTGTCCAGCCGGTATCTCAACGACCGTATTCTGCCGGACAAAGCCATCGACGTCATGGACGAGGCCGGTGCCCGCGCACGCATTGCCTCCATGACGCGGCCACCCGACCTGAAGGATCAGGAAAAGCAAATCGACGAAATTAAGGTCAAAAAGGAAGCGGCCATCAAGGACCAGCAGTTCGAGTCCGCTGCTAAATACCGCGACGAAGAACGGCAAGCCCGCGAAACGCTTGAAAAGACCATGGAGGAATGGCGCAAGGAACGGGATGAAAAGCGTGGCACGGTTACCGCCGAAGATATCATGGCCATTGTTTCCAAGTGGACCGGGGTACCGCTCATGCGCATGGGCGAAAAGGAAATGGCGCGCTTGTTGGATATGGAGAAGGAAATCGAACTCACCGTTATTGGCCAGAACGAAGGCGTCGCTGCCATTTCGAAGGCCCTGCGCCGGTCGCGGGCGGACTTGAAAGACCCCCGTCGCCCCATCGGCTCCTTTGTCTTTCTTGGTCCCACGGGCGTCGGCAAAACCTTGCTGGCCAAGGAATTGGCGCGCTACATGTTCCACGATGCCGATGCGTTGATCCAAATTGACATGACCGAGTACATGGAAAAATTCGCCAGCTCGCGCCTGATCGGATCGCCGCCCGGCTACGTGGGACACGATGAAGGCGGCCAGTTAACCGAGCGCGTGCGGCGTCGCCCCTATTCGGTCGTCCTGTTCGATGAAATTGAAAAAGCCCATCCGGACGTCATGAACCTCTTGTTACAGATTCTGGAGGAGGGCAAACTAACCGACAGCCTCGGCAGGCATGTTGATTTCCGCAACACGATCGTGATCATGACCTCCAATCTCGGGGCCGATTTCATCCGCAAAGGCGGGCGGCTCGGTTTCGGGGAGGTGTCCCAGGACGCAGATTACGAAACGCTGAAGGCGCGCATGATGGATGAAGCCAAGCGCGTCTTCAAACCCGAGCTGATCAACCGTATCGACGACATCATCGTCTTCCGCCAGTTGACCGAGGACGACGTGAGCCGGATTCTGGACGTGGAACTGGTCAAAGTGCGCGCCCGCCTGGCCGCCAAGGAAATTGATTTGGTCATTTCCGATTCCGCGCGCGAATTCCTGATCAAGAAAGGCTACGACCCGGCCTTCGGCGCGCGCCCGCTACGGCGGGCACTGGAACGCTACCTGGAAGACCCATTGGCCGAAGAAATATTACGGGACCGGATTCACCCCACCGAAACCATCGAGGCCCAGGCCGACGAAGATCACCTGGTGTTCAAACAAATGGCGGAATCCGGTAAATCCGGTTAACCGTTACGGGCGCGCCAACCCCCGCTCGTTTCCAATCGTTGGAACCGTGCGGGCCTTCCCGTTCCAATCCTTGGAAACGAAAGCATCTGCCCGTCCCAAGCCTTGGAATAAAATTGCAGGAGCATAACACTTGACGGCCAGCCTATTGCACGTGTAGTATACGTGTTAATTATGAAGAAAGGCGGTGTGTTATGCAAAAGAAATTGACGCTTACGATAGACGAAGAAGTCTACGCCGGTCTGCGCCAGGTCATTGGTCCGCGCAAGATAAGCCACTTTGTGGAAGAACTTGTACGCCCGCACGTCCTCAAAACAGACATCTATGAAGGCTACCGAGCCATGTCGGCGGACCGTGTTCGGGAGTCCGATGCGCTTGATTGGGCTGAATCGACTTGCAAGGATGTGAGCGATGAGAAGATCTGAAGTCTGGTGGGTCAATTTTGATCCTTCGGTCGGAGGGGAGATACGGAAGCAGCGTCCCGCCGTGATCGTCAGCAACGATGCGGCAAACCGTTTTCTAAACCGTGTGCAAGTTGTGCCGCTGACAGGATCCACCGGCAGGCTCTATCCTAGCGAGGCTTATGTGACATTTGGTGGTAAACAATCCAAAGCAATGGCGGACCAGTTGACCACGGTCAGCAAAAAACGGTTGGTTAACAAGGCCGGATCGCTCTCTTTCCCGGATATGGAAGCAGTTGCCCGCGCAATCACGACACAACTGGACATGTGATTAGCCCTGGTCCGCTATAGTATAATGCGCCGCAGAAGGGAAAACCCCAACGCGGAGAATGGCTGGGAAAATGCGACACCGTTGTATGGGAGGCTCTTGCAAAACCTCCAAGGTCGACACGGAGGTCGACCCTCCGGTAAAAAAACAGCCGTATTTCGCAGGTTCCCGGAGGGGCAGGCTCCCGCCTACGCCAAGGCTGCTACGGCGTGGCAGGCCGTCCTGCCCTCATGAATGGGAGGTTTTGCAAGAGCCTGTGGTCAAACCGCACCATGAATGCGTTGTCGCCGTTTTTGCGGGTCGCCCGGCACGGGCACGGCGGCGATTAAGCGGCGGGTGTAGGCGTCCTGGGGATCGTCAATCACCCGGTCAACGGTCCCTTCTTCCACCAAACGGCCGGCGCGCATAACCCCCACGTAGTCGGCAATGCGCCGCACCACGCTCAGGTCATGGGAGATGAATAAATAGGAAAGGGCATACTTTTCCTTTAATTGCATCAGCAGGTCTATGATCTGCGCCTGCACAGTGACATCCAGCGCGCTGACGGCTTCGTCACACACAATGAACGCCGGCTCCAACGCCATGGCCCGCGCAATACAGATGCGCTGACGCTGGCCACCGGAAAACTCGTGGGGATAACGATACATCATGTCCGGCGACAAGCCGACCTCTTTGAGCCAGTACGCCGCCAATTCTTCCGGGGCGGACTTGAGCACGCGGTGCACGTACGGGGCTTCGGTTATGATGTCCAACACATTCAAACGTGGATTAAGCGACGAAAAAGGATCCTGAAACACCATTTGCAGGTGTCGTCGATAGGGCTGCATCCGGCGCGAGGATAATCCGGAAACCGGGGTCCCTTTGAAGTAAACCGTTCCCGCATGCAAGGGGTCCAACCCTAAAATGGATCGGCCCAATGTGGTCTTGCCGCTGCCCGATTCACCCACCAAGCCGTAGGTATGCCCGTACGGAATCCGGACCGTCACGCCATCGACGGCCTTCACATGTCCCGTCGTACGGGCCCAGATACCACGTCGCACGGGGAACCACGTGCGCACATCCTCCACACGCACCACATCCGGTTGGCACCCCGTGGCCGACGGCTCCGTCGATGTTGCCGCGCACGGCGTTTTTACCGCGAGCCGGTCGGTTAGGCGCGGGACCGCCGCCAATAGCTTGCGCGTGTACGGATCACGCGGGTCCTGAAACAGGGGTTCGGCCGCGCCCGACTCGACCAATCGAGCGTCTTTCATGACCAGCACGCGGTCGCACAATTCCCAGATCACCCCCATATCGTGGGTAATGAATAGAATCGCGGTATCCCGCCGCTTCATTTGTAGGATCAGCTCAAAGATCTGGGCTTGGATAGTGACGTCCAGCGCGGTGGTCGGTTCGTCGGCGATGATGAGCTTGGGATCCAGCATCAGCGTCATGGCAATCATCACGCGCTGCCGCATACCGCCGGAAAACTGGTACGGATAGGCGTGCAACCGTTCTTCCGCATCCGGTATGCCCACTTTAGTCAACCAATTGGCGGCCTCGGCCCACGCCGCGGCCTGGGATCGTTCCGGAAAATGAATGCGCTGCGCTTCGACCAACTGCCGGCCAACGGTATGCAACGGGCTCAAAGCCGTCATCGGCTCTTGAAAAATAACGCCGATCTCGCGGCCCCGCACCCGGCGCAAGGCGGCCAGCGGCAGCTGTAACAGATCACGCCCGTCAAAAACCGCCGTCCCACCGGCAATGCAGCCGGGCGGTTGCGGGATCAGCCGTAGCAGCGACATCCCGGTGACGGTTTTGCCGCTACCGGACTCGCCCACCAACCCCACAATCTCGCCCCGAAAAATATCGAAAGAGACGTCTTCCACCGCCGGGAAGCGTTGCCCTTCGCTCATGAAATGGACGGACAGGTTGCGTACTTGCAATAACGGTGTCGCCGTGTCCGGCCCAACTTTTGTTTTCTGCGCCTGCGCAATCATCAAGCCGCTCATACGAGCCCGGCTCATGCAGCCGGACAAGAAAACGTCATCACATCAAGGTCAACAGCGGGTTTTGCAAGGCCCCGGCAATCCAGCGGATAAAACGGGCGCCGTCCGCGCCGTCGATTACCCGGTGATCGTAGGACAGCGACAGCGGCAGCATCAAGCGCGGCTCAAACTGGCCGTCCTTGTACACCGGTTCATAGGCCCCGCGACCAACGCCCAGGATCGCCACTTCCGGGTGATTCACAATCGGGGTGAAATAGCTGCCACCAATTCCGCCAAGATTGGAAATGGTAAACGTGCCGCCTTGCATGTCCGTCGGCCCGATTTTACCTTCACGCGCCTTGCCGGAAATCTCCGTCAATTCCACCGCCAACGCCACGATACTCTTACGGTCGGCATCGCGCACGACGGGTACCAGCAAGCCTTTGGGCGTATCCACGGCAACGCCGACGTTCACATACTTTTTCAGTACCAGCTCTTCGTTGGCCAAATCGAGACTGGCATTGAAAGCCGGATGCCGTTTGAGCGCGAGCGCCACGATTTTGAGCAGCACCGCCGTCAGCGTCAATTTTCCACCCGCTTGTTCCGCTTGCGGGCCATATTGTTTGCGCAACTGCTCGACATCGGTGATGTCGGCTTTGTCCTGCTGCGTGACATGCGGGATGGTGCCCCAACACAACGCCATGTGGCGGGCGGTGGCTTTCCGTATCCCGCTCATACGTTCACGTTCCACCTCGCCCCATTGGGTGAAATCGGGCAAGGCCGGGGCCGCCCAGCCACCACCGGCCGCCGACCCACTGACGGGTTGAGTCAAGCGCTGCTTAGCGTACGCCTTCACGTCCTCGATACGAATGCGACCGTTGGCGCCCTCCCCTTTCACTTCCTGAATGTTCACGCCAATCTCACGCGCAAACTTGCGCACAGACGGTGCCGCCGCGACCGGGACGCGATCGCCACGAGACGATTCTGGTTTCGGGGGTGCCACCGGTGCGGGTTTTTCCGCCGGTGCCTCTTCCTTTGTCGAACCGGATTCCTCCTCCGACGCTGCCGCCGACGGCGAATCGGCGGCGGACGATTCCGCTTGCTCAGCGTCGGCGCGGGCCGGTTTCTCGGCCGATTCCTCGGCCGGTTCATCCCCGGCGTCGTCTTCCGGCGAAGCTGCGTCATCCGCGGCTTCCACCGTCAAGGCCACCTGGTCCGGCGCAACGGAGTCGCCCTCCTTAACGTGGACCTTGATAATCTTACCACTGACTTCGGACGGCACTTCAATCGTGGCCTTGCCTGTTTCCAGTTCCATGACCGGATCGTCCTTGGCGATGGTGTCGCCTTCCTTAACCAACAGTGAGATCACCTCACCGCTGTCTACGCTGTCGCCTAAATTCGGGATTTTAAATTCGGTTGCCATGAGCACCTCTTCCAGTTGCACTTACGAACACAGCGGATTGGCCTTTTCAGGATCGATTTTCAAATCCTTGATGGCCTTGGTTACCGTGGCCGGTTTGATTTTCTTTTGCAGCGCCAGTTGATGCAGCGTGGCGACCACCACGTAACGCGCGTCGACCTCGAAGAAATTGCGCAAGGCCTCCCGGTTTTCGCTGCGACCGAAGCCGTCCGTACCCAATGACTGTAGCGGCCCCGGCAGCCAGCGCGCAATGGAGTCGGGCAGCGTCTTGACGTAGTCCGATGCGGCCACAAACACGCCCGGTTGTTTGCCGAAACAGCGTGCCACATAGGGTTCACGCGGCGACTCGCCGGGATGCAGCATATTCCAGCGTTCCACATCTTTAGCGTCGCGCCGCAACTCCTTGTAGCTGGTCACCGACCAGACATCCGCCTGCACGTTATACTTTTCGCTCAGGATATCCTGGGCCTTGAGCACCTCGTTCAAGATCGCGCCGCTGCCCAACAACTGCGCCCGGTGCTGACCCTTCTTGGCGGGGGCGGACCGGAACTTGTAGGCCCCCTTCAGAATGCCTTCCTCGCAACCCTTGGGCATGGCGGGCATGGCATAGTTCTCGTTCATCACGGTGATGTAGTAGAAGATGTCCTCCTTATCCACGTACATCCGCTTGATGCCGTCCTTAATGATCACGGCCAGCTCAAACGCAAACGCCGGATCATAGGCCACGCAGTTGGGTACCGGATAGGCCAGCAAGTGGCTGTGCCCGTCTTGATGCTGCAAGCCTTCGCCGGCCAGCGTCGTACGGCCCGCCGTCCCGCCCAGCAGGAACCCTTTACAGCGCATGTCGCCCGCCGCCCACATCAAGTCGCCGATACGTTGGAACCCGAACATGGAATAGTAGATGAAGAACGGAATGGTATTAATCCCGTGATTGGCGTAAGCCGTGCCGGCGGCGATAAAGGAGGACATGGACCCCGCCTCGGTAATCCCTTCCTCCAATAATTGGCCGTCTTTGGATTCTTTGTAGTACAGCAGGCTGTCCGCATCGACCGGCTCATACAACTGGCCCGCGTGCGCATAAATACCCACCTGCCGGAACAGGGCTTCCATCCCGAAGGTGCGGGCTTCGTCCGGCACAATGGGTACCACCAACTTGCCCAGTTCTTTGTCCTTCAAGAGTTTCGTCAGGATACGCACCGCCACCATCGTCGTGGAGGCCTCACGCCCCTCGGTCCCCTTGTAGAACTCCTCGAAAATCGGATCTTCCGGCTTCTTCACGCTCACCATCGTGGTGCGGCGTTTGGGGAGATATCCGCCCAACGCCTGGCGCCGTTCGTGCAGATACTTCATTTCCGGACTGTCTTCAGCCGGCCGGTAGAACGGGGCTTTACCCACTTCATCATCGGAGATCGGAATCCCGAAACGGGACCGGAACTGCGCCAGTTCCTCCTCGTTCAATTTCTTCTGTTGGTGCGTGATATTCTTGCCTTCACCGCTCTCGCCCATCCCGTAGCCCTTGATGGTTTGCGCCAGAATGACCGTGGGTTGGCCGCTGTGGGTGACGGCCGCCTTGTAGGCGGCATAGACTTTTTCGGGATCATGCCCGCCGCGACGCAGGCGCTCGAGTTTGTCGTCGCCCAAATGTTTCACCAAGTTCAGCAGTTCCGGATACTTGCCGAAGAAATGGTCCCGGATATAGTCGCCCTTGGAGACGGTATATTTCTGGTATTGGCCGTCGACCACTTCGCCCATGCGCTTCACCAGCAATCCGTCTGTGTCCGCCAGCAGCAGCGGATCCCAGTCGCCGCCCCAGATCACCTTGATCACGTTCCAGCCGGCCCCGCGGAAGGCCGCTTCCAGTTCCTGGATGATCTTGCCGTTGCCGCGTACCGGTCCGTCGAGGCGCTGCAGGTTACAGTTGATCACAAAAATGAGGTTGTCCAATTTTTCCCGGGACGCCAGCGTGATCGCGCCCAGGGTTTCCGGCTCGTCGGTTTCGCCGTCGCCCAGGAAGGCCCAAATCTTTTGATCGGTGGGTTCCCGCAAGCCGCGGTCCTCGAGATAGCGCACAAACCGGGCATGATAAATCGACATGATGGGACCCAGCCCCATCGACACCGTCGGGAACCGCCAGAAATCCGGCATCAGCCACGGGTGCGGATAGGACGACAGGCCACCGCCTTTGGCCAATTCGCGGCGGAAATTGGTCAGTTTTTTGGCCGAAAGACGGCCTTCGAGAAACGCGCGCGAATAGATGCCCGGACTGGCATGACCCTGAAAGTAGACCAAGTCACCCGGGTGCTGCTCGTTAGCGCCCCGGAAGAAGTGGTTGAACCCCACCTCGTACAACGTCGCCGCCGAGGCATACGTGGAGATATGGCCACCGATGCTGGGGTCGGCCTTATTGGCCCGCACCACCATCGCCATCGCGTTCCAGCGCAGGATCGATTTGATACGCCATTCAATCTCCCGATTGCCCGGATACGGCGTCTGCTGGTCATAGTGGATGGTATTAATATAAGGGGTGTTGGCGGTAAACGGCAAATCCACCCCGTCCCCGTGCGCCCGGATTTCCAACTCGTGCAACAGCTGGCGCACGCGTTGCGGCCCGGAAATGCGCAACACATCCTCCAGCGACTCAATCCATTCCTGTGTTTCGATATCGTACGCAGCCCGTACTTTTTGCGATGGTGTGCTCATAAATTTCCCCGACACTAAACTAATGGTATGCCCGATTGCGGGCGAACGCCCCTACCATTGCACAGCCTAACCATACTTGTCAAAAAGACAATCAGGGGGGTTACACGATGCGCTTGGTATAGCTCGACTTGTCCTCGCCCATCGCCAGGGGATTGGAAAGGATGATTTGGTTGGTGATGGATTCACGCAAAGCCTGGCGACCGGTCAAACGGGGGCGCGGCCGGGTTTCATCGGTCGACTCCAAGCCCCGGATAGGGACAATCGGCATATTCATCCGCAGATAATTCAAATTCACCAGCAGCGTGCGCGGGTTGACGAACGCGTTCATGTTTTCGCTGCGCCATTCCCGGAGCGCATAGGCCTGTTCGGTGTCCAGTGCACTTTCGTCAAGGGTGGTATCGATATCGCCCAGCTGCGTCTCCTGCACAGGCGGGGTCGGCGCGTCCAAGGTCACCTGCGGACGCGGCGGCGGCTGAGCAGCCACGGGCACCCGGGCCGGGCGGGCCGGGCGCGCACGAGTCGCCCGCTGCGAAGGACGGGGAGGCGGAGCGGGCGGCCGCGGAGGTGAAGGCGGGGCGGCCTTCTCTTCCACTTCCTCCACGCCGAGTTGCTCGAAAAATTCGCGCATCTGACGTTCAAAACCGCGCTCTTTTGCTTCCGGCGGGGCGTCCGGGGCTGGCTGCTCTTCATCGTCCGCGATGGTCCGTTTGAGGCGCGCTTCCTTCGCTTTGGCCACCACCTGCGCCACGACCCAGAAAAACGCAATGATCAGCCAGATGATGGCTTCGCCGCCAAACCCGTTCTGCGTTACCAGCCGTTCCCACATAACACGTGATCCTTGCTCACCGCACCGCTACCATCCGCGCGCCGCTTAATCGGCGCACGGACGGCGTCGCACCCTTATTTCCCGGAGGACTTTTCTTCATCGCGTGACAGCGATTCGCGCATGGACGTATCCGCTAGAATGTTCTGCATGCGATAAAAATCCATCACGCCCAGCTGTCCTTCCTTGAAGGCTTGCGCAATGGCCAACGGCACTTCGGCCTGGGCCTCAATCACCTTGGCCTGCATCTCCTGTACCCGCGCGCGCATTTCCTGTTCGTACGCGATCGCCATGGCCCGGCGCCCTTCGGCCTCCGCCTGCCGTAATTTCTTGTCGGCCTCGGCCCGTTCCGTTTCCAGCAACGCCCCGACGTTAGCCACTTCGCGGGTACCGCTCACGCCGGCCACGCTCACATCGGCGATGTCGATCGATACAATCTCAAACGCCGTCTGCGCGTCCAACCCGCGGCCCAGCACGCGTTGACTGATGTGGTCGGGATTTTCCAGCACATCCTTGTAGGTCGGGGAGGAACCAATGGCGCTGACGATCCCCTGTCCCACGCGCGCAATAATAGTGTCCTCGGTGGCACCGCCCACCAGCCGTTCCAGATTCGCCCGTACCGTCACGCGCGCCTTGACCAGCAACCGGATACCGTCTTTAGCCACGGCGTCCAGCATATTGGTGCCTTTGGCCGGGTCAGGACAGTCGATCACTTTGGGATTCACGCTGGTACGCACGGCGTCGTACACGTCCCGGCCCGCCAGGTCGATCGCGGCGGCCTGCTGAAAGCTCAGCTCAATATTGGCCTTATCGGCGGCGATCAAGGCCTGCACCACGTTAATCACATTGCCGCCGGCCAGATAGTGGGCTTCCAGCTCATTGGTGCTCAACTGCAGCCCGGCCTTAACCAGCCGGATGCGTGCGTCCACCATGATTTTGGGTGGCACGCGGCGCAGCTTCATCGCCACCAGCGTGAAAAGCGTCACGCGCGCGCCGGAGGTCAAGGCACGAACCCAGGTCCCCAGGAACGAAAAGAAAATACCCACCAAGACCAACGCGCCCAACGCCAGCAAAACAACCATAATCGTGAAAATCTGATCCATAACTGTCTCCTTTTATTAACTGAGAGCCAGTATACGGGTGACCTTTGATAAAGTAAAGCGCGACGTGAACGGTCCGAGGTAAGTGGCGAGTGGCAAGTGGCGAGTGGCCAGTGGCCAGTAAGCAGTAGTCAGTAATCGGTAATCGGTAATCGGTAATCGTTATCCGTAGTCGTCGCCGTAGTCGTCAACCGAAATGAACAGGAAGGCGGGATGAGACGGAGTGGACAGTGAGCAGTAAGCAGTTGCCAGTAATCAGTAGTCAGTAATCAGTAGTCAGTAATCGGTGATCGGTAATCAGTAATCGTTATCCGTAGTCGTCGCCGTAGTCGTCAACCGAAATGAACAGGAAG
>PWVE01000059.1 GCA_003562335.1 PVC group bacterium
GCGAAGGCAGGTCGTCCGCTATCGTAATCCGCTTTCTGGCAGCCTGTCAGTCCCCCCCTGTCCATTTCGGTCAACCAAAGAATGAAACCACGGATCAAAGAGGAAGAAACCACGGATCAAAAAAATGAACCACGGATGCCACGGATCACACGGATGTTTAGAGGATGTCACCGATCACCGATCACCCTTTACTGATTACTGGCCACTGGCCACTGGCTACTGCCTACTGCCCACTGCCTACTGCCCACTCCGCCTCATCCCCGTGTTCCTGTTCATTTCGGTGGACGACTACGGCGACGACTACGGATAACGGGACACCTGCCACTCGCCACCCGCCACTTGTCATGGTCCACCGATCACCGGCTGCCGTTCAAATTGGCGACGAGGTGCCTACTGAGTGTTCGCAGTAGATGCGCGTGGCGCTGGGGTGACACTTGGCCGATTGCTCCAACGATTCTGTGCCTTGGCAGTATAGCGATGAAGCCGAGCCGAATAACAGAGCTGGAAAGCAGTCCGGAATTAACAAAACCCTCATCGTCTTCGGAAATGATCACATCGAACCCGGGCACCGCTCGGCGTAGCTGAGTGCTGATGCCGCAAGCAAGGTAATCGCCAAAGGGAGGGACTTCCCTCAGCAGGAGTGCCGGACGATTTTTAATCAATCCGTCGGCCTGGGGTAACGGCGTTAAAACGACCTCACCTTCCTTCATACGCTGTAATCCGGGTTGCACTCCCGGATCAATGAGGGTGCGTAATCCGGCTCGGATTCACCATATGCATTACGCAGCGCTTCCGCAGAGCAGTCAAGCCACTCACGCCGTTCGGAATCTGTGTCTCCTGCTTCTGTGACCACAACGTAAACACAATCCAGGCAATCGGCCGCAATCGGCCGGGGCAATTCCAAATGCGTTGGATCGACGATTTTTGCCTTAACAATTACCATTCAAACCCCCTCCGTAACACTGGTAAACTACCACCAAAACGCCACTGTGGCTATTAGATATTCTGCTTGAGGATGCCCTAATCGTCAACCGCTATCGTAATCCGCTTTTTGGCAGTCTCTCAGCTTCCCCCCTGTCCATTTCAGCCAACCAAAGAATAAAACCGATTACCGATCACCGTCCACTGGCTACTGCTTACTGCTCACTGCCCACTCCGCCTCACCCCCGTGTCCCTGTTCATTTCGGTTGACGATAGCGTGCGACGACTACGGTTAACGACTACTGGCAACTAACCGATTACCGGTCACCGATTACTGATTACTGGCAACTGGCTACTGCTTACTGGCCACTTGCCACCCGTAATACGGATGCCGTTAACCAATCCGCTTCATTAATTTCCCATGGGCGAAAAGGTAGGGCGAGCTCACCGAGCGAGCCGCCGAGCGTGCGTAGACTTTGGTCCGAACAAGCACGGAACTTTGTCCTGCGCTTGTTCCCAGCTCGCTCGGCCTGTCCGCCGTAGGCTCTGCAAAGGCGGGTGAGCTCACCCTACCCATGCCGGGACCGGTCAAAGCGGTGCGGGTAGGTTAAGCCCCGGACAGGGCGTGCGGTGGCTGATCGGACGTTTTCCAGTTGGCTGTTGGCTGTTCACTACTCACTGCCCACTCCGCCTCATCCCCGTGTTCCTGTTCATTTCGGTTGACGACTACGGCGACGATTACGGATAACGGGACACCTGCCACTCGCCACTCGCCACCTGCCACTCGCTTACCGCTCACCGATCACCCCCCTTCTGCCCAACTTAGACTATTGCCAATGACGGCGGCGATAGGGCAGACTTGCGCGCAACGGGGTGGTTAAATCATAAAACAGGAGCAAACCAATGACATATCCACGTATAGGTATTCGACCGACTATCGACGGCCGCTTGGGCGGTGTGCGCGAATCACTGGAAACGCAAACAATGAAACTGGCGCAGGCGGCGGCCAAGGTGATCAAGGACGCCATCCGTTATCCCGACGGGCAGCCGGTGGAATGCGTCATTGCCGATACGTGCATTGGTGGGGTCGCTGAGGCCGCGGCCTGTGCGGACAAGTTCCAACGCGAAAATGTGGGCGTGTCGTTAACCGTGACCCCGTGCTGGTGTTACGGGTCGGAGACGATGGATATGGATCCGCGCACGCCCAAAGCCGTATGGGGCTTTAACGGGACCGAACGGCCGGGCGCGGTCTATTTGGCGGCGGTGCTGGCCGGGCACGCGCAAAAAGGGGTCCCGGCGTTTGGGATCTACGGGCGCGATGTGCAGGACGCCGGTGATTTCAAGGTGCCGGCGGATGTGCGCGACAAAATCGTACGGTTCGCGCGCGCGGGCCTGGCCGTGGCGCAAATGCGCGGCCGGTCGTACCTGGCGATGGGCGGCACCTCGATGGGGATTGCCGGGTCGATCGTCGACCAGCCCTTGTTTGAACGCTATTTGGGCATGCGCGTGGAAAGCGTGGATATGACCGAAATCCTCCGGCGCGTCGAACGCGGCATCTACGATGAAGCCGAGTTCAAAAAAGCCCGGCGTTGGGTTAAAGCCCATTGCAAGGAAGGCAAAGACTATAACACCCCGGCCAAGAAGCGCAGCCGCAAAGCGTTGGATCGGGAGTGGGATGTTTCGATTAAGATGGCTCTTATCGCGCGCGATTTGATGGTCGGGAATCCGCGCTTGGCGGAAATGGGTTTTGGCGAGGAAGCGCACGGGCACAACGCTCTGGCCGCTGGTTTCCAAGGGCAACGGCAATGGACCGATCACATGCCGAACGGCGATTTCATGGAAGCCATCCTCTGCAGTTCCTTTGACTGGAACGGGCTGCGCGCACCCTATACGGTGGCGACCGAAAACGATGCGCTTAACGGGGCGTCCATGCTGTTCGGCTACTTGCTGACCAATACCGCACAGATTTTTGCCGACGTGCGCACGTACTGGAGCCCGCAAGCGGTCAAGCGGGTGACGGGCCACAAGCTCACCGGCAAGGCGGCGGGCGGACTGCTGCACCTGATCAATTCCGGGCCGGCCACATTGGACGGCACAGGCCAGCAACGCCTCAAGAACAAGCCCGCCATGAAGCCGTTCTGGGAGATCACCAAGAAAGAGGCGGAAAAATGTCTAGCCGCCACCACCTGGCACCCCTCCATCACCGAGTATTTTCCGGGCGGCGGCTGGTCCACCCGCTACCTGACCAAAGGCGGCATGCCGGTGACCATGTGTCGCTTGAACATGGTGGCGGGCTTAGGTCCTGCGTTGCAGATTGCCGAAGGCTATACGGTCGACCTGCCGGCCAAGGTGCATACGGTGCTCGACGAGCGTACCAATCCCACCTGGCCCACCACCTGGTTTGCGCCGCGTACCACGGGCACCGGCGCCTTTGCCGATGTCTATACCGTAATGAACAATTGGGGCGCCAACCACGGCGCCATCGGTTACGGTCATTACGGCGCGGACCTGATTGCACTGGCGGCCATGCTACGGATCCCGGTCTATATGCATAACGTCGACGAACAAGCTATCTACCGCCCCGCAGCCTGGAACTTGTTTGGCACCGCGGACCGCGAAGGCGCGGACTATCGTGCCTGCGCCAACTTCGGCCCGCTGTACGGCTGATTAGATTCCTCGCGTGGGGATCGGCGTCGTCTTTCACACGTAACACATCTACACTTCGTCCTCGTTACACGTAGTCCTTGGTACACTTAGTCCACCAACACATAGTCCGAATAGCCCGTGTGTGGATTCCTGGGGACCGTGGGGACCGGGGACTACGTGTGGATGGACTAGGTGTATGGGGACTATGTGTAGCAGGACTACGTGTGGCTGGACTAGGTGTTTAAGCTGGGCTGGCACTTACCGCCTCACACAAGTGATTGTCCGCAACCCGAACTTTGTCGCAAGCTTAGTCGACAAAGTTTTCGACAAGGCTCGCGACAAAGACCAGGATTTGCACACGCATATCGACATACACGTTCTTGTGTATCATCTTCCCCCGTTAGGCATAACCGCTACAGGCTCTTTCCCCTTGACCCCAAGGGCACATCAATTCAAGGTCATGATATGAATAAATCCCCCTCCATGTTGCTCGCATTTTGTACCGCATCCGTTGTCACGGCTGCTCCCGAACGCCCCAATATCATCCACATTATGGTGGACGATTTGGGCTGGCGTGACTTGTCGTCTTATGGCAGTGAGACTTTCGAGACGCCGCATATTGATCGTTTGGCTGAGCGCGGTTTGCGGGTCAATAACCCGTGGGAAGACGAGTCGCTCATCCTTGGTAAGGATTCAAGAGTCGTGCTGCGTTACTATCCCGAAGGAACGGAGTCCGGTAATACTTTGCGGCTGGAAGTGGACACCAATGCGGCCACCCATGTGATGGCGGGGATCGGCCAGCCCCCGCTTTACGGTAAAGCAAAATCCATTGGGTCGTATTATGAACGGCGAACCGTACAGGAACTGCATTTGCCGCTCGGAAAGCGCGCAAAAGCCGGCGATGCGGTGACGGTATCCATCGATATGGGGCATCCCGGCAGGATCACGATTGTCTCAATACAGCTTATGGATTAAAAAAACTTTTCAGGCTCTTGCAAAACCTCCCATTCATGAGGGCAGGACGGCCTGCCACGCCGTAGCAGCCTTGGCGTAGGCGGGAGCCTGCCCCTCCGGGAACCTGTGAAACGCGGCTGTTTTTTTACCGGAGGGTCGACCTCCGTGTCGACCTTGGAGGTTTTGCAAGAGCCTCTTTTGACGGTGCCGTGCAAAGACAAGGGTAGGGCGAGCTCACCGAGCGAGCCGCTGAGCTTGCGTGGATCGTGATCGGTGCAAGCACGGAACAGTGTCCTGCTCTTGCTCCCGGCTCGCTCGGTGAGCTCGCCCTACCGGTGCTGGGACCGACCGAGGACGATCTCTATCGATGAGTCTTCGGCGCGGCAAGCCCGCCTCCAGCGGCGCGGTAATCCGTGTCATCTTCCACACGTAATCCATCTACACGTAGTCCTTGGTACACTTAGTCCATCAACACATAGTCCCAAATAGCTCGTGTGCAGATGCCTTCATGACTTCCACGTTGCCTCTAAATTCTTTTGTAAGTTGTTGTTTTTCAAGGTGGCGATTGCGCGATGAGGTGTCCCGCTCGTCTTCGGGCAGTCGTTTAGCCGAGTAAGTGGCCGGTTAAGTGTATCCGGTTAAGTGTGGCCGGTTAAGTGTGTCCGGGTAAGTGTGGCGCTTAAGAGTAGAGGAGAATCGGCGATTAGGGGCTGTAGCCCCCGGGGGTGAGGGTTGAGAACTTGATCTGGACCGGGCCGATGGGGCCCGCAGCACGCAGGCGATCATCGTCCAGGTTGTCCAGATACCCCACTCTCTCCACTCTTTCGCCCGGGGTCCCGGTTTTGCGCTCGGCGGGCGGTAATTGAGCGTCGCCGATCACATCGGCCACATGCAGGCCCTGCGAGAGCATGTGCTGTGTGCGGTTTATGTAGTCGATAAAATATTTCGATTCCTCCCACCAGGTCACCTTGCGATTGAGGTGGGTTCCGGCAAAAAAGGAGACCCCCGGCAGGCCGGTCTCATCCGGAGACGAATCGAAGGTGTGCCATGTGATGCGGTTGACCCCCTTACAGAAGATGCGGTCGAGGACGTTCTTGACCTCGTTCGGGCTGCGCTCCCACTTCGGCCCCATCGAAGTCGGTGCTTCCCCAGCCAGAAAACGCTTGCCGTAGATGTGCTTTGAGCTCGCGCCCTAGGCCACGTGTATGCGCCTGTGCTCTTCCCTGCGACCGGTGTTCGAGCGCGCCCAGGCCTCGCCCATCGGCACGTCATTGACCGCAAGCACA
>PWVE01000032.1 GCA_003562335.1 PVC group bacterium
CTACCGCAAACTTTTTTCTGTGCTTGTTTTAGTCGACGGTTTACACTCGTTTTGGAGTCGGTGGGTGCCGATTTCATTGCGCGGGTGGTGGTGGAATGCATGGAGGGCATGACGATGAAAGATATCGGAATTCGTATAGTAGGCGCCTTGATCGTGGTCATGGTTGTTGCGGGCTGCGGCCGGCCGGAGGATCACCCGGCCGCAGAAACCGAGTCGGCAGCGTGGACCACGGTGGCGACGTTAACGTCGGGCGACGAACCGTGGCAGGACATTGCGGGCATCTTGGTCAGTAAGCCGTTCGAGGCGACAGGCGAGGTGCAGGTGGTCATGGAGATGCCGGACGGCGGACAATTGGAGGGGGTGATTGCGGTGATCGTTCCAGCCGAGCAGATGGCCGATCACCGGACCCTCATGACCGGTATTCGACAAGGCGAATCGGTGATGCTGGTCGGAGCGCAGCCGACTCAGGTGGTTACAGGGCTGGAGGGATCCTTTGTCCTGGTCAATGCCGTGCCTTCAGCACACGACTGGACGCTGACGGTCCAAACGCGTTAGGAGTCGCGCGATGAATGATCAAGCCATACCCAGCCCGGAGTTGACGGCCGTGTTGAGGGAGTACGAGGAGATTCAGCGCGAGGAGAAGGCGCTGAAGGAACGTAAGACGGCACTGAAAGATAAGCTAGCCGCCCACATGCAGGCGTTGCGGGCGACAGAATGGATGCCGCAGGTGGACGGGCGTTCATTCAAGGTGCGTTACCGGGAGACGGTGGTCATCAACTATGATGAAGAGACGTTGCGGCAGCGTCTGGGCGAGCGGTACCGCCAGGTGCTTGGACCTGACCTGCGGAAATTGCGCCATCATTTGGACGAGGTGGCACCGTTGCTCGAACCGCAACTAGGCATTATAGGTTCCCCCGTCCCCGACAAAGTCAAGGCCGCTATCGCTTCCGGTCTCGTCAGTGCGGATGAGTTCAAGGGCGCCTTTGAGAAGACGGAGAAGCAATATATCGCTGTGTCCCAGCCTGTCTCGGCTGGGGCGGATCGCCTAGACGCGCCATAGAGGCCTCATAGTTGCGCCCCAGAGTGCCTGGGATTCCTAACTTGGCACGGGGTTATTGTGTCGTGCCGTTGTTTCCGGTTTGCGTCTCCCATAGTTCCCGCAAAACCCGCGCGTCTTCTTGATGGCGGGGGTGGTTGATTGCACTCTTTATTTTCAGCAGTGACTCCAGGTCACATACCGAACCTGGTAGTGATGAAACAGGGACAATAAGTCTTCAAAGTCCGGAATGGTTTGCATTAGACCTTTCGCCGCGCCAATTCAACCTTGTGCACGTCTTCGTGTATGGCCACTAGCGCCGACAAACGCGCTTCAGGGCCTTGGTCCTGCCAGTACATTAAATCCCATCGCTCCGCATCGGCGTGGCCGGTAGCGCGGTGGGCGTGTATTCGGTCCCTTCGTTGCGCAGAACGCAAACGGATGGCAGCCAGTTTGTCACTCGTTTCCATGAATCCATAGTACGCTTTAACGCTGCCGAAAACAAGCGGTAATCACGTCTACGGATGAGATTCAGGCCCAAATTGACAAGTACTATCCCGACGACGTCTTGCTAAAAGAGCATGAGGTTCTTTTGGCTGGATTAATAGAGGACTCAAAGTCGGTATGAAGGATGCTCCTGCCGTGAGACGGCCCGCCACGCTGGCGGATGTGGCTTGTTGCGCGGACGATTTGGCGTCGTTCGGAATGAGCCTGCGCGACTGGCAACATGAGATTGATCAGGCCAGGATTCATAGCCGCAATGAATTCCGGCGGCGATTGGAAGAAGCACCGGTCCGGTGTAGAGGTCGGTTTGAAGGTGGAGATATTGCGGATGCCTATTTGGCGGCGTATGCCGAGTGGTTGGCGGATCGTGCCGGCATCCCCCGGCCCGCATGGGTGCGTGATTTGGATCGCGTAGCCGCCGATCCGTGGTTTGCCACGTCGCTGCGCGGACGTTTGTTGGCGACAACGCCCGCCTCTTTTCGGCAACGCAATATTTTCACCACACCCGAACCCGTCTTCCGTCCAGCACCGGGTCGCCCGCGAGTGTCGACCGATCGAAAACGAGAGAAGGCGCGCTTGCGTCAAAAGGCCTATCGACAACGCATTCGCGCGTTGGTGGAGAAAGCGCGAAAGATCAACCAGGCCGAGGCCAGACGTTCAGCCCTGCGTGTTCGGCCAGGGCCTGTTGGCGCTCGTCATAGGTGACAAAGGTTTGAGGTGCCAATTGGAGCGCAAAGGCCACGTGGAGAATATCCATGGTACGGCATCCAAGACGGGACGTTTCGCGCGAAAGCAGATGAAAAGATGCCATGACCGCCAACCGCGACAGGTCGGGTATAAAATATTGGCCGGCGTTCTTGCGCCGTTCATAGTTCTCGATTTGACGGTCCGCCTGCACCTCCGTGAGTTCACCCCAGAACACCTTGAGGCGGATGGCATTGCAGAGTTCGGCCTCAAGCATATCCCAGACCGGCAGGGGATGATTCTGGCTCGTGATGAGGTTTTGTAACGCGTCGGAGTCGGGCTCTCGTATATAAAGCTTAACGAATGCGCTGGTATCAAGATAGATCACCAGCGCCCCTCCCGATTGGCTTGCACCGCATCCGTTCCTGACCTTCCGCGTGCCGCAATGGCCGTTGCAAGATGATCGTCCCATGCCAGTACCCGTCGCGGGGCGGCGGGAATAATCCGGGCAGCTGGTTTTCCACGATTCAGCACTTCAAAGGTTTCGCCACGCTGGATCTGCCGTTCAACCTCCGCCCAGTGCGCTTTCATTTCGCGGACAGATATCGTTTTCATGTCCAGAAAATAGCCTATAGATTCCACCCTGTAAAGCTTATTATTTACATATTGAGACTCATAATTTCATGCCATGTGATCTTTTATTCCTTGTACCCGGATTTGGGAGCCGCCCCATATGGGGTGAACGCGGCCGGTGACCGGGATGGCGTCGAGTAACGGAGCCACTTCCGGCGGACGATAGGCGGCCCGCAGGCTTTCGCTGTATTGCTGCGTAAAGGAACGCGAGAAGGTTAACAACCACTGCATGGCGGTCAGGAGCGGTTGCATTACGGCCGGGGGCCGGCAGAGATCATGCCAAAGCAGCAGCCCCCCGGGTTTGAGCAGGCGGGCCGTTTCCTGCAGCACAGCGGCCGGATCAGGAAATTCGTGCAGGGCGAAATGACTGATGACGGCGTCGCAGGAGGCATCCGGCCACCCGGTGGCATCCGCCGAGGCGGCCAACCAGTCGACGTCCGCGCCCTGTTGGCGGGCATAGTGCCGCGCCTGCTCGAGCATGAGCGGGGAGGTGTCGAGGCCGGCCACGTGCCAATCCGGCCGGGCGCGGGCAATGGCGACCGGAATCCAGCCGGGACCGGTTCCCAAATCCAGCACGGTGGCTGCCGGACGGTCGCCCAGCAGCGGCAACAAGTACTGAACAAACCGCCGTTCCCAGTAGGCTACCAAGCCGCGCGCGGTGTGGCGGCTGTAGGTCTGTACCTCACGGAGGTCGTTGTATGCTTCAGTGGCCTGTGGGGTACGGGAGGGGGATGACATAGGGCTTCCTATTCGGTGGCCGGTAATTTCAGGGCCACAGTCGTGCCGCGCTTGGAAGTGTCCACTTCGATTTGGCCGTTATGATCGATGGCCACTCGCCGGGCAATTGCCAGACCGAGCCCCATCCCGCGGGCTTTGGTGGTGCTGAACGGGGAAAACAGTTTGTCTTGGATGGCGACGGGTATGCCGCCAGCGTTGTCTTGTACGCGTAAAATGACGTGATCGGCGTGGGTCCCGTTTTCGCCTTGTCCCGCTGGCCCCTGCGGGTAGCCGGGCTCTGCGCACACCTCAACCCGGCCCCCTTCAGCCTGGTGACAGGCCTCAACGGCGTTGCGGATCAAGTGCGCCAGCCCGGTCGACAACGCCAAGGCATCCCCGCGCAACGGTGGGCAATGTGGCGTGATGCGATGCCCAATGGCCACATCCTCGCCGGGTTCCGCGCTGGTGACGGCCTCGATAGCTTCCGTGATCACGGCCTTCAAGTCGATGACCGTTTCCTCGCGTGGCGGTGGATTGGCAAAGGCATTGATCTGGTCAATCAGGGCGTCTAGCCGGTCGACTTCCGCCGTCACCGTCTTACTGAATTCCGCCCGGAATGCTTCGTCGTCGTACCGTTCCGGCAGCAGTTGGGCAAATGTTTTGATCGCCACCAACGGGTTACGGATTTCGTGCGACATACTGGCCGCCAATTCCGTCCAGAACGTGCTGCGCTCTACCTGTTCCTCTTTCTCCTTGAGATGTTCTTCCTCGGTAATGTCGTACAGCAGGGCGACGGCGCCGATACCGGTTCCGCCGGGTTCCACTAATCGATGCGTTTGTATGCGAATACGGCGTTGCGTAGCGGGCTGGGTCCACTCGCATTGCGGCGGCGGCGCTTCGTCATTTGCGGCGCGCTGCAGGTGGTCGGCCAACCGGCTGCCCAACTGGGCGACGGGTTGGTTCAGCGGGCCGGCGGCGCAGCCCAGCATCTGTTCCGTGGCGGCATTGCACCAGCGCACGATGGCGCGCTGGTCGATGGCGACGACCCCGATCGGAATGGAGTGGAACAACACTTCCGCCAGGGTCTTTTGCAGATTGACCTCTTCGTACAGCCGGGCATTCTCAAGCGTGGTGGCGACGTGTTCGCTCAGCGCGTTGATGGTTTCCAATTCGTCTGGTGCAAAGGGGATACCGGTGGCGCGCTGACCCAGGAACAACCAGCCCGACAGCTGTCCGCGGGCAAATAGCGGGGCGATAATTTCAGCTCCGCAATCGTCCAAGGCTTCTTCCAGCAGCGCACGTTCATCGTCGTCGGGCACGTGATGGAGAGTGGTGCGGGTAATCAAGTGCGCCCGTGTTTCCAGCCAGCGCACCAAGGGGTGGTCCGGTGCGTAGACGAGGGAGGCGGTCGTGGCCAGTCCGCGACGATGGGCTTGGAGGGTGAAGTCGGGAGCGGTCTGTGACGGCGTGAACAGGCCGGCGCGCACGACCTTGGTGTGGCCGGCAATACCTTCTACCAAGTCCTCCAGCAGTGCGGCGGGATTTTCAAGGCGCCGCAGTGCCCGTACAAAATGAGGCAACGGTGTGTCCGCGACGGGCGCCACGGGTACGGAATGTTCTGCAGCGGGCCGAGGCGCGGCCACCACGCGTTGGTGGAGGCGCGCAATTTCCTGTTGCAGGCCCAGCCGGTCCAGCGCATGGATCAGTATCAGGGCAAAGGGCAAGCGTTCCGGATCGAACGCGGCCGTGGCAAATACGTCCAGGGCTTCTGCTGCCCGTACCGGATCGGAGCGGGGGGTGCCCAACGCAATGACCACGTGGCCGGTATCGGCCCGCTGCCAGCGGGCAATATGGTCCAAGGCGTTAGGGACGCGCAGGTCAATACAGACCAATCCGGCGGGCCCTGTTTCGAGCGCGGTGACCGCGGTGGCGGGGTCCGTATAGCATTGCCAGCGCAGTGGTTCAGGGGCGTAGGCCTGTATGCGCCGGGTCAGGGCCTCGTCCCGGGAAAAAAGATACGCTCGTGGTTCCGGTTTCATGGCGTCGCGGACATTTTAGCTAAAGGGAAGACTAAATGAAAGACCGTACCGCCCCCCGGTCGCTTTTCCGCCTTCACCGTTGCTTCGTGTTCGGTGATGATGCGGTGGGCGACGGCCAATCCCAGGCCAACCCCGTTGCTTTTGGTGGTGAAAAAGGGGTCGAATATCCGGGTCAGGTGCGCTTCGTCAATGCCTTCCCCGGTATCGGCGATCAGGATGTGGATGCCGGTGGCTGCATCGGTGGACTGATCGCCGGGGGGCGCTGGCTCCAGCGACGTGGTATTGCGGGTTTCGACGGTGAGTGTGCCGTCGTGTTGCATCGCCTCCATGGCGTTCATGAAGAAATTGACGAACACCTGTTGCAGCAGATCGCGGTCGCCGGCGATCCCGTCCTGGGTGGCTTCCCAATCCGTGTCCAGGGTAATGGTCCGCTTGCGCAAATCCTCTTGCACCAAGTCCAGGCTGTGGCGCAATACGCCATGCACATCCACCCTCTGCAAGTGGGCCTTGGCGGGACGGGCAAAGCGGAGCAGTTGATTGACGATGCGATCGATGCGCTGCACCTCCGAACCGACCAGCGAGGAAAAGCGGTTGCGGAATTCGGGGTCGTCGTAGTGGGAAGGCAGGAGTTCGGTGAACGTCTTGATAGAGACCAGCGGGTTTTTTATTTCGTGGGCCATGCCGGCCGACAAGGTGCCCAAGCTGGCGAGTCGATCGTTATGGCGCACTTGTTGTTCCAGTGCTTTTAACCGGGTAATATCGCTGAAAACCAGTTGCGCCCCGAGGACGTCGCCTTCATGGCCGCGGAAGGTGGTGGTGCCCGCGCGCAACACAACGGGGCACTGGTTGATGAGCAACGTATATTCCTGGTCCCGCTTGGCCTTTTGCGTTTCCAGCGTGGTGGCTAATGCGTGGTGCAGGGGGGCAGGGAGACTCGTTATCGATTGACCGACGACGTCGGCGGGGCGTTGCAGAATACGGGCTGCTTCCCGGTTGAAAACCGTGATCCGGCCGGATTGGTCCGTGGCCACCACGCCATTGACCAGGTTGTCGAGCAGATTGTTGTTGTAGATACGGGCGTCCTGCACCTCGGTATAGAGTTTGGCGTTTTCAATCGCCACGCCCAGCTGGTTGCCCAGCAGTTGTAGAATATCCTGTTCAACGGCCCCGTAGATGCGTCCGGCCAACCGCGGACCCAGCAGAATAAGGCCTTGCAGTTCGCCCTTGTGACGGATGGCAATTGCTACGGCGTAGTCCAGTTCCGTCATGCGTGCGACCACTTCTTGCCGATCCGGGGTTGGACGCCGACGAACCATAAGCTCGGCAACCAAGGGCTCTTGGCTGTGCGCCATGAATCGGGTCATCGCGGAGGAGGCCGTAAGCGTTAGCGGGTCTTCATCCCCGTTGTTGAGCGGATATTGGGTCACAAGATCACCACTTGGTCTGCGCAGCATGATTGCTACCCGTTCCGCTTGGAAAACTTTTTTCAGCAGAGCGGCAAATTGGCCCAGCAATTCGTCAAGCCAGGTCACCGACTGCAGGATTCTGCTGGATCGTTGCAGGGTCTGTTCCACGTTGATGGCGGAATCGAGCAGGAACCGATCAGCGAGCTTTTGCGCGAAACCATTAGCCGGGGCCAGCAACAGGGCCACGACGATGGCAGACAGCATGTGTGGGATGTAGAGACCGAACAGATTTAGCGGCAAGAAAAAGTCAAAAAAGAACCACGTCACTGCGTAGATGACAGCCAGATAAGCCGCAATCAGACTGTAGGCCGTGATCCGGTGCAGGATATGACCGACATCCATGATGCGCTGAGTGGCCACGCCATGGGCAATAATGGCATTCATGGCCAGCATGCTAAGCGGACCGAAGGGTTGGGTACGGGAGCTGCCGGTAAGCATGGGAACAATAATTTGCGTGGTCAATGCCAGCAGCAACGTGGTAGCAAAGCCGAGAATGATGTATTGCAGTTCGGTCCGCCGGATACTTCGGGTCGACCGCATACTGTTTATGGCGCGCGCAAAGGTGCTGATAAACGTTACAATGAAATAGCCGTTGTAGATGGGAAAATAAGGGCCATAGGTCACGTCCGCCAAGGTACCCGCTGCGGTCGGGATGTAGACGTATTGCAGGTAGAGCACCGAGAAGCACGGAATGCCGAACAACTGGCTGGCGATCAGCATAACACGGGTGCGCTTCAGTAATTGCTTGAACGAGGAGGCGGGGGAGTCGATTGCCAGGCATAACATATTAAAGGCCACAGGGATCAACGTTGCCCAATAGGATGCGAGGCGGACAAACCGCGCAGCCCAGATGGCATCCGTCGTCAGGACCGCCCCCACAATCGGAACGCTCCAGATGCTGATTACGGCCGAGAACATCAAGAACTGCGTGTTCTGGCGGCGATGCGGGTTGTTCAGGTAGACCAAGACGCCCAACGTAGCATTCAGGGCGGTGGTAATGACTAGAACGATGGCAATGGTCGGCATGTCAGGAGGCACTTTTTAGAATTAGACTGCTGTTGCCCCGGCCGAAGCCATGGGTGTTGATCAGGACATTACGCAACTGAACTTTGCGACCTTGACCCGGCACAAAATCCAAGTCACAGGCCGGGTCGGGGACCTCATAGTTGGCGGTTGGCGGAATAAGGCCCGTGTGCAGGGTGAGTGCACCCGCAATAACCTGATGCACGCCGCCGACTCCCATGGGGCAACCGGTTACCCCTTTAATTGAAACGACCGGAATCTGGTAGGCATGTGCGCCGAAAACGCGCTTTATCATGTCCGATTCAGTCGCGTCCATGGAGATATCGCTGGGGCCATGGGCATTGATGTGTTCAATATCTGTCCGGTACATGCCGTCGTTATCGACGGCGGCGGCCATGGCCAAGGCAAAGCCGCTTCCTTCAGCTCCATGGGGAAGGTCCCCACTGGTTCCATAACCGCCAATCTCGGCATAGATGGTAGCCCCCCGTGCTTTGGCATGTGCGCGATGCTCGACGATCACCACCCCGGCACCCTCCCCCAATACGCCATAATCCCGGTTACGATCAAACGGGCGGCTGGCATGTTGCGGGTCATCGTTGCGCGTGGAACAGCGGCGACACTTTAGCATGCCGTCCAACACGTAGTGGGTTAGTGCCGCATCGGCACCCCCGGCAATAACCATATCGGCTCTTCCCGTCCGCACCAGCTCGGCTGCCGCCGCCACGGCATCCAGACTGGACGCACAGCCATTGGAAATGGTCTGTAAGCGGGTCGTCAAGCCGTAGGTATAGGCAATCGCACTTGTGACGGCGTGCGGAACCGATGACACGGCCGTATGAATGCGCGGTGCCACGGCGAAGAGGTCCATGGCGCTGGTGCTGACCCCCATCACAACGTTGACTTCCTGGCCTGCCCTCCATACCTGTTCATCAAGTCCGGCATGCGCGACAGCCAGCCGGGAAGCCGCCACGCCCAGTTGCGTGGCACGCGCCATGCGCCTCGGCTTTAGGGCGGGGTCAACGTACAGTTCAGGATCAAAATCTTTAACCTCACCGGCAATTCGGCAGGCCAGGTCCGAAGCATCAAACAAGGTGATGGGACCAATCCCGCTGCGGCCGGCCACCAGGCTTTCCCAAAAGGCGTCAATACCGGTACCGTTCGCGGCCAGCACCCCCATCCCGGTGATTACCGCGCGATTGTGTTTTGCTTGAATCATGTTTGCTCGATTACCGCCGCTTATCGACAGCTTATTAACAGCACGGCCACGTTACACCAAGCCGTAGACCCGTGGCTGGAATAGAACCTTGCACCCGCATCGCAAAGTGTCTATAAACTATTGATCAAGTCGTGTGGCCAAGTCAAGATTGTTTGATGTGGCCGGATCGTAACGAAAATAAACCATAACGGCGGAGGGGATGATGCAAATGAACCGATGGACAGTCGTGTTGACCGGAAGCGTGGTTTGGATGGCGGTGGTGTGTGTGGGTTGGGCGAACGGGTTCCGTAACCCGCCGGAAAGCGCCACCGGACTTGGTGCGCTGGGCGCGCGGATGACGGCGGTGACGGATGCCTCGGCATGGTCGTACAATCCGGCCAATGCAGCGGAAACCGCGGAGCCCAGTGTTATGGCGTCTCTGCTGCTGGTATCCGGCCGATCAAAATTTGAGGCCCCCGACGGGCGGCGTGGCCAGACTACTGAACCGGAAAGTCTGCTGCCGAATATACACGCCGCCTGGCCCCTGGAACGGGGCGGAACCGTTGGCTTGGCCGTCACCACGCCCTACGGTCAATCCACCGTATGGCACGCCGACGGCCCGTTTCAATATGTGTCCCCGCACCGTGCCGAGATGACCACTATCAGTGTGGCACCGGGCGTGGCGTGGCCGTTGAACGATCAGCTGGCTATCGGTGCCACCGCCAATCTTTATTGGTCGGAATTGGAACTGCGCCAGCGGGTGCCGTGGGCCATGCAAACCGGCGTGCCGGGATTGCCGGATGGCGAAACCCGCCTGAAAGGCGATGGCCTGGGCATAGGGGCCAGCGTGGGCCTCACCTGGGATGCCACCGCGCGTCAGCGGGTGGCTTTGGTTTACAAGGCCCCATTCTCGATCGACTACGAGGGAAACACCCGGATCAGTCAGGTTCCCCCTCCGCTCGCCGGAATGGTCGCCGCCCGCAGTGATTTTGACAGTACCATTAAGTTTCCAACCATCATTTCAGCCGGTTACGGGTTACAGCTGCGCGATGATGTGCGCCTCGGTATCGATGTGGAATGGCTGGATTTTTCACGTTTTAGCGAGCTGCCTCTGGATGTAGGCATCAACAACCCCACGGGCTTGGTGCCGCCGACCGTGCCGCAGGACTGGAAGGATACCTGGACGCTGGGATTCGGGGTGGAATGGGATTGCGACGAGCAATGGACGTTGCGAACGGGCTACCTGTTCATGGAAACGCCCATCCCGTCCACTACCATGGCCCCGACCTTACCGGACGCCGATCGCCACGTCGTGTCCGTGGGCGTCGGCTACACGTGGGGCGCGCACCAGCTGGATGCGGCCTACGCCTATAATATATTCCGCGATCGCGACGTCCGCAATCAAATGCAACCGGCTTACAGCGGAACCTACGAGCTGGCTTCGCAACTGGTGCAAGTCTCCTATCGCCGCATGTTTTAACGATGAGCGATTCCCCCGAAAAACCAAAAATTCTGGTTATTGATGACGAGGCCGGTCCGCGTGAAAGCTTGCGGATGGTCTTGAAAAAGGAGTACGAGGTCCTGCTGGCCACCCACGTCGACGAGGGCTTGGAGTGCTGTCAACGCGAGAACCCGGATGCGGTTATCATGGACATTCGCATGCCGGGGAAGAGCGGAATCGAGGGCCTGCAGGAGCTGCGTGCCGTGGACCGGCAGGTGGCGGTCATTATGCTGACGGGTTTTGGTTCGCTGGAGACGGCGCAGGAAGCGATCCGCCACGGGGCCAACGATTATCTGAAAAAGCCGTTTGATATCCACGAAATCGAGGAAACCGTAAGGCGCAACGTACAACGCACTCAGGTGGAACGACGCAAGGCCAAAGCGCTGGATGAATTGCACCAGTTAAACATGAGTCTGCATGAACAGGTGGCCCTCAAAGAGCAGTGGGCCGTTGTGGGCGAGGCCTCGCGGGAATTTGCCCACGACTTGCGCAACCCCTTGACCATCATCTTGGGCTATTGTGAATTGTTGTCGGACCAACTGAAGCAGCTGCATGAATCGGGTAATACCCCGGCGGGCTACGAAACCTTGGACTACATGCGTACCATTGAGGAAAATGTACAGCGTTGCCATGAACTGGCGGAACAGTGGCAAAAATCTGATAAACGTGTGCACCAAGGCCTCGACACCGTGGCCTTGGACGAGTTGCTGCGGGATACGGTTAAGAGCATGGAGCCGCTGGCGGTGCTAGGTAACGAGCTGGTCCAGTACGAAGTACAAGCCGCACCCGTGCGTGTGCAGGCCAATCGGTTGCAGTTACTGCGGGCGATCTACAACATTCTGAACAATGCCTTGCACGCGTTGCCGTCGCACGGGGGCCGCATTGTCTTGCGGTGTGCTGTGGTAGATGGCCAGGCGGTGGTCAGTATAGAAGATAACGGCGATGGTATTCCGGCCGAAGTGTTGGAACGGGTGTTTGATCAGGGGTTCACGACCAAGACACCGGACAAGGGGACCGGTCTGGGGCTGTACATCACCCGCAAGATTATTCAAGAGCACGGCGGCGATGTGCGTATGGAGAGTGAGGTAGGCCGCGGGACACGTGTGCGGGTATATTTGCCGTTGGCCGGGGAGACCCGCTAAATGGCCGATCCCACACCGCCGGACTGGTCGGCGGCCATCCTGGCTTGGCGCGACGCGTTGGGCCCGGACCGGGTTTTTACGGCCGGTCCGGAGATGGATGCGCTGCAGCAGAACGTCAGCGCGTTGCAGCGCCGCATACCGGCCCGCTTAGTACCGCGCACCACCGCCGACGTGCAGCGGGTGATCCAAATTGCCAATATCCACCGGACACCGGTTTTCCCTACCAGTACGGGTGCCAACTGGGGATTGGGTTCAGGGTTGCCGGTGCGGGACGACACCGCCATCGTGGATCTCAGCGCAATGAACCGCATCCACGAAGTCAATGTGGCCGGGCATTACGCGGATATTGAGCCGGGCGTAACCCAGGGGCAGTTGTATGACTATCTGCACGCCAACCAATTGCCGTTGCGTTTGAACGTGACCGGTTCCGGGCGGAATACCAGCCTGATCGGTAATGCGCTGGAACGGGGCATCGGCTATTTCGCCTCGCGGGCTGACGCGTTAAGCGGCATGGAAGTCGTGCTGGGCAACGGTGAGATCGTGCGCACCGGCTGCGCACATCTGGACTCGTCCCGCATTACACACGCGTACCCGGCCGGTATCGGGCCGGACCTGAACGGGCTGTTTGCGCAATCCAACTTCGGTATTGTCACCCGGGCCGGCTTCGCCCTGATGCCCGACGCAGGTCAAGCCATGAGTGTGGTGGCCAAGATAGCGGATGACGAGCAGCTGATCCCTTTTTTTGATGCGCTGATTGATTTGCGCCGCCGGGGAATCGTGCAGACGATCTGGCACGTGGGTAACCGGCAGCGCTCGGAGATTGCGCTGGGCCCGTTAGTGGCGGATCAATTACGGCAGCAGGTGCCCGCGACCCCGCCGACCCCACTGCGGGAGCAGGCACTGGCCTTATTGGCGCAGGAAGGGTTTGGGGCCTGGAACGCCGTGGGCGGCGTATTTGGAACCCCCACTCTGCTGCGGGCGATGCGAC
Source organism: PVC group bacterium (assembly GCA_003562335.1). GTDB lineage: Bacteria > Verrucomicrobiota > Kiritimatiellia > SLAD01 > SLAD01 > SLLF01. The sequence goes on from PWVE01000032.1 coordinate 12,929, forward strand.
GCGAGATAAAAGCGGCCCTGCGCGGGTTGGCGCACGTGACGTTTTTGGATGATCGCAAGTGGGCGCTGGCCGAACGTTGGTTGGCCCGCTGGCCGGCTTGGCCGGCGGTCCGGCGCAAACGCATTATGCTACAAGCCATCAAGCCGCTGTACCAGTTGGCGCAGGGGGTCCCCACCGATGCCGCCCTCAAGAGTGTCGCGTGGCCGGTGGGTCAGGATACCTCCAAGCCGATTCATGATGTGGACCCCGGTCACAGCGGTATGCTGTATGTGCTGCCGTTCTTTCCATTAGCCGGTGCGGTGGCGCGCGAGGTGATCGATGTCGCCACGGCCATTTTGGGGCAGGCGGGATTTGAGGCGTATATCACCTTGAACTTTATCAGTTCCCGCATTGCGGAAGCCGTGATTAATTGTGCGTTTGACCGGCGGGACGAGCAAGCGACCGCCGCAGCCCATCGCGCGGTGGATGAATTGACCGAGCGCTACATCGCTATGGGCTATCCGCCGTATCGACTGGGTATTCAGCATATGGACAAGCTGGTGGACGGGGATAAACCATTCTGGCAAACGGTGCGCGCGCTTAAGCAGACGCTCGACCCCAATGGAATCATTGCACCCGGGCGCTACTGTCCCCCGAATTCTTAACCCGCCCGCCGCCGCAGCCGCGCTGTATACGCGCCGTCGATGTGGTCGTGTGGCGGAAAGCAGGTCGCCGTTGCTTCCAATTGGAAGTCGGGATGTTGGGGTAACCACCGGCGGATCAGGTCCTCATTTTCCTCCGCCTCAAGACTGCAGGTGCTGTAGACCAAGCGACCGCCGGGGCGTACCGCGTGGGCGACGTTATCCAACATCTGGAGTTGCAGGTTATTGAGCTGGGCCAGGTGATCCGCGTTCAACCGGTAACGTGCGTCGGGTCGCCGCCGGATAACGCCGGTATTGGAGCAGGGCGCATCCAGCAGGATCCCGTCAAATTCTTGTGGCAACGGTTCGGCTACCGCATTGAAAGCGTGTACCGGGATGGCGGCATATCCGCAGCGCCGTAAATTGGCCTGCAGGCGTTTACTGCGGATGAGGTTGATGTCGCCCACCCAAAGTCCACGCCCTTGCAAGCGATCGGCTATGGCGATGGCCTTGCCGCCCGGCGCCGCGCACACATCGGCAATGGCTTCACCGGGTTGTGGATCCAGCAAATCAACCGCGCGCATGGTGGCCGGATCGTGCACCATGAACTGGCCCACCGCGAAGCCCGGCACTTTTTCCACCCGCACGTTATCCTGCAGGGTGATAAATTCCGGCCGTGCGGTGCACAGTGCGGCTGGAACGCCGCACCGCTGGAGTTGGTGCAGGGTGTCGTCGGGGGACCATTGCGGGCGGACCCGCAGGTAGACGTGCGGCCTGGTATTGTTCCAGACGCAGAGGCGCAGGGTATCCGCCTCGCCGAACGCGGTTTTCCAGCGGTCGAACAGCTCAGGCGGATGACTGAAGCGCACGGTTGGCGGTTGTTGATGCAGTGCGTCCAGCAGGGGTTGCCGTTCGCGCAAAGCGCGCCGCAACACCGCGTTCACCAGCGGCGCGTGGCGCGGCGTGCCGATGACTTTAGCCGCTTGCACGGTTTCGTAGACCGCGGCATACGGTTCCACGGCGTCCATCAACATGATTTGATAGAGGCCCACCCACAGCACCGGTCGCACGCGCCCTGTGGGCACGCCACGCGGCATCAGTTGGCCCAGCCACCAGTCGAGGCTGAGCTGGTGGCGTACCACGCCCAGTACCATTTCGGTAATAAAAGCCCGGTCCTGCACCAGCTCGCGTAAGTGCCGTTCCGGCATCACCCCATGCTCGGTATAACTCTGGAGAATTCGGGCGGCAGCGAAGCGACTGTTGGACAAATGGGGCGGCATAAAAAATCAGGGTCTTGAATGGTGAAGGTGCCGGGGAATAAGACGTCCGTTCGCGGCTGGTTGGTAACAACTCATAAGGGGGCACATCGTACACATATCCCGGACTCTTGCAAAACATCTACTTGCACAAAAAATTCTTTTTGCAGGTTCCGCACTTGCGGAGTGCGGTTCTTTGGACCACCATACCGGCATGTTGCAACACATTCGTGAAAGCCGGTTTGGTTGGTGGTGCTGCCTGGGGCTGTGTGGCCTCGGAGTGTGTGTGGGGAGTGGCTGCGGATTACGGGATCCACGCCGGTCGCCCCCCCGCCGGGTATCGGCGGCCGCCGCGCAGGTGCACCAGCTGGAGGTCACGGCCTATTGCCCGTGCGGAGCGTGTTGCGGTTGGGAGCGGAATTGGTGGGGCCGGCCGGTTTATAGTTATGGTCCCAACCGGGGCCAACGCAAAGAAGTAGGCCGCACAGCCAGCGGCACCCGCGCCCGGCTGGGTACGATTGCCGCCGATACACGGCTATTCCCGTTCGGAACAATCATGTACGTGCCCGGCTACGGCTACGGCGTGGTGGAAGACCGTGGCGGGGCGATTCGTGGCAACAAGATCGACCTCTATTACCGGACGCATCAACAAGCCCTCGAGTGGGGCCGCCAACAGTTGGCGGTGCGCGTCTGGCTACCTTGACGGTGGCGGTGCCAGTTTGCGCTCGAATTCCGCCCGTTTGCGGTCAGGTAAAGGATTGGGTTGGCCGGCCAGCAGCGCGCGCAAGGCGTCCAGTTCGTCGGCGGAAAAACGCTGGCCCTGCAACACGTGCCGGTCGAAAGCGGCATAGGCTTGCGGGGCAATGGCCCGGGCAATATCGGCGATGACCAAGGCATATTGCTGAATTTCCCATTGAGCATGTTGGTCGGCGCGCAGTTTAATGAAGTGGAACAGGTTATGCAGGTCCATTTGCCAGTACCATTGGGTATACAACGAAAGCGGCAGATTGATCCGGGCCAATTCCCGGGCAATGCCGTCGTTGATCAGTTCCTCATAGGAGGCATACGCGGACCCTTGATCGCGGCGTAGCAGGTCCAGTACCTTCCGGCTTAGTTCCGGCGGGACTTCATGGTCTGCCCGGCCTTGTTTATTGGAGGTGCTCTGCTTTTTGATTTGAGCGGGGTCAGGGCAATAGCATTCACGGTCCAGTACGCTGTACCGGCCGGATATCTCGTTGAGGCGGGCCGTGCGGTGGCGAATCCATTGGCGCGCCACAAAAATTGGCATTTTACAGTGCAATTCCAGCACCACGTGTTCGAACGGCGAGGTGTGTTGGTGCCGCATCAGGTAATCGATCAAGCCCGCGTCCTCGCGCACCGATTTGGTTCCAGCGCCGTAGGAGACGCGGGCGGTCTGCACAATACGGGCGTCGCTTCCCATATAATCCACCAGCCGGACAAACCCGTGATCCAGCACCTTGATGGTCTTATCCAACAAGGCTTCCGCTTCCGGTACAATACAATGCGCCATAATTCCTCTGTGCGTTAGATGGCCCCGTCGTGCAGGGAACGGGGGTATGATGCGGTGCCGCGAGCAGACTGGCAAGTTTCTTTACCCGGCAGGGGTTGTCTTGTGCGCGGTCGTGTGCAAGGGTGGTGGCCACTGGCAGCAATAAACAAGAGAGGAGTTCAACCATGATTAAACACATTGTGATGTGGAAGTTGAAACAAGACGACGGGGTCAATGCGGCCTTACAGAATGCGCGTAAATTGAAAACCGAAATTGAGCAGTTGGCGCAGACGATTCCGGAGATCAAGCATATAGAAGTGGGGTTAAACATGGCTGGTTCTGAACATTCAGCGGATGTCGTGCTCTATTCCGAGTTCGGCAGTTTGGCGGATCTCGACATTTACCAGAACCATCCCGACCACCAAAAAGTGGTGGCCTTGGTTAAAGAAGTTGCGGCCGAACGCCGGGTGGTCGACTACGAATGTCTCCGCGATTGACGGAATCACGGTTGCGTGTTATCCAATAGGCATGCAAAACCGTGTTTGTCCACCGCTGCTGTTGGGGTTACTGCTGGCGCTTAGTTTAGGCGCCGGGTCGGGCTGTGGTCCGGCCTCGGAGCGCTTGGACCGGCGCGATGAGCGGGACCCGTTGGTGATCCGCGGCGATGCCCGCAAGCGCGCGGGCGATGTGGACGGGGCCATCGAGCTTTATCAGCGCGCGCTGGACCGCAATCCGAACCTGGCCTTGGCGCATTTAAAGCTGGCCGTGGAGTTTGACGACCACCAAGCGGATTATTTGCGGGCGATCTACCACTATTCGCGCTACTTGGAGCTGCGCCCGAATGCCGAGAAGCGCGGTATGGTGGAGGAACTGATCCGTATGGCCCACATTTCGTATTTGGCTGCGCTGCCCGATCCGCCGCGTGGCGCGATTGAACGGATTGCGGAGCTGGAACGGGAAAACGAAGGCTTGCGCCATCAGGTCAGCGAATTGACCGCACAACTACGGCAAACCCGCACGGCCGCTGCAGATCAGCGTCCGGCCTCGCCGCCGGATGCCCCGGCTACGCGCGAGCGACCGCGGTCCTCGCCAGCCTCCACCCCGCGCACTGAGCCGGACCAGGCGGCCGCGCAGCGCACCTACCGTGTGCAGCGCGGCGATAATTTGAGTCGCATCGCCCGGGAAGTATATGGCGATTCAACGCAATGGCGCCGGATTTATGAAGCCAACCGCGACCAATTGGCAACGCCCGATAGTCTGCGGGAAGGACAAACACTGAACATACCGTAACCCTATCATGTATGGACGAGGAGAAAGACCATGGCCAAAACCGATTTTTTTGATGAAGACTTGGTGAAACACCGCAAACCGGACATCCCGGTGAGTGCCGAGCCGGGCGCAACCGAGGCGCCTCCGCGGGGCGTGTCGGATTTTAACCTGACGCGCATGGCGCGCCATCGCGAGCAGGTGGAAGATCATATGGCCCACGCCGCTCAGGAACTGGAGCGTTTACGCCAGCGGCAGGAACACCTGGAAAAGGAAAAATCTACGCTGGAGGAGTTGCGTCGTCGCCAGTCCGAATACGAGCAAGGCAAGCGGGAAATGCTCGAACACCTCAATCACAGCCTGATTTCGCTGGAAAAAGATGAATTAAATGCGGAAAAACTGCTGGAGCAGGTCACCAACACGCGACAACAGTGCCGGGTTTGGTTGTCGGAAATCGATAGTATTGATGAAGCCGATTGGGCGGAGGAGACGTTTCGTGAAGAGTTGGGCAAAGCCTTGACCCGGGTGGAGGATATCCGCGTGGAATACAATAAGGCGTTGGCCAAAATCGAGGCGCTGAGCAATGAGGAAAAACAAACCGCCACGTTGCACCGCCCCGTATTTTATGAAGACCGCGATGAGGACGAGCGCGGACAGCGTTCGTTTACCGCTTGGTTAAAGGTGGGATTGGCGGTTAGCTTGCCCCTGATGTTGACGCTGATCGTACTCTGGATCCTCTATTACATGCATAGCATGGGCATGCTCTAGAATGGAGCGACGATGATGACCACCGCTGCTAAAACCACCGCTCGCAAAGAAACACCGTTTGAACGCAAATTGCGCGAAATCGAAAGCGAAAAGCGCCGTGTCCGCGAGGAGATAAAGGCGCTGTCACGTGCGGTCAAGCGCGGGCAGGCACCCGTGGGCAATAAAGTCGGCCCCACCGTCCGGCCGTCGGTGTCCGGCAAGGTTTCGGTGGGCGATGCCGCAGATGTCGATGAAGACGCGGAGCGCGATCTCTTTGGTTGGAGCGCCTCGGCGGCGGCGGCCAAAGAGGGACTGGGCCGTAACCCACCTGCACCTACCACCACCGGTGGTGCCAAGCGTGCGCCGGTGCATGGCGACCAGCGTTTTGCCAGTTATTTTGCCACCGGCGGATTCAAAACGCCGGTTCAAACCCGGCAAGGCCGGGGCGTTCAGCGCAACAAGCTGGTGTTTGTCGGGGTGGTCACGGTCGTACTCATCTACATCATTGTGTACGCCGTCTTCCGCTGAGGGCGTCGGCAGCACCCTTGAGCTGCTACTCGGCGAAAAACGCAGGTTCAGGTGCAGGAGTCTGTTTGTGGCTGACTGCTTTCCGTGAGGGTGTTGGCGCTGACGATCCGGTTGGTTTCATCGCAGAGTACCACGCGGGCCGACACCGGCTGCTCCGCCCAGGTAAACGCCATGATGGTCACCCGCTCGCCGGACCCGATCCGGTGGGCGGCCCCCCCGTTCATTATAATTTCCCCGGTGCCGGTAGCCCCAACCTGAACATACGTCTCCAAGCGCGCCCCTGAGGTAATCGAGGCCACCAACACTTTTTCGCGGGGCCATAAATCCGCCGCCTGCATCAGGTCGCGGGGAATCTCAATGCTACCCTCATAGTTCACATCGGCCCGGGTAATGACCGCGCGGTGAATCTTTGATTTTAGTTGTTGCCGTTGCATGCTTTGTCCTCGTCATGTCATAATTCATTGGACACCTAAAGGAACTTACCGTTAGATAGGCCGCCCGACAAGATGGTAATCGATGATAACGGAAAATATGTCAGCGACTCTTAAAACAAAATTGACACGCGCAGAAACCAATAGCTGGCCAATTGAGCAGGCCGGCTTACCCCCGCGTGTTCGCCACATGGCCCGCAAACATGGTCTGTCCACACTGGGGGAACTGCGCCGCATGAAGGCGGAAGAAACCCTCAATTGGCGCTCGGTGGGAATCGGATCATTGCGTGCCATGGACGTTTTTTGGAAACAGATTCGTCAGCTGGAAGCCGGGACAACCCGCTTTGCAACCGTGCGCGAATGGCTGGACGCCTTTCTGGAACCCAAGGCCGTTGATGTCCTGGCCCGCCGGTATGGTGCGTATCCATTGATAAATCCCCGTGCACGGGCGCGCGAAACGCTAGTTACGATTGGCAACGATCTGAATATTACACGCGAACGCGTGCGCCAGCTTCAACATGGCTCGCTGGCCATCTTGCGGCA
>PWVE01000234.1 GCA_003562335.1 PVC group bacterium
AGCAAAAAAAAATCCGCTGACCAGAGCGGGCACGGCGGGGCAAAGGGGAAAGCAACTGATTAGAGAAGAGGGTAACCACCAAAATCACTAACGCACACGAAAGGGGTGCTCAGGTATGGCTATATAGAGGTTATTTTGCACAATGGCAAGCGACAGGTAGTGGGGGTCAAGATAGTGGGGTCACTAAAGTGACCCCCTACAAAGGAACGATTTCGGGCCTGTAACGGATCGGCGAGGTCTGGATTCTTTCAAAAACGGGCAAAGCTCTCTATCCCAGGACATACGTGTATGCACATACGTTTGCTCGTTCACGCCAATCTCCCTACTGCGGGCGGTGGTTGGCGCGGTCATGAGATTCCTCCACTCCGTCCCGATACCCGCCTGGCGGCGTGATCGGGACTCCGGTCGGAATGACCAAGGACTGGTCATGTCGAGCTTGCCGACATCTCAGAATCGCGCTGGCCACCGTCGCATTTTCGGTTGGATATTCCGTGTTGGATATTGGATGTTTCTTTTAATAAACTCTAAATCAATTGGTTCGGAGAACCGCACACCCGTGGTTTTCAAGTTGCCACAGCCGGGTTGGGTGTAGGGGAAACGATGGGGCACAAAGGAGGCACGAGGGACATGGAAGAGCACGTGAAATCGATTTGTGATAAGGATGTAGTGGCGGGGTCGGACGGCCCGTTTTCCAATGACGAAAACTGGCGCTACCGGCGGCACTTGACCCTGCCGGAATTCGGGCCGGAAGCGCAGCAGAAGTTGAAACGGGGCCGGGTGTTGCTGATTGGGGCCGGGGGGTTAGGCGCGCCCGTCTCAATCTATCTGGCCGCCGCCGGGGTAGGGACCATCGGGTTGGTTGATTTCGATACGGTGGATTTGTCGAACTTGCAACGGCAGATCCTCTACACCACCCAGGATATCGGCCGACCGAAAGTGCAAGCGGCCCGGGACCATTTACAGGCGTTGAATCCCCATGTGGAGGTGCAGGTGCATGAGACCCGTTTGGGCCGCAAAAACGTGGCCTCCATCCTGGAAGGCTACGACGTGGTGGTCGACGGTACCGATAATATTCCCACCCGTTACCTGCTGAACGATGCCTGTGTTCAACTCGGCCTTCCCCAGGTGCACGGGAGCGTGTTTCGGTTCGAAGGGCGGGTTACGGTGTTCGGTATGCCGCAGGGACCGTGTTATCGCTGTCTTTTCCCGGACCCGCCGCCCGCAGAGCTGACCCCCGATTGCACGGAAGAAGGGGTGCTGGGGGTTTTGCCGGGGCTGATCGGCCTTATGCAGGCCAATGAGACCATCAAACTGCTGACGGGCATCGGGCGCCCGCTGGTAGGGCGCCTGCTGATGTGCGACGCATTATCCCTCACCTTCCGCGAACTGCAGGTGGCCCGGGATCCCAAGTGCCCGGTGTGTGGAAAGGCTTAACCCCCGGCGATCGGCGGAAGCAGAACGACTTCGCTGCCTTCTTTGACGGTGGTGGCCAGGCATTGCTCGGGGGCGGGGGCCTGGTCGTCCACGAAAATGCGCAGGCTGGGATGGAGCTGGTCGTCGACGAAGAGGATGTCCTGGAGTTCGGGGTGGTCCTTGGTCAGGGCGCGTAGCGCGTCACCGACTGTGGTCCCCGGCACTTCAACTTCGTCTTGCGGGTGGTTCATGCGTCCCCGCAACGCGGCGGGTATTATGAGTTTAGGCATCTGATCTCCTTTCGTCGGCCGGTGGGCAATAGGGACAGTTCGCGCGACGCTCGATGGGCAAGCGACGGAAGCGCATGGTCGCCAGGTCGCAATGCAGCAAGGTGTTGCGCAGATTGGTCCCGATCCCGGTGATGTGTTTAATGGCCTCATAGGCCGCCATACAGGCCACGGTGCCCGAAACGGCACCAAAGACCGGGAAACGCCTTTTCCATTCGGGTGGCGTTTCCGGGTGCAGGCAGCGCAGGCAGCCGGTACGACCCGGTTGGAAAAAGGTGAGATAGGCGTCACTATCGTACATGGGACATTCGATCATCGGTTTACCCTGCCGCATGGCCTCGTCGTTCATGGCAAACCGCTCTGGAAATAGCGGAGCGCAATCGATGACCAAATCCACGTCCCCGACCAAACGCGGCGCATTTTCGGCGGACAAGTTTTCAGGAATGACTTCGATTTCGATGAGCGGGTTAAGATCGCTCAAGGTCTGGTGTATACAGTCCGCCCGGAGACGGCCCAGATGGTCATGGGTCATCAACAGTTGGCGGTTCAAGTCGGCGGGCTTCAGGTTGCCGGCGTGCGCGATGCGTAACGTGCCGACGCCCGCGGCGGCGAGTTGGAAAGCCACCAGGCCTCCGACCCCGCCAGCCCGGGAAATCAGTACGCGGGCCTGTTTCAGTCTCTCCTGACCAGCCTCGCCTACGCCGGGCACATCCATCTGCCAGCTATACCGCTCTTTTTCAAAATCCGTTAACATCGTCATTATCCTCGACTGAATCATCGTTAGTGGGATTTGGTGTGGTGCCGATCGAGTCCAGATCGTGTTCCACCACCTGCCCGTCGCGCAGCACGATCAGCGGATTGGCGAGGGCACGGGCCTCGCGCCGGTTATGCGTGATGTGCATGACCGTGACGCCCGTTTCGCGGTGGACGCGGCGCAGCAGTTCCAGCATGTCGGCGTGGGTTTCCTCGTCGAGCGCCGAAAAGGGTTCGTCCAGGCAGAGGATGTCGGGATGCGCCGCCATCGCGCGTCCGATGGCCACCCGTTGGCGTTCGCCGCCGGACAGTCCCTGCGGCCGCCGTTTCAGCAGATGGGTGATACCCAGCCAGTCGGCCAACTCCTCCACGCGGGCGCGGATGACCTTGCGCGGGTGGTTACGGACGCGCAGGGCAAAGCCCAAGTGATCCTCCACCGACATGGTGGTGAACAGCGCCCCGTCCTGAGGGACCAAGCCGATTCCGCGCTGTCCCGGTGGCAAAGCGGTGACATCGCGTCCCATGAGCTGGATGCGGCCCGCCTTTAGAGGGCGCAGACCACAGGCCGCCTCCAGCAGCGTTGTCTTGCCGCAACCGGTGCGTCCCATCAGGACCGCATAGGCCCCGGTCGGGATATGCAGCGTCACCTTTTCCAGGGAAAACGCACCCAGCTGAATGGTTATGTCCTTAAAGTCGATCATGATTACATCATCCGCATACCGCGGCCGGCAATCCGCATCAGTACCAATACCGCCAGCGACGTGACCAGCATCACCACCGCGACCGCCGTGGCCATGCCGAGATTACCCACTTGCAGTTCGAGAAAGATGGTGGTGGGCATCACTTCCGTGCGCATACGCGTGGTGCCCGCAAAGACCAGGACCGGCCCAAACTCGCCCATCGCCCGCGCCCAGGCGATGGTGGCGGCGGGAATCATACCGCGCCGGGCTTCCGGCAGCACCACCATCCAAAAAGCCTGCGAGCGGGAGCAGCCCAGGGTCACCGCTACCTGTTCCTGCCGGGGATTGATCTCGGTGAACGTGGCCATCATGGTCCGGGTGGCAAAGGCGCAAGCAACCATGAACTGGGCCAGGATCAGGCCGGGGATCGCATAGGTGAAGCGGACATGCTGCTGAATCCAGACGCCCGGCGGTGTTTGGAAAAGCATGAGCAGGCCCAACCCAATGACCAGCGGCGGCAAAACAATCGGTATATCCAGAATGGCGTCCACAAGGCGTTTGCCGAAAAAGGAGACGCGCGTCATAAGATATGCGGTGGGAACCGCTATCCAGACCGACAGCACGGTGGTGACCGAGCAGGAGAGCAGGGAGAGGATGACGGCATAGCGATAGCCCGGATTGGTGAAGACTTCGCCGACCAGCGGCAGTTCCACGTAAAAGACCTTGGCCGCCAGTATCCCGATGATCAAGATGATGTAGACGGAGGCAATCAGGGCGAGGGCCAGCAGGAACGGCACATCCGCTCGCCGCACCGGCAGCAGGTGCATGGCATTCCGCTCTTCCTGTTCGGCGGTGGTTCGTTGTCCCTGGCCCACACTCACGGGGCGGGGGCCTCGTTGCCTGCCGGGGCACGGGCACCAGCGGGCGCCATGACCTCGAATTGATCTACGTCCTGACCCAGTTTCCAGCCGAAACCCAGCTCCGCATAGATTTCCTCCGACCGGCCAATAAAGTCATACAGCCGGTACATCAACTGCTTGTGCTGGGAGGTGTAGGCCACGGTAAACGGTTGGACGGCCTGGGCATATTCGGAATCGATCCGGACCACGTGTAATCGCTCGCGCTCAGGGAGCGTGTCGGAATAATAGGCCAGCGTGGCATCCGCTGCTCCGCTGACGACCGGCGGTACCAGCATACCGGAGGAGGGTTGGCGCTCCGCGACATTGGGTTGGATGGCCTCGTATACGCCTTTAGCCTCAAGCAGGCGGTCGGTCAGGCCGCCGATGGTCGAGTGGGTGGGGTTGCCGAGCACCAGCCGGATACCCGGCCGGGTAAGATCCTCGAGGGACTCGATCTGGTGCGGGTTATCGCGGCTGGTGACAATGACGATCGGCGTGCTGGACACGGCCTTTCCCTTTTCAAACCAATTCTCAACCGGGCTCAGGTAGTAGACATCACAAAGCAGGTATCCGTCCGGGAAGCCCCGGTCCGGGTCTTGGTCCCGGATGGTGCTCAACTGGGCGTTCAGCGCGCCGCAGCCCTGGTAAACGGTATTGATGCGGACGCCCTCCCGCTGCTGAAACGCTTCGATGATGGGTTCGAGCGCGCGCCGGTTGACGCCCCCGCTGAAAAAGTTCACTTCCGGCCGGTCGGCCCAACGATCACCTTCCTTCACGTCGAACCCCTCGGCCGCAAAATGTTGCATCCCCTTTTCGGGGGCCGTCAGAAAACGCGCAAAGTGCAGGGCCGCCGTCGGCCGTTCCGACCACGCCAGGACGCCGACCGCCACATCCACTCCCTGTTCGTCCAGATACGGGTCCTCGACAAAATCAAGGCCGTATTGGCGGGCAAGCACATTCCAAATGATCGCGGCGTCCGCCGCGCCGATACGGACATCGCTGGCGAGGTCGTTGACGGTCGGTTTAACCACTGCGGCACCCCGTTCAAAGGCGGGCCAGGCCCCCTTCGCCTTCAGTGCGGACCGGGTCACGGTGCCAATCGCGGGCCCGTCGGGCGCGCCGATGGCGTAGCGCCAGTCGCCGGTCATCAGGTCGGACAGCGACGTGATCCGGCCCGCCGCCTGTTCGCTCATGGCAATAACGGGGGTCATGCTGGCCAACGGTATGGTTTCCTGCACGATATCCAGATCGCGTCCGCGGTCCAGATAGGATTGGTCGGCGGCCAGGAACAGATCCCCGCTACGCAGTACCTGTAACTGGCTGAGCAATGTTCCGGATCCACCATATTGGACCTCGATACGAATCGGTTGGCCGTGTTGTTTGAGATAGTACGCTTGATAGTCGTCAATAACGGCGTCCAGCGCCCGCTGCATGCCCGCCGCACTGTAGATGGTCAGCGACTCGGCATACTCGGCTTGGTCGGAAAGACGGTTCAGCTCGCGCAATCCTAAAAGCAGCGCCAGCAGGATCAAGGCGGTAAGTCCGAACATGGTGGTTTTGGCTGTCATGATGAGTCTTTTCTCCGTTTTTATTCTGTAAGAATCCGACAGAATATTTTCTATGTAAACACAGGCTCTTGCAAAACCTCCGAGGTCGACACGGAGGTCGACCCTCCGGGAAATAACCAGGCCTATTTCGCAGGCTCCCGGAGGGGCAGGCTCCGTCCTGCCCTTATGAATGGGAGGTTTTGC
>PWVE01000033.1 GCA_003562335.1 PVC group bacterium
GAGGTCGACACGGAGGTCGACCCTCCGGGAAATAACCAGGCCTATTTCGCAGGCTCCCGGAGGGGCAGGCTCCGTCCTGCCCTTATGAATGGGAGGTTTTGCAAGAGCCTAAGACGTTAATGGAACTCAAGCGGTCAGGGAGGCGTGAGGTCTTCGATCACGAGGCGGGTCGTAAAGGCGGCTGGGGATGGGGTGTTGCCCATAGTAGGTGCCGCTGATGGGGGCGATGTCGTCTGGTGTGAGGCCGGCGGCGGAGGCCATGGCGTGATGATCACAAAAAGTGCCGTTGGTGGGATCGAGTCCGAGCCAGCCCGCACCCGGCAGATAGGCTTCCACCCACGCGTGCAGGTCGTCGTCTGCGATGCGCTCGTTTGCGGCGTTGCCTTTCCAGAGGAATCCACTGACCAACCGGGCGGCGATGCCGTTTTGGCGTAGTGCTTCGAGGAGCAATGCCGTGTAATCGCGACAGCTACCCGTGCCAAGGGCCAGCAAATCGGCCGGATCCAGAGGGGGGCCTTCATCGCGCCGCTCGTAACCGAGTTGTTCGTTCATCCATCGCGTCATGGTCATGAGCGTTTCCACCGTGGGTCGTTTCCCGGCGGGGGCTAGAGGCGATGGCAAGGGGGTGAACGTGGAACCGGCCAAGTAGGCATCCAGCTGGACCCGCTCGGCGTCCGAATAGGACGGAGGGGTGTGCAAGCCGTGGGAATCGAGCAGAAAATCAAGTGCGTTGCGGGGTTCCAGGTTCAATGTGGCACGCAGAGAGACATCGAAGGCGTGCGTATCGTCCGGGAAAAAACAGTAGGCGGTTTCATTGTCATACAGGTCGCGACGGAACTGGATGTCGGCACCACCACACCGGAACGAGAGATCAAGGACGCGGACAAACAAGGTAAGGCGCGGAAAGATTCGAATCACATGGGGCGACAGGGATACTTTTTCGTCGTATTCATACGTGGCTTCGTAATCAATCCTGATGGGTATATGAGCATCGTCCATTCCGGCAGCATACCGTATTGCACCCTTACCGGCAATGGCGGGTTTCGCGGATCACCTCCGGCACCCAACCCATCTCAAGGTCAAAGCCGTTTTCGATGAACAGATCACTGGGGTTTCGCCGGGGTCGGACCACAGCTTTCTGTTGATGGCGAACGGGTTGCGTAGCCAAAGGGGTTTGTTAATGGCTCTTAGAGGCTGTTTTGGGGCTCAAAAAGAGGCTTTAAGAAGAGGGAAGAGAAGAGGCGGGGGGACCTTATCTAAATCGTCATGTCTTGCGATAAAGGACGGAATACGGTATCAAATCGCCTTAAATGGCGAATAGTTGCATGATGTTGCAAGTCCGAATCGCGGCAAATAGACCAGAATGGCGACACAAAGAGGGCTAATCGCGCCATATAAACCGGAATCGTGCCAAAAACGCCTTAATCGTGCCAAATTGAGTTCCTGAATAAATCGCTATAAACAGGCTCTTGCAAAACCTCCCATTCATGAGGGCAGGACGGAGCCTGCCCCTCCGGGAACCTGCGAAATACGGCTGTTTTTTTGCCGGAGGGTCGACCTCCGTGTCGACCTTGGAGGTTTTGCAAGAGCCTGAAATGCGAATTGTTATTGATCTTTGCCTGTTATTCGCCATATATTGCGATTAATTTAATTAATTCTTCGGATTGATCGCGATGAAGCTTCAATATCTTTATAAAGATGATGCGTTGCTAGCGGAGCTGGGGCGGAGGCTTACACAGTTTCGGATCGGGTTAAATCTTACCCAGGCAGAACTGGCGCAAAAGGCCGGAGTCGGGAAACGTACGCTGGAACGGCTTGAGTCGGGCGAGACGACTCAAACCCGCACACTACTCCGCGTCCTCCGCGAGCTCGATCTACTGTCACAACTGGACGTCTTGCTTCCTGAACCGAGACCGCGGCCCCGGGATATCGTCAAAGAGAACGGAGCGCTTCCGCAGCGCGTGGGTAGAAAGAAGCAAGAGGACGATCAACGATCGGAATGGAAGTGGGGCGATGAAGCATGACCACGAGGGCTGCCATCCGATTGTGGGGAACGGATATTGGATATGCGCCTGTGCTATATCGGTTCCCGGGGCATGGGAGCTTTGGAGTTCAAGCCTGCCATTCAGCGGAGCTCACGCGCGCCTACCCAACTTCACGTTGCCAAGTTGGTTGAACTGGCATCGGAGATTCTTGCACATCGTTCGTCTCTTTCGACCCTTCTGGCCCAGCGCAAAGACCAGCAGGCGGTGCGTGAAATCCTGCGGGTGGGCTCGTCCGCAGGCGGGGCTCGAGCCAAGGCGATCATCGCATGGAACCCCGAAACCGGAGAAGTAAAGTCCGGACAGGTTCAAGCCGGAATCGGTTTCGAATATTGGTTGATGAAGTTTGATGGGGTGAAGAGCAACCGTGATAAGGAGCTGGCGGACCCAGAGGGATTCAGCGCTGTCGAGTACGCGTATTCCAAAATGGCCAAGGACGCAGGCATCACCATGATGCCTTGCCGATTGTTCGAGGAAAACGGACGACGACATTTTATGACGAAGCGATTTGATCGAACCGACGAGGGGCTGAAGTTGCACATGCAATCGCTGGCGGCCTTGGCGCATTACGATTTTAATATGGCCGGAGCGTACGGCTACGAACAGGCCATCATGGTTATGCGCCAGTTGGGACACGACCGGGAGGCGTTTGAACAGCAGTTCCGGCGGATGGTTTTCAATATCGTGGCTCGGAATCAGGATGATCATGTGAAAAATATCGCGTTCCTTATGGACCGTAAAGGAGCGTGGTCATTGTCACCGGCATTTGACCTTACGTGGAGCTACAACCCGTTGGGCAAATGGACTTCTGCGCATCAGATGACCCTGAACGGAAAGCGGGATGACTTCACCAGGGCTGATTTTGAGGCCTGCGGAGAGCTTGCGCTGCTGAAGCGGGGAGAGGCCAAAGCTATCTTACACGACGTGCAGGTGGTTGTGTCCCGGTGGCGGGATTATGCCGAGGAGGTCGGGGTTGATCCCGACCTGCGCGAGACAATTTGGAGAACCCTCCGCTTGGAAACCTTTTAATGAAACCCGGCGAACACAAAACCGTTCAAGCTCGCATCCTCGCCTATGCGCAGGAGGTCGGCTGGACCTTTGTGCCGCGTGACGCGTGAGGAGGCGGAAAAACGGAGGGCGGGTTTTCCAACCCGCCGTGAGGCAGAGGGCGCGGACAGAAAGAGGCGGGTATGACGGTTTCTGTGTCTTCTCCCTAGCCGAGTCAGGTATACCTTTAACTGCACGGGCCAAAATACTTTCGTTGGATATGAATATCAAGCAGTCGGTTCACGCGTGACGGGTTGGGTTTGGTGTTCCAGGGCTTGGAAGTCAAAACACCGGTGTTTTTCAGACGTTGGAAATGGCCAGTCAAACTTCCCGTTCGAAGATGCGGTGGCGCGCGTTTTCCACGCGGGCTTGGGCTTCAGCCATGGTGTGGGCTAAGGCGGTTAAGTGACCCATTTTGCGGCCGGGCCGGGCGGCGGTTTTGCCGTAAAGGTGTAGCGTCACGGCGGGGTCCTGCCAGACGGCGGGCCAGTCGGGTTCGCCGTTGGCCCAGCCGTCGCCGAGCAGATTGGCCATGGCCGCCGCCGGGGCGCGCGGCACCGGTTCAACCGCCGCCCCGCCAGCCGTTAAGCGGGCTTGCTGCTCGAATTGACTGATGGAGCAGGCTTCGATGGTCAGGTGTCCGGAATTGTGCGGACGCGGCGCAATTTCGTTGACCATGACCTTCCCGCGCGCGTCTACAAAACACTCGACGCACAGCAAACCCTCCAATTGAAACGCGTCGGCGACCTGCGTGCCAATAGCGCGTGCCGCCTGCGCCCACGGTCCGGGATCATCGGCCTGCCAAGTGGTGATATCCAGAATATGGCGGGTATGGGTGTTGTAGAACGGACCGTATACGACCGAGGTGCCCGCCGTGTCCCGCGCCACGAGCACGGAACATTCGCCAGCCAATTCGATGCGCTGTTCCACGATCAACTCATCCGGCGCGCCCAGCGCGGACCACACGGTGCGGGCATCGGTGTGCGCGTCCAACACGCATTGGCCCTTGCCATCGTAACCCAGTTCGGTTGTTTTCACGACCGCGTTGCCGCCGAACGCGGTGGCGGCGGCAGCCAATTCGTCAACGGTATCCACCCGTCGAAAGGGGGTGACGGCAATGCCCTTATCTTGCAGGAAACTCTTTTCACGAACCCGGTTGCGCGTGATGGCCAACAGGTCGGGACCGGGCCGGACCGGTACGCGGTCGGCGACCGCCTGCACCGCCGAGGCGGGTACGTTTTCGAATTCGTAGGTGATGGCGTCGACTTCCGCTGCGAAACGGCGCACGGCGTCCAGGTCGTCATAGTCAGCTCGCACCTGTGCGGCGGCGACCTGAGCGGCGGGCGGTTGTTCGTCGGGGGCGAACACGGTGACGCGGTAGCCCAGCCGCGCAGCGGCCTGCGCGAACATGCGGCCAAGCTGGCCGCCACCAAAGACGCCTAGCCGACTATTGGGAGGCAACGGCGCGTGCGCGGTCATGTGTCGAGCGTTTCCTTCATTACCCGCTGGGTCTGTGCATCGCGGTAGGCATGCAGGCGCTGGGCCAACTCAGCATTGGTCCCGGCCAGAATCGCCACCGCCAGCAAAGCCGCATTGCGCGCGCCCGCCTCGCCGATGGCGAGGGTGCCGACCGGAATGCCGGCGGGCATCTGCACGATGGATAGCAAGGAATCCATACCGTTCAGGGCGCGGCTCTTGATGGGTACGCCCAGCACCGGCAGAATGGTTTCCGCCGCGAGCATACCCGGCAAGTGGGCGGCACCGCCCGCGCCGGCGATAATCACGCGCAATCCACGCTCTTCCGCCTTGGCCGCGTAATCGGCCAGACGGCGAGGGGTGCGGTGGGCCGATACAATACCGGCTTCGGACGCGACCCCGAATTTCTTCAGTTCCTCGACTGCACATTGCATGGTGGGCCAATCGGATTTGCTGCCCATGACGATACCGACCAGTGGTTTTTTGCTGAATGACATGTTACTTCTCCCGTTTTCGGGTGATGGGTTTGGAAACGACGCGACCCTCCGGCGGCAACGCCTCGCGGGTGTGGCCACCTGCCTGCAGTACGGCGTCGGTGGTCCGGAAATGGCACTTAACGGTGTCGAGCAGCACCTCCGGTCCGCGCGCCGCAATCAGGTCGACCGCCACCGTGCGCACGCGATCCGACGCACCCTTGGGTATTTCCGTCTCGTAGGTTTCGCCCAGTCGACGCAGGGCCTGAATGAAACCGGCCCGCGCGAGGATCGAGGCGGCGGCCACCGCCGGATCGGATTCGGCTTTAGGACGCTGTTCGAGCTTGATGGCACGTCCGTTGCGCATGAGAGCCTTCTCAATTTGGGTCTTGGGCCCAAACTGATCGGCCACGGCCCGGGGACAGTCCGGCACTTTTTCGAGCAGGTTCTCAATGGCGCGCGCATGGCCCCACGCCAGCATTTGATTCACGTTGCGCATTTTGGCATAGAGCCGGTTATAGGCGCGCGGACCGATGGTGACTACGGCATAGCGTTCGCCCAGCATCTTGCGGATGGTCCGCGCCATGGCCTCGGCTTGTTTATCGCTTTTGATGGTCTTGCTGTCGCGCACGCCCTCCTGTTCAAAGGCCTTTACCAGCGGTTTATTGACGTAGGCCGCCGCAATGACCAGCGGCCCGAAAAAATCGCCTTTGCCGCTTTCGTCGATGCCCATATGAGGATCGTGCAACGCCGGATCGAGGACTTCTTCATAGCCCAGCCGGACTTCTTGCAGGACGAGCGGTTCCAGGGTGTACGTAATCCAATCCTGGGCCCCCTTGCCTTGGATCAGGCATTTGCCGCTGGTGTAGAGGGCGATCCGGCAACTTTCAGCGTCGGCCGCGATGCGGGTGTACGGCATTTCCACCGGGCGGACATTGGCTTGTTGCAGCACGGCCAACAACCGATCCTGTTGAGGCTTGTCCAGTTTGTAGGTGAAAGAGGTCTTTTGCATACTGGCCCGGCCCGTCTATTTTTCGCCCGCTACCACTTCCGCCACGTTCAATGCGTGGTCCTTCATACGCCGGTAATGATTCAGTATATCCAGGTAAATCAGGCTCTTCAGCGGCGTGACTTCGTCGGCACTGAGGCGTTGCAGATGGCGTTTACGGATTTGTTTCATCAGGCGGGTGATGTTCCCGCTATCGGCCCGGGCGCGTATGATGCAGTCGGCTTTGTTGGCGCGCACGGCGAGGTTGACCTGGTGCACATAGTCGGCCACCTCGCGGTGCAAATGTTGCAGGTCTTTCAGCCCTTGCTCGCTGACCGTCAATTCGTTTTTCCGGATCTTAATCCACGACTTGAGCACGGCCGTTTGGTAATCGCTCAACGCCTCGTATTCGTGTGCCATGCGAATCTGGCCACGCGCTTCGTCGCTGACCTTGTGGGGGACTTCGCCGGCCAGCAGTTTGCCAAGGAAGACCACCACCTCTTTTTGCATTTGGTCGAGGATATTCTCCCGCCGGAACAGTTTTTCCTCCAGGATGCTGTCGCCGCCGGACTTGGCCATGATGCTTTCCATGTAGCCAAACATCTTCTCCACCGCGTCGCCCATCACATGGATTTGCTCGCGCGATTGCACAATGCCGAGTGACGGGGAGTGGGCCATGCGCACGTCGAGATAGGTCAAGCGATTGACCTCGCGTTCGGTGGGCTGCGGGAATATCCGTTCGATGACCCAGGCCAGTACGCCCAGGAACGGCAGGAACAACAGGGCGTTGACCACGTTGAAGCTGGTATGGACCAAGGCGATGGACCGCAGGATGTAGGGGAAGGTCTCCACCCCCTCGCGCAGCTCCATCATATTCGGATCATGCCCCACCAGCCGGATCACCAGCGCGGATACCGCCGGGAAGAAGATGATGAACCAAGTGGTGCCCAGCAGGTTGAACAGGATATGGCCCCAGGCCGCGCGTTTGGCGGCGGTAGTTGCGCCCAGCGACGCAAGAAACGACGTGATGGTGGTGCCGATATTCTCGCCCAACACCAGCGCGGCGGCGGTATGAAACTGGATCACGCCGGCGGCGGCCAATCCCATGGTGATGCCCAGGGTGGCCGAGGACGATTGCAGCAGCACCGTCAACACCGCACCGGTAATCACGCATTTGATCACGCCGGGATAGGTGGTGGCTTCAAACGCGTGGAACCAGGTACGGAAGCCCTCGTGATCGCGCAGCGGGGAAAACCCGTTGCGCATCAGTTCCAAGCCGAAGAACAACATGCCGATGCCCATCACCGTCATGCCGAGATAGCGGACGCGATCATTCTTTGAGAAGAGGAAAAAGAAGGCGGCAAAGCCCAGCAGCGGCAACCCGTAGCGGCCAATTTGCAGCACCAGAATCCAGCCGGTGATGGTGGTGCCGATGTTGGCCCCGAAAATCACGCCCAGCGCTTGCTTAAAGGTCATGAACCCGCTGTTAACCAAGCCCACGGTCATAACCGTGGTCACGGTGCTGGATTGGACCACGCAGGTCACCAGCAAGCCGGTCAGCAAGCCCATGACCCGGTTCTGGGTGATGGCACTGATCATCCGCCGCAGCCGATCACCCGCGACGGCCTGCAAGCCTTCGGACATGAAGCGCATGCCCACCAAAAAGATGCCTAAACCGCCGACAACGGCAAACGCAATCGAGAAAAACAGCTCTAAATCCATAGATGGTTCGACTCCCATATGCCCCTTATGGGGCGGACGCGGGGAGCATGCGACATCACCGGGGATAATGCAATTCCGAATCGACGGGGTCCGAATCTACATAGCTCCTGTTTGCAGATCGTCATTTAAAACTTGACGGTACATAACAGTACCTTACATATGTTGACATTATGACGACGCAACAACCCACCAAACGTCCGCCTGTAATCAAGGTGGACGGAACTTCGTATTATGACTTGAATGGCGTAGTGGCTTGGGCCGGGGTGTCACGGCAAACGCTATGGCAGTGGCGGGCGCGCGGGGTGATCCCGGCCGGGCGCAAGCACCGGAACCGTTTATTGTTTACCATAGACGAGGCCAACCTGATTGCCCGCCGCGCGGTACGCCTTGAGCCGGCACCGGGCGGATACACCGGGCACGGTCCAGGCGTACGTCGCCAGCGCCGGCTGGTCCTCATCTATTCCGGTGGACTGGATTCAACCGTGCTGCTTTATTCCTTGCAGCACGAAGGACATGCTGTGCACGCGCTCAGCATTGACTACGGGCAACGACACAAGCGCGAGCTGGAGGGAGCCCGCACGATCTGTCGCACACTGGGGGTGCCCCATGAGGTCGCTGATTTGGGCGGGCTAAACCCGTTACTGGCCGGCAGCAGCCTGACCAGCCGGGCGCTGGCGGTGCCGGATGGGCACTACGCGGAAGAAACCATGAAGCAAACCATCGTGCCCAATCGCAACATGATCATGCTGGCTATCGCCGGCGGCTGGGCCTTGTCCCTGAAGTGCGAGGCGGTGGCCTATGCCGCCCATGGTGGCGATCATGCGATCTATCCGGATTGCCGCCACGAATTCACCCAAGCGGTCGACCAGGCCCTGCGCCTGGCCGACTGGAACGAACTATACCTCTGGTGCCCGTTCCTGAACCGGAGCAAGGCGGATATTGTACGGCTCGGCGACTCGCTGGGCGTACCGTTTGGCCAAACCTGGTCCTGCTACAAAGGGGGGCGCACGCATTGCGGACGTTGCGGCACCTGTGTTGAGCGGCGCGAAGCCTTTTATCTGGCGGGCGTGAAAGACCCCACCCGCTACGCAAAATCAGCCCCCCACCTGGATGAAATGGTGGCCCACAACTGGAGAATACCCGCATGATGACGTGTCGCAAAGTGTACGCCGATATCCCGTTCGCCCACCGGCAACATCAACACGCGGGGCATTGCGCCTTCATTCACGGCCACAATTGGTCCTTCGCCTTTACCTTTGGGTGTCATGAGCGGGACGCGAACGGCTTCGTCATCGATTTCGGCCAGTGCCGGTTTATCCGTGACGAAATCGAACGGCGGTTCGATCATGCCTGCGTATTTGCGACGGACGACCCGCTGGCCGACGCGATTGTCCAGTCGGTCCCGGCGGCCTTTAAAGTCTACCGCGTGCCGAACTGTTCCTGCGAGGGCTTGTGTGCACATTTGTTCGCATGGGTCGATCCCCTGGTCCGCGACCATACGCAGGGGCGCGTATTTCTGGTGGGCGTGGAAGTGAGTGAGGACCAACGCAATTCAGCCGCTTACTTTCCGGACACTGCGCGGGCCGGGACCGCATCATGACCGCCACCACCGTGACCACGACATGCGTGCGCCGCCTGCCGGTGCACGAGCGGTTTATGGCTTGGCAGGGCGAAGGGGTGCACATGGGGCGGTCCGCCTTTTTCATCCGGCTCTACGGCTGCCCCGTGCAGTGTCCCTGGTGCGATTCGGCCGGAACCTGGCACCCCGACCATATTCCACGGGACTTGGAACGCTATACCCCCACCGAACTGGCTGCCGAAGCGGCCGCCGCCGGGGCCGCGCTGGTGGTGATTACCGGCGGCGAACCCACCATTCACAACTTGACCGCGCTCACCGCTGAGCTGCATGCCCGCAGCCAAGTCTGCCATCTGGAAACCAGCGGCGGCTTTACGCTGCACGGGGATTTTGACTGGATCACGCTGAGTCCCAAGTGGGCGAAACTGCCGTTGCCGGAAAATATGGACCGCGCAGACGAGTTAAAGCTGATCATTGATGACGAACAGGCGGTCGCACGTTGGCTGGACTGGTTGGGCCCGGACATCCGCCCCCCTCACGTCTGGCTACACCCGGAATGGTCGCAACGCGCCAATCCGGCCATCTTGAACGCCATCAATACAGCAGTCAAAGAACGGGGCGACCCATTCCGCGCCGGCTATCAACTTCACAAATGGTATGCCGTGGACGAACAGGATCCACGGGCACGAAAACCCGTGGCACACCGCACATTGTTTCATGAAAACGTATAGGAAAGGGTTGACGAGAACGCGCGACGAGAGCGGATTACGAGAGGAAAAATCTTAATCGTCCACCGCTATCGCCGTCCGCTATCGTTGACCGCAATAATGACGGGTAAAGAGTTGACGAAAGAGGATTACGAGTAGAAAACATCTAAAGGAGAAACCATCATGACAAACCCAGCCACCGACCCATCCACCGACCACTTGACCCAACTTGGTTCCCATTCAACCCCCTACCCGTCGTCGCCGGACGAGGCCGTACTTGAGACGTTTGCCAACCCGCACGCCGACCGCGATTACTGGATTGAGTTTAACTGCCCCGAATTCACGGCGTTATGCCCGATCACCGCGCAACCCGATTTTGGGACGCTTACCATTCGCTACGTGCCGGACCAACGCTGCGTGGAAAGCAAATCGTTGAAGTTGTACCTGTTTTCATTTCGTAACCAAGGGGCGTTCGCCGAACGTATTGCCAACCGCATATTAGACGACATCGTCGCGGCCTGCGCCCCGCGACGGGCGGAGGTTACCGGCCAGTTCACACCCCGTGGCGGGATTAGCATTACCGTTACAGCCACATGGCCGAAGTGAGGAGGCGACCGCCACTCACTAAAACACTCGATCTGTCAGTAGTCCGGTCCATAGCAAAACCGCCACGATCACTGCCAGGGCAATACGGTAATAGCCGAACAAAGCCAGCCCGTGCCGCTTGAGATACGTCAGGAACCATTTAACCGAGACGATGGCTGCGATGGTGGCGACCACAAACCCAATGGCCAAATTGGCAAACCCGAACACTTCCAGCATCAGGGCCCCGTGTGTGGCGGTGTCGTAGACCGTGGCGGCGGTCAATGTGATCACGCCCAACAGGAAACTGAAGATGACGGCCGAGGTCAGATTCAGGCCAGCCAGTAATCCCCCAAAAATCGTGACCAGGCTGCGACTGGTGCCGGGCCACATGGCGATGCACTGCATTAAACCAATCAGCAGCGCATGTTTCCACGTGATGTCTTCCACGCCGAGCCCGGCCCGTTGCGGGCTCCCCAAGCCGGACCAGGCTATACCTAAAATCACGCCGCCCCCCACCAGCCATGCCGTCACAATGGGCCATAACCCGAACAAATATTCCTTAATCCAACCATGAAACAGCAAGCCGATCACCGCCGCCGGCATGAACGCAATCCCAATATTGATCGCCAGCCGCAAACCACCGGGGTCCCGGCCAAATACGCCGGCAATCATCCGGCGCATATAAGGGAAGTACAGCGTCAGCACCGCCAGAATCGCGCCGGCCTGAATACTGATCGAATACGCGTCGGCCGCCTGATTATCCGCCTCGGTCTGCCCGATCCCCATCGCCCGCTGCACCAGAATCAGGTGTCCGGTGGAGCTGACCGGCAGGTATTCCGTGAACCCCTCGACGGCCCCGAGGACAAACGCCTGCCACGCCGTCATCGCCGGGCCGTCCGACTCCGCGAACACCATTTCCTCTGCCTGAGTTGGCATGGCCCATAACCAAACGGCCAAACACATCCATATCCATTTTTGCCACATCGTATTTCCCCTCACTCCGGTCGCCACCCCGCGCGCACATAGCGGTGACGTACCGGTTGCGTTTCGTTATTGCGAAACCTCCCCATCAGATCATTTTGAATTTGGGAAGATCCTGAATGTCCACCATCCCCGCCAACCGGCCGGCCGTGTTGACCACGATCAAATCATCGATTTGATGCTCGCGGAAATGCGCCAGCGCATCAATGGCCAGTTGCGTTTCGCATAAGGTGACCGGTTGCGGAGTCATGACCTCGGCAATGGTTTGCCCGGCTGGATTCATGCCGACGGTCAAGTGCCGACGTAAATCCCCGTCGGTAAAGATTCCCTGTACGCCGCCGTCCGCGTCGACAATCACTACCGAGCCCGACCGGGCGGCCGTCATGGCGAACAACGCATCCTGTACCGTGGCCTCCGCCGTAACCCGTGCCACGCGTGTGTCCGCCCGCATAATATCCTTGATGCGCAGCAACAAGGCGCGCCCAATGGCGCCGCCGGGATGCAATTTCGCGTAATCCTCACGGGTAAACCCCCGCGCCTCCAGCAAGACCATGGCCAGGGCATCCCCCATAGCCAGCATGGCGGTGGTGCTGCTGGTGGGGGAAATATTAAGCGGACAGGCCTCACGCGGCACGGCCACCGTCAGGATCACGTCGCTGTTCACCGCCAAGGGGCTTTCGGAGTCACCCGTCATGGCAATCACGACCCCCTCGTCATCTTTGATCAGCGGCAGCAAATTCAATAATTCGTCCGAGGCCCCGGTATAGCTAAGGGCAAGCAACACATCGCCCGGTTGCAGGATGCCCACGTCCCCGTGCAACGCCTCCGCCGGATGCAAGGTCACGGCGGGCGTACCGGTGCTGGTCAGGGTGGCGGCAATCTTCTGGCCGATGTGCAGACTTTTGCCGAGACCGGTCACCACCACCTTGCCGCCGCGCTCCAGCGTGGCCAGGATGGTTTGCACAGCACGTTCAAATTCGCCGTTCAAGCCATCGCGTAGAGCCTGCAAGCCCTCAATTTCAATATCAATAATCGCGCGCGCGCGCGCCACATAATCCGTCATCATTTCTCCAACCTAAAACAGGTACAGGCTAGTACAGCGTGATCCATGAGTCAAAACCTGCGTTTGCCTTACCCGGCCGCCGATACCAGTTGTTCCACCGCCCGCTGCATGAGCACACGGTCGATTTCTTGAACTTCTTGCTTACGACCCAGTCCGCGCGGAAACGTCACGCACAGCGCCCCCCCCAGATGTTCGCGAAAATCGTCCAAGCCCCCCAGTAACGCGAGCGAACCGTCCGCCGCGCGCTGCTGCAGTTCGGGATAGACCAGCGGAAAGCCGATCGTGTGCAAGGCATCCCGCAAGGCCGTTACATGCCGGACCGCCAACCAGCCCTGATGCGACGCATAAATCGCGTCCAGCAACAGGCCCGTCGCCACCGCTTCGCCATGGCTGATGCGGAAGCCGGACATGACTTCGAGTTTATGTGCGGCCCAGTGGCCAAAATCGAGTGGGCGTGCCCGGCCTGTTTCAAAGGGGTCCCCATTCGCACGGATGTGTGCCAGATGAAATTCCGCGCACCGCACAATCAAGTCCTCCAAGGCGGCCGCGTCGTGATCACGGTAACGCGCGGCCCGTGCACAACATTCGCGAAAGAAGGGGGCGGATTTAATTAACGCCACCTTAAACGCCTCGGCCACACCGCCAATCCAGTGAATGAAAGGCAAATGAGACAACAGGGCAAAATCATTCAACACCGCGTAGGGCGGATGAAAGGTCCCGATGGCATTCTTCCCGCCCACGCCGTTAAGGCCGTTCTTAACGCCTACGCCGGCATCGTTCTGGGCCAGCGTCGTAGACGGCACCCGGATCACGCGCATCCCGCGATGAACCAAGGCAGCGGCAAACCCGGCCGCGTCCAAGACCGCACCGCCCCCGACAATCACCACAAACGAATGTCGACACATTCGCTTTTCCACTATCAGATCAACCAGCCGCCAAACCCGGGCGCAATCATTTTTGGCCGCTTCACCGCCCGGCCACTGTACCGGGGGCACCACCCAGTTCAGCACATCCGCATGCGCGGCCCCGTAGGCCGTCACCCGTTCCGGCAAGGCCGGATACGCGCTGACCAACCCCGCGTCCAAGACCGCCAACGCACGGTGCGGTTCCGGTCGGGCGTCCCGTTCCAATACCGCGCGCAAGGTGGGGTTGGCGGCATCAAAGAGGTCGCGGGTAAACCATACGGGATACACAAAGGGCACCGCCAATTGCTGGCGAATCGCATATTCCACACGGGCTTCATTTTTCCCTGCTGACGGGGTTTTAGGCATGCGTGATCGTCCTTACTCGTCGACATCCGGACGGCGGTTGACGCGGGGGCGACGGCGGTAACGCCAGTCGATTTTGCGCCGGTCCAAGTAGCGCTCGTACGCCTCCGGGTGGTTAAAATAGGCTTTATGCGGGGAATCAAAGAATTCACAGGCGCCGATTGGCCAACCGTGATCGCGACAGACCTGCGGCCGGGTTTCGTATTCGTGGCAGCGATAATCCGGGCCGAGTGCACGACATTTGGTGCGGAACTCGATATGCCACGCGTTGTCGTGATCAATGAACACATTCACATTTTCGTGCAGCAAATACCAACGGATATCGTCGTATTCCTTCTTGGTTCGGGGCGTATCAATTTCCACCGCAATATAACGGCAACATTGTGCCCGGCACTCTACACAAGGCAATTCACTGTACTGTTCCGGTTTTTTTTTCGTTTTGCGCGGCATCCTCACCGGCCTCCTCTCAAATCATTGCGGCCTGCACCATCTAACCGCTTCACAGCGGGAACGACAAGCCCCCTTGTTTTGCTCAAATCTGTCGTGTTTTCAACCCTGCTTTTCTGGCCGCCTTCAGTTGCCGGTCATCGGCGGATACAAACAAGTCGGCCCCCCATTCAAGCGCACACGCCACATGCAAAGCATCCATGGCGCGAAGGGCACTGGTCTCCAGCACATGGATGGCCGACCCGATGACCGACGCCGTGAGGTTGATGATGACCGCGTCGCGGACATCGTCAAGCAGGCGCTGCTTGGCTGCGCGATACTGAACACCGGTGAGCGTGCGTTCCCGTTTTCGCCGATTAAGTGCCGACCCGACCTCGGGAATACCGATCACACTAAGGCCCAGTTCCGAGGCTTGGGAACAAACGGTCTCAACGTCGGCACTGCCATCTTCTTCAACGAATCGCTTGGCAAACGATGAGGAGTCGAGATAAACCTTCACCCGGTCCGCTCCTCCAGGATGGCCGACGAGAGTACGGCTCCCTTGGCCGCGAGGCGTAGCGCCGGCTGTTTCCAGGAAGGCCATGCGTCATCCTCGCGCGTGGCGGGGTGGACCTCGGCGATGGGCCGGCCATGGCGTAGAATGAGCAGCGATTCCCCGCGTTCAACCCGGGTAAGCATGCCCGACGCATGGCTTCTGAAATCAGTTAGTGTCACGGTGGTCATGCGCAATCTCCAATCTGTACAGAAGTGTACAGAACACCGGTCAATCAGTCAAGCACCCAACCGCAAGTTGCATGATCGCGGACTGCGTGGCATAGTGCGACGTGGATTCGAGGCCACAAACCAACAAGTGGTACCGGGGAGGCATTAAGATGGCGGTTAAGGAAGTGACGACTTACCGGGTGGTGGGTAAAGGCATTCGCCGACTGGACGCCGCCGATAAAGTGCGGGGCCAGGCGCAGTACGCCGACGACCTGCACGTGCCAGACGCCTGGCACGGGGTGGTGGTACGCTCGCCGGTGGCCCACGGTCGCTTGCGCGGCCTGCAGCGGTCCCCCGATTTTGACTGGACCCAAGTGGTGGTGGTGACGCCGGAGGATATTCCGGGCCACAATATCGTGGACATGATGGGCCGCGACATGCCCTTCATCGCGTACGACGAAATCCAATATTGCGGCGAACCATTGGCCTTGGTCGCCGCCCCCACTCGTCAACTGGCCCGTACCGCAGTCGCCCACATCACGCCCGATATCGAAACCCTGACGCCCTTGCTCACGCTGGACGAGATGGTAACGCAGTACAAGACCAACCCCCCCGTGCTGCACGAGCTATCCGCGAAACAAATTCGGAAAGGCCAAGGGGCGGCCGCCTTGGCCGACGCCGATATCGTGCTGGAACGCGAATATACGGCCGGACACCAGGAACAACTTTATATCGAGCCGCAAGGCATGATCGCCATTCCCGAAAAAGACGGCACGCTGTTCATCATCGGCAGCATGCAGTGTCCGTACTACATCAACCCGGAATTGTGTGAGACGCTGGATATTCCGCCCGAACGCCTGCGCGTGAAACAAGCGGCCGTCGGCGGCGCCTTCGGCGGCAAGGAAGAATTCCCCACGCTACTGGCCGGCTATTGCGCGCTGCTGGCACTAAAAGCCAAACGCCCGGTCAAAATCATTTATGACCGCAACCAGGATATCCTCTACACCACCAAACGCCATCCGGCCTGGTCGCGCTACAAAGTGGGCTTGAACAAAGACGGCACACTGCACGCCGTCCAGTGCGAGTTCCTGCTGGACGGCGGCGCGTATACCACGCTGAGCCCGGTGGTCCTCTACCGCGGCATCCTGCACGCCGCCATGGGCTATCGCTGTCCCCACGTCGCCATCGACGGGCACGTGTACCGCACCAACACATTCCCCAACGGTGCCTTTCGCGGCTTCGGCGCGCCCCAAGCCCTGTGGGCCTGGGAATCGATGATGGACGAGCTGGCCGACGCGGTCGGCCTGCCACCGCATACCTTTCGCTTAAAACAGGCCCTGCAACAAGGCGACACCACCCCTACCGGCGGGTTGCTGCGCGACAGTGTCGGATCACCGGCGGTACTGGAACAAACGCTGGCCCGTAGCGGATTCGCCGATAAATGGTCCCGTTGCAGTCTGGGCCGCGCGGAGGACAAGGCCTGGTACGGGATCGGCTGCTCGTTCTTTGCCCATGGGGCCGGATTTACCGGTGACGGCGAGGCGCGCATTAAAGCCAAAGTGGCCCTGGACCTCGAACCCGCCACCGACGGGCAACCCATCGTCAATGTCCGCGTGAGTTCAACCGAGATGGGGCAGGGCACCTGCACCATCCTGCCGCAAGTCGCTGCCGAAGCCTTGTCGATCGATATCGCCCACACGGGTTTTCCCATGCCGGACACGTTCAAAGTGCCCGACAGCGGCCCGACCGTCGCCTCGCGCACCGCCATGGTCGTCGGGCACACCGTTTTCCAGGCCGGCCGTAAACTGAAGCAACAACTGGAAGAACGCGTTGCCGCGTTGCTGTTCGAGGGACAACCGGTTGAGTTACGCGAGAATGAGTTTCACGGGAAATATGACGCGCAGACCGTTCCCTTCATGAAGGGCGCCGCTGCGGTGTTGGCGGCCGACGGACCGCTACGCGTCTATGACCAGTTCAAGCTACCCGCATATATCAAGTGGAATCAGGACACCTTTGAAGGTGACGCTTATCCGGCATACTCCTGGGGCTGTAACGTGGCCGAGGTGTGGGTAGACCCGCTAACCCTTGAAATCAAATGCCATAAGATTACCGCTTACTATGACATCGGGCGGGTGCTGAATCCGGTGCTGGCA
Source organism: PVC group bacterium (assembly GCA_003562335.1). Lineage (GTDB taxonomy): Bacteria > Verrucomicrobiota > Kiritimatiellia > SLAD01 > SLAD01 > SLLF01. Next base: position 17,231 of record PWVE01000033.1, read on the forward strand.
CTGGGCCAACTGGAAGGCGGCTTGATCCAGGCGTTGGGTTATGCGCTGATGGAAAAGATCACCATCAAAGACGGCAAATACGATGCGGACCGCATGCAAACCTATGTCGTTCCAACCATGTTGGACGGCCCGGAAATGGACATCCACTTTCTGGAATATCCCTATGCGGACGTGGAACCCGGCGCCAAGGGCGTCGGCGAAATTCCCATGGACGGGCTGGCCCCGGCGCTTGCCAACGCCATTGCCCGCGCCACCGGCATCCGGCTGCGCGATTTACCCTTAACCCCGGAAGCCCTGTTGAAACACGGCGGATTTGCCGCACCCGCCCAAACAGCCTGAGCAAAACGAGACACGAAATCATGAATAAAGTGACCCGAAACTGGATGATCAACGGGACGCCGCACCGGGTGGAAACACCGCCCCTGCGCCGGTTGCTGGACGTGTTACGCGAAGATTTGCGCTTAACCGGCACCAAGGAAGGCTGTGGCGAAGGCGAATGCGGAGCGTGTACCGTCATGGTGGACGACGAAGTGGTCCTGGCCTGCCTGCTACCGGCCGGACAAGTTCCCGACGGGGCCGAAATCACCACAGTGGAAGGCCTCGAAAAAACGCCGGGCGGTCGTTTACTACAGGAGGCCTACGCTGAAAAGGGCGCAGCCCAGTGCGGGATTTGTATTCCCGGCATGATCGTCTCGTCCTATGCGTTGCTGCGGCGCGGGCCGTTGCAGGCGCCGGACGCCATCCGTACCGCGCACGCCGGTAACATCTGCCGCTGCACGGGCTACAAGAAAATCATTGCCGCCGTTGAATGGGCCGCCGAGCGCTGGCCGGAAACCGTCACCCCCACGGAGTAATGGCCATGCGCGCCCCACAAACGTTTGAAGAAGTTGATGTCTTTTTCCCGGACACCCTTGACGCTGCGCTCATCGCACAGGCCGACCCGAACCGGCGCGGGCGCGTGTTGGCCGGTGGCACCGACTTGATGGTGCAATGGGAGGCGGGCGTAGTGCCGCTACCGCCCCGCGTCATCAGCATCAAGCATTTACCGGTGCTGCGCCAAATTGAAGAAAACCCCGGGATGCTGATTATCGGGGCCGGGGTCACACACAAACAACTGCGCGCATCACCGTTGGTCAGGCAATATTTACCTTCGTTGGCCGAGGCCGCCGCTACCATTGGCGGTGAACAGATACAAGTCATGGGCACGATCGGCGGCAGTGTCGCCAACGCCAGCCCGGCGGGCGATCTGGCCCCGTCGCTCATGGTCGCCGAGGGCGACGTCGTCCTAGCCAGCGTACGCGGCGAGCGCCGCGTGCCGGTGACGGCCTGCTGGACCGGCTACCGGCAAATAGACTGCGCACCGGACGAATTGATTGTCCGCTTTGAACTGACCAAAATGCCAGCGGGCTACTGCGAAGGCTGGCGCAAATTAGGACCGCGCCAAGCGCAGGCGATTTCAAAAATCATGGGCAGTTTTCGCGGCCAATTAACGGATGGTATCATCACCGACTTCAAGGTTGCGGTCGGCAGTGTCGCCCCCACCTGCATCCGGTTGTATGAACTCGAACAGTGGCTGGTGGGAAAGCCATGCGATGCGGCCACCTGTAATGAAGCCGAAACCCGGGCCCGCGCCGGTGTGCACCCCATCGACGACATTCGCTCCACGGCCGCCTATCGCCAGTGGGTTACCGGCCGCATGATCCGCAGTTTTCTCCAAACGTTGGAAGTAAAATAGGGGGTGTTTTCCAGGCCTTGGACACCGGCTGCTCAGTGATCGTATCGCACTCGCGGGGACCGGGGACTACGTGTGGATGGACTAGGTGTATGGGGACTATGTGTAGCAGGACTACGTGTGGATGGACTAGGTGTTTAAGCTGGGCTGGCACTTAACGGCCTACTAGGAGTCTGTTGGGCTAGCCCCCGGGGGTGCGGCTCACCGGTCCGCCTTCGTCTGGCTACCGCAGTTCGGTGAGTTCAGAAAGAAGATAAGGGCAAAAGATGAAGGAATAGCGTCATTGACCCCCTTGTCTTTCGCCATAATATTTCGCCTTAATCTGCACGGGACTGTGATAAGGTGTATGAAAACGGAGCGGGTTGACGATTACGGGCGACGATTTATGTGGCGCGCAACATAAATCGTAATCCGAAATGAACAGGAAGACGGGATGAGACGGAATAGACACTGGCTGAGCCGGTTGCGCTGTTGGAAGGGTACGTGAATAGAGGCTGAAAAGAGGGTGGTGGATTTCAATCCACCAGATTGGTGTCGAAAACGCCAATGCTTTTGAGTGGAGGAAAGGGAAATTCGATTTTTTCGACCATAACACGCGAGGCTCTTGCAAAACCTCCAAGGTCGACACGGAGGTCGACCCTCCGGCAAATAAACTGGCGTATTTTGTAGATTCCGGAGGGGCAGGCTCCCGCCTACGCCAAGGCTGTTACGGCGTGGCAGGCCGTCCTGCCCTCATGAATGGGAGGTTTTGCAAGAGCCTGACGCGTGACGCGGGGATTTTTTGCGATGAA
>PWVE01000002.1 GCA_003562335.1 PVC group bacterium
CTCCACCAAGTCGTTTGGCGAACAGAATCGATCTGTGACCATAATGAGGGTGGCTGCGCCATGATTGATGACATGCCACTACTTCTCGTCCGCATGGGTTGACCATTTCGGCAATGGTAATCATAGTCCCCAAGTATGGAGACACCCGTCCCAGACGAAATCCTCGTGGTCGCTCTGCAAGAGGGGGATGACACCGCCTTTGATCAGTTGCTGGCCCGCTACAAACGGCCCGTCATCAACTTTATCTACCGCATGTTGAACGATGCGTCCGCTGCCGAAGACGCGGCCCAAGAGGTGTTCGTCAAGGTCTACCGCAATATCCACCGGTTCAAACCAGGGAAAGGCAGAACATTTTCCACCTGGCTTTTTCAGATTGCACGAAACCACGCGCTCGACGCTATCCGCTACCAGTCCCGACGGCCTTTGGAATTCCGGGATATGTCCGAGAACGGGGCGGCCAACCTTGCGGCGACACCGCCAACAGCCGATGCACGCCTAGTCCAAGAAGAACAGGTCGCCACCATAGCACGCGCCATCCAGAAACTACCCATGAAGCAGCGGACCGCCATGGTGCTGACGGTTTACCAGGAAATGTCCCAGGCCGAGATTGCCACCGTCATGGGTTGTTCTGTACGCGCGGTCGAATCCCATCTCGCCCGTGCCCGCAAGGCGCTGCGACTGTTATTGTAAATTTTCTGCTCGCCAACGATATTGAAACTGTTTATGTTATGCACCGTGGATATCAGCTGAAAGGAATCCGTCATGATCGTCGTTAATACCGAAACCATTCCGGGGTACGAAATTCTGCAATCACTGGGTATTGTGCAGGGCAACGTGGTACGCGCTAAGCATATGGGACGCGACATTGCCGCCGGGTTGAAAAACTTGGTGGGCGGTGAATTGAGAGGTTATACCGAGCTGCTGACCGAATCGCGCCGTTCCGCGATTGAGCGCATGCTGGCTCAAGCTACCGAACTTGGCGCGGACGCCGTCATCAACGTACGCTTCAGTACGAGCGCCATCACCCAGGGTGCCGCCGAGCTGTATGTGTATGGGACCGCCGTGAAATTGCGGGAGGCTCGGAATGAGCCGGCCTTGGCCGCCGCCACCGGCGTGCCGCAGCCGCCCCCCTTAAGCTGAGGTGTAACGTGGAATTCGTGCTCGCCTTTATCTGGCTGATCATCCCGGTCGCATTGCTGCTGGTGGCGATGCTGGTCGGCCGCGCCATCACCTCCCGGCATGAAGCGGACTTGGCCCGTCGCCAAGCGGTCGTAGCCCACATCCGCACCACGGATATCCGGGTCATGCTGGACCCGGTGCCGGGAGATCACCCGCCGATGCTGGTGACCAGCGAGGTGTGCCTCGGCATCGATCATTTTCGGGGATTCCTGGGTAACCTGAAGAATATTTTCGGAGGTGAAGTGCGAAGTTATGCCGCGACCCTGGACCGGGCGCGCCGCGAAGTTATCATGCGCCTGCTGGAGGAGGCCCATCGGCACGGCTACAACGCCTTGGCCAATCTGCGCATCGAATTCGCCGACATATCCGGCAATGCCACCGCGGCCCGTAAGGCCACCTCCGTGAGCATCCTGGCGGCGGCCACCGCGCATCATGCGGCTACGACGACGGCGCACCCGGTCCAAGCGCCCGTGGCCGCACCGCTGCCAGGATGAGTCCGAAGCACCCGAGGCAAGATTCGGTAATTGATAAGCCCCTATTTCTTATAGCGCATACATACTTCACAGCACACCCGTGCGGAGACTCAACTGGCTACGAAGTTGGTGAGGAATTCGGGCCAGGGCTCACACTGTCGGCATGGGATAAGCCGGGCGGCGGGGGCGGTCCAACATGGCAGCCGCTTCGTCGTTGTCCACCACCTGCTCGGTGTCCGGATCCCAAGTGACCGGCTGGACCAACCGCTGGGCAATGGCCGCCAAATGGCAGATCACACCCGTGCGATGCCCGATTTCAGCGGGGCAAATGGTCGGCTGGCGGGATTCCACGCAGTCGATGAAATTTCGCTGATGGTTTCTAGACACGTAAACCGTGTCATCCGCATCCGAAAACCGATGCCGGATTAGTCGGCGAGGAACGGATTCGACGTTACCGCGGCTAACACGAACTTCTCCCTCAGTGCCAATGAAACGGATCATGTGGCCGTGATCAGGCGTCCGGTCTCTCCAAACGGTGATCCCGTCTGCATAGCGGTAGTGGTGATACTCTGCTCCGTTGTAGCCTTTGGGGATAAACTCAACCGGGCCGGTGTGGTCACGTCCGAGTGCCCATTGGATGACATCGAAGTGGTGCGCACCCCAGTCCCCAAACTTGCGGCTGCCATAGTCCCAGTAGCAACGCCATCCGCGACCATAATTCCCGAGCACACGGTGGTCGGAATAATCATAGAAGGGCGTTGGTCCCAGCCAGCGATCATAGTTAAAACCGTTTGGCACCGGCTTGTACTCTTCTTTTTCCGGTGGCGGAGGAAAGTGCCCGAGTCGGCAGTAAATTTCTTTTACCTCACCAATCAGGCCGTTGCGGACCAGATTGACGGCGATACGGAAATGCTCCGATGAGCGTTGCTGCGAGCCCACCTGCAGGATGCGCCCATACTTCTTCTCCGCTTTGGCGACGGCCTTACCCTCCTCAATGGTCAGGGTCATCGGCTTTTCGACATAAACATCCTTGCCTGCTTTCATGGCCTCGATCGCCATCGCGGCATGCCAGTGGTCCGGCGTGGTGATACAGACCAGATCAACGTCCGGGTTGGCGATTACCTCCTCGTAGCTTGGAGTGGCCTGAACGCCCTCAAATCCATGCTCCTGCAGGGATTTTACCGCTTCGTCCAATTGCCACGCCTTGACATCGCAAACTGCGATCGGCTGCACCTCGCTCATCCCGGAAAACGTTCTCAGATGACCGCGAGACATGAGCCCCATACCGATAAAGCCCATACCCATCCGCGAGTTAGCCGCGCGTTTTCCGGCGTTGCCCAGTGCTTGCGAGGTCAATATCTGCGGGCCCGACAATAATGCACCTGCAGCGATAGCCGACTGCTTGAGAAATGTTCGACGTGAGGAAGGGCATGAATTAGATGGCATGTTTGTGTCTCCTGATAAGCATTTAATTTTCCAAGCCGGTTCCCGATGCGGGATCGCTGAATGATTTGAAGATGGTGCATTCGAGGGTGGATGTCAATTCCCAGGTCCGGGTTGTAGGGTCGGCAACGGGGTGAGCGGTTTCCGGTTAGGGACAGACAGACATCATGAAGCGGGGGCCAGCGTGTAACCGTCCTTGGCGTCCTGGACGGTCCAGCCACGGTCCGTAATTTCATTGCGTAATGCGTCTGCCCGCGCAAAGTCACGGGCTTGTTTAGCGGCCCAGCGCTCCTCGGCCAGTGCTTGGACTTCGGCGGGTGCGGGGCTTTCCTGATCCGGGGCAAAGACAAAGCCAAACGTGTCGCACAGATGCTGATACGCCGCATAAAGGGTCGCGGCCTCGGCCGCCGGAAGCGCGTCCTGGTGCAAGCGTTTTTCGAGTGTATGCACGACGGTGAACCATTTGCCCAGCGCATCGGGGGTATTGAGATTATCCGCCAACGCATCGTACACGGGGGTAAATGGACCCTCCGTATGGGCGCCCGGTACCGGGGCCTCGCCAGCCGCTTGCCGGAGGTCCTGCCCGAGTTGGCGCAGGCGGCGAAGTGCGCTTTGGGCCGCTTTCAGCGAGTCCCACGTGAAATTGAGCGGTTGCCGATAGTGCCCCGATAACAGCACGTAACGGAGGGCCATCGCGTCGAAACCGCGCGCCTGAATATCGGCCAGGGTATACAAGTTCCCCAAACTTTTCGACATTTTGCGGCCCTCCACCGACAAATGGGCGGAATGAAACCAGAGACGCGCAAAGGGCTTGCCGGTGGCGGCTTCACTTTGCGCAATTTCGTTTTCGTGATGGGGAAACACCAAATCCTCGCCGCCGCCATGCAGGTCAAACGATTCCCCTAAATACTCGACGCTCATGGCGCTGCACTCGATGTGCCAGCCGGGACGACCCGGTCCCCATGGACTGTCCCAGACGTTGGGGCCGTCCTCCGGTTTGTGGGCCTTCCATAACGCGAAATCCGACGCGGACTCCCGGTCGTATTCATCGTCGGTCTGCGCATGCTGGTGGCCACAAGTGGTGGTGATTTGACGTTGCTCCAGTCGCGACAATTTGCCGTAGGCGTCAAATGATTGGACCCGGTAATAGACCGACCCGTCGTCGGCTACGTACGCGTGCCCTTTCGCCAGCAGTTGCTCAATCATACGGATTTGTAACGGAATATGCGCTACAGCACTCGGCTCAACATGTGGTGACAAACAGTTCAGCGCCTCGCAGTCGGCGTGAAATTGGTCGCGCCAATAGGTGGTGAATGCGGTCAGACTTTTCCCTTCAGCCTGTGATTGCCGGATGGTTTTGTCGTCCACATCCGTCAAATTACGGACATGGCGGGTCGTGGTGCCTGCGGCTTCAATGACCCGCCGCAGCAGGTCCTGCACCACAAACGTGCGGAAATTGCCGATGTGTGCCGGGCCGTACACCGTTGGTCCACAGCAGTAAAAGCGAAAAGTCGCCCCGTCGGCGGGCTGCAACGGTTGCAGGGCACGTGTAAAGGTATCGTAGATGACAGGTGTATTCATAAGCAATTCGTGACCGGATTGACGTTTATTAAGGTCAATGTAGCCATTCGCTGTATGCTTGGCAATGCTTTGTGAGCCCTTGTGCCGCTCGCCGCTTGCCCCGCTTTGATGATCAGCGTATAGTGGCGCTTCACGCTTTAGATTGAGGATACCCATATGTCGCTGATAAATATTCATTGGCCGCTGGCCGATATGCTCTTCTCGTTTCATGAAAGCAATGTGGCCGGCAAAGTGATTGTCTTGCTGCTCTTCGCCGGCTCTATTTATGCGTGGACCATTATGGTCAACAAATACGTGGAATTACGTCGGGCCAGCGAGTCGAGCCTCCAATTCTTGCGGGCCTTCCGTAAGCATCGTGACCCGCTTACATTGTACCTCCGCGAACAGTCGTTTGGTGCCAGCCCGCTATTCGCCATCTATGCGAAAGCATGCGATGCGCTGGGCGCGGAACTGGAAACTATGGGGCATAATGCCGACGAATTGTTCCGTACCGCTGCCGAAACCGACACCAACCAGCTCACCCCCCATCAGTTCGAAGTGTTGCGCAACGTGACCCAGCGCAACGTGGCGGATCGATCCCTGCTCATGGAGCGACGCATGAACATCCTGGCCACAGCCGTCAATGCCAGCCCCTTTCTAGGCCTGCTGGGCACCGTGTGGGGGGTGATGGAGGCCTTTACCGCCATGGCGCTGGTGGGGCAAGCCACGCTGTCCGCCGTGGCACCCGGCATTGCCGCGGCCCTGCTGACCACGGTGATGGGGTTGCTGGTTGCACTGCCGTCCGCCATTGGATACAATTTGCTGTCCGGCAAAATCAGTGAACTACAGGTTCAGACCCATAACTTCGCCCAAGAGCTAATCGACAAAATTCAAACCCAATTTCTGCAAACCCGCTAACCTTGGCCGTGAACGATGTCGATGCGCCCTACCCATACCACGCTCAAACAGATCAGCGAGATGAACATCACACCGTTGATGGACCTCACCTTCATTCTGCTAATCACTTTCATCATCACGTTCCCCCTCATCGAGCAGGGTATCCCGCTGGACTTGCCCACGGCCGACACGCAAGAGATTGACGAAGACCAGGC
>PWVE01000191.1 GCA_003562335.1 PVC group bacterium
ACCGATCACCGATTACCGTTCCGCAACGATTCTCACAATCACGGGATCGTCATCCTCTTTCTTCGCCAGCCCGCGGGACTCGATGGAGTGAAGGATCGCAAGACCCAGCTTTTCCAATTTGGAAATGAACCTTTCTTTATCCATAAAGCGCCGATAATGATCCGTGACGAATGCATGCGGGCCCACCGCTTCACCCACGCCGTATAAGTCGTCGCTGATGCTACGCGCTTCAACCACCAATCGGCCGCCATCCGTTAAGGTATCCGCAACCCACTGTAGCGTTTGGTCCTCTGCACTTTCGTCAATCGCATGCATTGTCCATCTGGAGTAGACATTGTCCACCTTGTGCGATGGCCGATACGCAGAAAAATCTTGTGCGACAAATTGCAAGCTGGATTGAGCGTATTTACTAGCCAAACGATCAATTTCGGCTTCGCACTGGTCAATCGCCACCACCGCCAGGTTAACTTGTAATCCAAAAAAGACGGCGTCGCGACCGTTACCACAACCCAGGTCAATAAGCGTTCCCGGCTTTACAAGGTGGTCAACCATGGCCAGGGCAAAGGCCGATGGCGGGCTCGGCTCGGGATGATCCCTGTAATATTTTTCCCAATACGCTTTATCCATGGTCTCTATGGACAATGTTGAATGTTGTGCGGGGGGTTGACGATAGCGGACGACGATAGCGGTTTACGATTGGGACTAAGAAAGAGGGACTAAGTGTGGTGGGACTACGTGTATGAGGACGACGTGTGGATGGACTAAGTGTACTGCTTACTGCCCACTGCCTACTGCTTGCCACTTGTCACTCGCCACTGCCTACTGACCACTGATTACTACTGCTTACTGATTACCGATAACCGATTACCGATCACGGGCCACTGCCTACTGACCACTACTTACTACTTACTGATGACTGATTACCGACCACCGATTACTGACGACTGACTGGTTACTGATTACTGATCACCGCCCCTTGCCCCTCATGGACTTCGAGAGCTTTTGAGCGCTATTTTTTCTCCAGATCGCCGAGTTTGATCAAGCTTTCGATATCTTCGCTATCGCCGGGACGATAGCGGGCCACCACTTCCCGTATACGGTCACGGAGAGCAGGTCCCGCGTTACCCAGCATACGCGACAGGTCCGCCAAGTCCTGGGGGCGGCTCGACTCCAACTTGAGCAGCGTAAGCCAAGGTAGATCGATATAGGGTTGGCCGTCCGGCCCTTCGCGGGCTTCGCGGAAGGCTTGCGTACACCAAGGAGCGGCGGTTGCGATCAGATCAAGTTCGCGGCCGTCCGATAAGCGCCACGCAGAACCGCCTATCGACAACGGACCTATCCGGCGCGCACGGTATTTCTCGAGTTCCTGTTCAACGCGCTGCAGATTGTCCGCTGCGACCAGCACATCCACATCGCCCGTCATGCGCTCCGGCATGTACAACCGCGTCGCTAATCCGCCCACCACCAGAAACGGAACATCGGCAAACCAACGGCGCAAATCAGGAATCTTCTGCACCCACTGATTAGATGGTCCGCTGGTGTAGGTGCCCGCGCCCTCCCGGACCCGACGCAAGGCCATGTCTATAAGTGGACGGGACATATCAAAAACCCTCACGGGGAAAAGCGCAACCAACGCTCACCAAACGCCTCCCTCGCCCCTCGCCACTTGCCACTCTTCCTTCGTGCCCTTTCGTGCATTTAGTGGATATAAAAATCCCGGACACAAGCCACGACGTATTCCGCTTGGGCATCTGTTAGTTCAGGGTAAATAGGCAAGGCGAGGGTTTCGGCAGCGGCCGTTTCGGCGGCGGGGAAATCGCCTGGTTTATGACCACAGTAGGCAAAACATTCCTGCAGATGCAGCGGTACGGGATAATAAATCTCAGTACCGACACCGCATTTAGTGAGATGGGCGCGTAAAGCGTCGCGCGCCTGACTGCGGATTACGTATTGATTGAAAATATGCCGGCACGAACATGATCCCGTACCGGTGGCCGCTGTCGAGGCGGGAAACCACGGCAATTGTATCTGTTCCGGTACCAAGCCGGTAGCGGAGAAGAGTCGCTGATAACGTACGGCATTCTGCTGTCGTGCACGGCTCCAGTCGTCGAGATACTTCAACTTGACGTTGATGACAGCTGCTTGCAGGGCATCGAGCCGGAAATTACCGCCGATCAGGGCGTGGTAATATTTGGGATCCATACCATGATTGCGGAGCATTTTCAGTTTCTTTGCGCGGGCCTCATCCTGTGTAACCACCATACCGCCGTCCCCTGCCCCACCCAGGTTCTTGGACGGGAAAAAGGAAAAGCAGCCGTAATCCCCCATTGATCCGGCACGCCGACCCCGGCAGGCCGAGCCAATTGCCTGGGCCGCGTCTTCGATCACGATGAGCCGATGTGACCGGGCAATGGCCATGATCGCGTCCATGTCGGCCATCAGGCCGTAGAGATGCACGACGATGATGGCTTTGGTTTTATCGGTAATCTTCGTTTCGATCTGGTCCGGGCGCAGATTATAGGTTTCCGGATCGATATCCACAAAGACCGGCGTGGCCCCCGTGCGGGCAATGGATCCTGCGGTAGCAAAAAAGGTGTACGGGGTGGTGATCACCTCATCGCCCGCACCGATTTCCTCACTCATCAAGGCGATCAACAAAGCGTCCGTACCCGAGGACACGCCGCAGCCGTATGCCGCCTGCGCGTATTCGGCGACCGCCACCTCACAGGCCGCGACCTCGGGGCCCAGGATAAAGAGCTGCGATTCAAACACCGCCCGCACGGCGGCATCGATTTCCGTCTTAATGGACCGGTATTGGGCGACTAAATCAAGGAGCGGTACGTTCATTTCAGTAGGAGTTTGATGATGGAACTATCCCATATATGCTGGGCGCGGTTGCGGAACGCGTGCAGTTTATGCACACGTTCTTGCATGAAGGCCTCGGCGTCGCTGGTGGCTTTCTTCTGGAGGGACGGCACGAGGCGTTCGGCTTCCGTCAGCAAGGCATCAGCGGTTTCCATGCGCTGACCGATTTGATCCAGCAAGGCGCGCCGAATGATGCTGCCGAAATCGGTCAGCGCCTCGTAATAATCTTTACGTTCGCCTTTGACCCAGACTTGTTGCACGGCACCCCAATGCATCAGTTGTCGCACAGCCATACTGGCCGCGCCCTTACTGATCTCCAACGCCTGCGTCAGGTCATTGAGCCCTTGCGGCGTGGGGCTGAAATAGATGTGGGCAAAGACCTGGCCCAAAACGCGCCCCAACCCGATCGACTGCGTAATTTGCCCGCCGACCTCGATGAAGCGGTCCCGCAATTGCTGGAGCTCAGCGGTCATAAAAATGGCCTGTACAGACTTCGTCCCGGTCAGTTCCCGCAGATCCCGCGAAAACCCGGCCAAAATCAGGGTGAAATAGACATTTCAATCCGTTCAATAGGATTTGAAAATAGGTCTAGTGTGTCGATTTGTCAAGCGGTCAAAATCACTTTTGGAGAGGACTACCCGCCTCGGCGGCATCAGGGAAGAAGGAGACCACGGATTACACGGATTAAACGGATGAAGGCATGTTAGCCCTCATTGACCCGAGCGCTTTTTTTTGCCATTCAGTGCCCGAACTTTACTTTTCAAAAATCAGTGAAATCTGTGTCATCCGTGGTTTCTCTTCGTGGTTTCTTTCGTCGGTCGTGATCATTTCGCGCAGATCACTCGTGCCGGAGCGCGGTGATGGGATCGAGGTCGGCCGCGCGGATGGCGGGATAGAGCCCGAATACAATGCCGATGGTCATGCTGATACCGGCCGCCAACACCAGGCTGTAGGTGGTGACCACGGTAGGCATGCCGGCAATACGCGTGATGATCCACGGAATGGTCACACCCATGGCCATGCCAATGGCACCGCCGACGGACGACAACACGACGGTTTCGATCAAAAACTGGCGAATGATTTGCTGGCGGCGCGCACCGATGGCGCGTCGAATGCCGATCTCGCGCGTGCGTTCGGTAACGGAAGCCAACATGATGTTCATGATGCCGATACCGCCCACCAATAAACTGATGCCGGCGATCGAACCGAGCACGATATTGAACGTGCGTTTGGTCGCCTCGGCCTGGCGCAACAAGGCCAATGGCACGTCGATGGCGTAATCCTCGCGCGGATGAAAGCGTTCCAGCATGGCCCGAATAGCGGTGGCGGTCGGCTCCACCGCTTCAATCGTGTCCACCTCCACGATGATCTGATGCAACTCCACCAACTCGACGCTGCGCCCGCCCGTACGGCGTTGCACAATCACCTCGCCAAAACGCTCGTTGAACGAGGTCAACGGGATATAAATATCGTGGTCCGTGTCCAAACGCATGTCGCCACCGACCCCGCTATCGGCTGCCAGTACCCCGACCACCTCGAACACGTGCGACCCTACCCGCACCGTTTCGCCCACGGCATGTTCACCGGCCAACAGGCGGCGGGCCGCCGACTCGGACAAAACGGCGACCGGTTTCGCCCAGCGCAAGTCCTCGTCCCGTAGAACCCGGCCGGCCGCCGATTCGCGGTCCAACAGGGTAAACCAATCCGCGGTGGTCCCCACCACCCGCAAATCCATACGGCGCGGCCCCATCCGCGCCTCCTGCCGCATCATCCGCACCGGGATAGTCTGCCGCACATCCGCAAACGTCTCACGAATCCGCCACTCGTCCTCGCGCAAGAGACCGTAGACCGACATTAAATTGGTCCGTTCCGCGGCCCCGGCCTCCTCCGCCGGCTCTTCCGAGCGCAGAATAATCACGTTACTGCCCAAACGCCGGATTTGTTCCAGGGCTTCCTGATTGGCCCCTTCCCCCACCGCCAGCATCGCAATCACACTACCCACCCCGAACACGACACCCAAAGTGGTCAGAAACGTCCGCAATTTATGTAAGCGCAGGTTTTTCAGCCCCAATTGAATATCCCGCCCGATACGCCGGTTACGCATGGTCCGCTCCATTTTCAATGCGGTCGATGACCCCGTCGCGCATGTGCAACTGGTAGCCGGCGTAGGCGGCGATGTGCGGCTCGTGCGTGACCATGATAATGGTGACGCCTTGCTGATTGAGTTCCTGCAAAAAGTTCATGATCTGCTCGCCGGTATGCGAGTCGAGGTTACCGGTCGGCTCGTCAGCCAGCAGAATCCGCGGCGTATTCGCCAAGGCCCGCGCAATGGCCACCCGCTGCTGCTGTCCGCCCGACAGCTCGGTGGGCCGGTGCTGCAACCGGTCGCCCAACCCCACCCGTTCCGCCAGTTCCGCAGCCCGTTGGGCGCTCTCTTCGGCTACCATACCCTGGTAGTAGAGCGGCATCTCAATGTTTTCCTGTACGGACAATTGCGGGATCAGATTGAAGCTCTGGAAAATAAAACCGATACGGCGCAACCGAATCTCGCTCAGCCCGTCGTCGTCCTTCAACGAGACATCCTCGCCGTCAAACCAGTAGCGGCCGGCGGTCGGCCGGTCTAGACAACCCAGCAAATTCAGCAAGGTGCTCTTGCCCGAACCGCTGGCACCCATCACGGCCCAGAACTGCCCGGCATGGAAGGCCGTGGTCACGCCCGCCAGCGCATGCACCACGCCGTCCCCCATCGCATATGTGCGGCGCACATCTTCCAGGGCGATGACAGGCGGGGTGTTCACGAAGCCGTACCGTTCATGTCCGGCAAGGCCTCTTCGCGGCGCGCGTCCTCCTCGCGCCGGGCGTCGCGCAGCGGCGGG
>PWVE01000209.1 GCA_003562335.1 PVC group bacterium
TCACGGGTGCCGTGGAAGTACGAATATCGATTTCACGTTCGCCCACCCGGACGCGCGCAGCGCCGTCCTGGGGCATGCGTTTCTCGGCAATATCCAAATGCGCCATAACCTTTAAACGCGACACCAGCGCGGCTTCCAAATCCTTCGGGGGCGATGGTCGCTCGTACAGAATGCCATCTACCCGGAAACGCAGCCGCAGTTGATTGGCGTAAGGTTCGATATGGATATCGGACGCGCCGCATTTCATCGCATCCAACAACAGCCAGTTCACCAACTGACTCACCGGCGCGTTGTCGGCCATGCGCAGGAGATCGTCCGTCACCGGTTCCGTGGGCGACGTGGACGCTTTAGACGCTGTCGGCAAGCTGGCCAGCAGCGCTCCGGCCCCGCTTTCGCGATTGAAGTAGCACTGGTCGATGGCCCGCTGGATGACGCTATGCGGGGCCAGGCACACTTCCAGTTCAGCCCCCAGCAACATTTCCAAGTCGTCAATGGCGCGCGTGGTGGACGGATCAGCGGTAACGGCGGTCAGGTGCCCATCCAACCGCACCGGCAGCACGCCGTGTTGCCGCGCCCAATCAACCGGCAGTTTGGCCACCAGTTCCGAATCCAGCGCCTCGGCAGGAATGGTAGATCGGGTAGGCAGCCCGTAGTATTCGCCTTGCGCTGCAAGGATGGCGGCTTCATCACAAGCACCGGCTTTCAGCAATGCCGCCACCAGGTCCGGCTCGCCCGCCGCAGGCGGCAGGTCATGCTCCACCGCCGCCAACGCATCTGCCGTGACAGTCCCGTTCGCTGCGAGTAGATCACCCAATACCAGCCGATTCACTTTTTACCCCACCATGCGCAGCCGGGCACGCCGGGATTAAACAACTGATTCATAGCCCCACCACCTTGAATGGCGAACGAGACCTTCGTTTGTCCTCCCCAACGCTGACGTCACACAGAATCTCACATGCTCACGAAGGTCAATTCACCATCGCTTCGTAATCGCTGACCGCGCGCTGGCGAATGTCGTCGTCATCGCCGGGCGCTTCCATTTCGTCAAACAGCAACCGCGTGCGCACCGTACGGGTCTCGCCTTTATCCAAATCATCCGTAAAAAAGAAACCGAAACGCCCATAGTCACGCCAGGACAATTCGGTCGAACGATTCTCCGGCGGATCCAATTGCGTGACGGAATACCAGTTTCCGTGCAGCGGAAAGCGGAAATTAACCCAACGCAGCTCATCGGAGATGACCCGGCCAGGGCCCGGCGGCAAGTCCGCTGGATCCCAAAGATAGCGCGTGTGCTCGCGCTCATCATCGACTCCGGCATCGGCCCGAAAATGTACGCCCGCATGTTGCAGATCACCGCGCAGCCGAAGATCGCGCTGGGCGACCATCCGTGATTCCTGATCCACTTGTGTGCGCCCTGCCGGTCGCGATACCTGAATCGTGCGGTGTTCCGCAATCAGCAGTCCGTCCAAGTCGTCATCACGATCCGCAGAGTACCAGTGAACGAGCAATTCCAAGGTAACACCGTCTGGGGTGGCCTCCTGCTTCTTGATCGCTTCCAGCGCCATTCGCTCGTCATGGCGCAAATGCCACAAGTCATCCGAACCCAAATCGGATCGTATCTGGTTCCAGCCAATGAATAGCCCGCGATGATGCGGGAAACGCCCGCGCGTGCGACCATCTGGATGCAAGCCCGGGTTGGACAAACGCTGTCCCTCCGAGTCATATATGCTAAGGTACGTCTTGGCTTGCCCCTCGCCATAGATAAAGCCGGCCACCCGTGTGCCCTCGTGGCGGATGTCGATAATGCGACCCGGCAGCTCATCGTTTGCCCGGTCCTCCACCGTCCACGCCCCGGCGACGGTTACCACCAATAACCCCGCCAAAAAACTCGTCGCGAAGGTAGTTGTCCTATTATTCCACATCGATAGCTCCTTTCGTTATGCCCGGAAAGTGAAGGTTGGTCGGGGCGGCGAGATTTGAACTCGCGACCTCTTGAACCCCATTCAAGCGCGCTACCAGTCTGCGCTACGCCCCGTGTCAACCAATCGTGCACAGGAAACTACCACTAGGTGGGGTGCAAGGTCAAACGTTCAATGAAGCTATTCGTAATCGCCCGCTTCAAACCACCATTGGGAAAACTGCTCCAACTGTTTATCCGGTGCCCCGCTCCAGCTCGGAACCAGCGCACGGCCCGCAGAACGGACCAGCTCCTCCATCTCGTCGAAGAGCGCCCGGCCGTCACCCTCGACCGGCACTTGTCCGGCAACCGGCGGATGCTCGACTACCTGCTCGGCGGGATAGGGTCTTAACGCCACGGCGGTATCCGGATCAAGGTTGCCGTAGGTCCTGTTGATCGGCCTGACACCATGATTCTTCCCCATCATACCGGTGGCATACCCGGCCGCGCGCAATTGCGCCCCCACCCACGGATGGTCGTAGGCATTGGTGCGGTTGGCCCATAGCCCGCTAAACAGCATCTGGCGGCTGGGCGCGCACCAAGCCGTTGCATAGCCCCGCGTGCAACGGATGCCCTCCCGCGCCAGACGGTCCAGGTTCGGCGTAAACTGGTGCGCCAACTGAATCGGCAGGGTTCCCGGATAATTTGGATCGCGGCGCGCTGCAAAACGAGGTTCCTCCGGTCCGCCCGGATACAACTCCCGGTAGGCTCCGATGTCACCCGTGCCCATATCGTCGGCCAGAATCACAATAAAGTTAGGCCGACCACCTTCCGCCGCTGTCAAGAGGGTTGGCAGGCATGCCGCCGCCGCGAGCATCGTTTTCTTCATGGTTTCCTCTCACCTGAGCCACTTGCAAAACCCCGTTTCACAAGTGGAGTATACAGGTTTCAGGTTTCGGGTGTCAGTATGAATGTTGCTAGTCCACAGTATGTTGCGCATTCCTGAAACCTGAAACCCGAACACTGAAAACCGGCGCTTGCAGGGGTTTTGCAAGCGCCTCACCTGATAAGAAATCACTTTTCAGGCGGCACGGGTGCCTTCCCGCTGGGACCGGTCCTCTTAAGCAACTTCATCCAAGAGACTGCCTGCGCGCAGTATGGGAAACAAGCTCGAAAGCGGCACAAAAGCGCAATCACTTGACTTCAAAGTGTGCGGCTTGCGAAGGGCGAGCCGGTCGCGCTGTAAGAAATTCATGGAGTATGTGCTTCGAGGGAGCGTGCGTGGAGGCTGTTGTTGAGCATGAAGGGACTTGGTCATGTCGAGCTTGCCGAGACATCTCCGAATCGCGCCAGCCACCGTCGCGTTGGGTACGGATTCAAAGACCACGCGGCCTGGCGTAAAAAGAGATTTTTCGACTGCGCTTCGCTCCGCTCAAAATGACACCAGGGGAACGCGCGGCTTATCGCGATGTCCAGTGCGGCCGAGTGTTCGCCAGCGCTCTCATCGCAAAGAATCTCCGCACCAAGCACGCTGTGGTCAAAAAAAAATCCGCGTTTTCCCACATTTGACGTAAGCCATCTATTAGCCTACCCTCCTGTAAGGTTCGTGAACACGTATCAACGGGTGTATATTAACCCAGCTATTGGTGGACGGATGGTCTTGAAACATATTTTTATCGCTCTATCTCTTTGTATAATCTCTGTGGCAGCCCATGCGCAGTTGGAGACTGTTTTATCTGACGACTTTTCCGAGGACAGCGGGGATTGGATCAGAAGAGCGCACAATGGTGCCTCGATCGACATTGGCGGCGGCTCCCTTGAGATCAATCATGGCACCAGCGCCCAACCCGTAGCCGCCTATCGTTTTTTTGATGATGTGGCTTTGGAGGATGGCGATACGCTCAGATTCACGGTCGAGATTTCTTCCCAAAATGCGAATGCAAGCGGTGGTGATATCCGCATGGGGCTCGGATTTTCCAATGGTTTTAGCGCCGGGAGTTCCTGGAATGTGCCTCTGGCTGGCTATTTTACCTCTGTCCCATCCGGGGGGAGCACCGGAGCCTCCAGCAACAATGCCAATCTTAACTACAACGCACAAGGCAATCCCAATAGCGTAAATTTCTTCAATTCTGCTACAAGTTTTGGCAGTATGGGAAGCAGTGGGGAAAGCGTTGGAAGCACTCCGGCAACCTTGGTATGGATGATTACCCGCACCGGGGATAATTTGATGTTTAGTGGTAGTTTAAATGGTGTCCGGTTTTCAAGCACTTTCGTTTATTCCGACGCGGAAAATATCATCAACGATTATACCTTCAATACGGTAGCCTTGGCTCATCTTTATTCAACGGGTGAGACGATTAACTATCACAGTGTTTCGGTGGAGGTCTTTCGAGGAGGCGTGCTTGCCGACGACTTTTCCGAGGACGGCGGGGATTGGGTCAAAAGAGCGCACAATGGCGCCTCGATTGACATTGGTGACGGTGCCCTTGAGATCAATCATGGCACCAACGGTCAGCCCGTAGCCGCCTACCGCTTTTTCGACGATGTTGTTTTGCAGGAGGGCCAGACGCTGCGATTGACCGCCCAGATATCGTCGCAAAGTCCAGTTGCAAGAGATGGTGATATCCGTATGGGGCTCGGTTTTTCCAATGGTTTTGGCTCCAGCTCTGCTTGGAATGTTCCAATTGCTGGTTATCTTACTTCCGCTCCATCGGGAGGAAGCACCGATAATTCAAAAAATAATGCGAACCTTAGCTATGACACAGAAGGCGACCCCAACCACATTAATTTCTTTGCTTCTGCTACCAGTTCCGGTGATTTAGGCAGCAGTGGAGAAACCGTCGGAACGACCCTGGCAACTTTGGTATGGAATATTACCCGCGCCGGGGACGATTTGATCTTTAGTGGCAGCTTGAATGGAGTTATGTTTGCCGACACAGTCGTCTATGCTGACGACGCGGACATCATCAATGATTACACCTTCAATACGGTCGCTCTGGCTCACATTTTTTCAACGGGCGAGACGATCAAATTTCACAGTGTCTCGGTACAGTTAAGCATGAATCCTTCTGTGGCCAGGGTTGCTGATTTTGGGGCCGTAGGTGATGGAGAGACCGATGACGGCCCGGCGATCCGCAGTGCGGTGGCTGCTGCGGTTGCGGCAGGACCGGGATCACGGGTTATTTTCGAGGACAAGTCCTACCGCTTGGACCACTTTCCCACAGCCAGCTATCATTTCGATTTGAGGAGCGTTTCTGATATTTACTTCGAAGGCAATGGGGCGCTTTTAATCACCCACCCCCGCAATAACCTCTTTAATTTGGTTGATTGCTCTGGCATCACCATCAGTGGTTTTGAGCTTGACGTGGACCCGCTCCCTTTCACCCAGGGCACCGTGGTAGCCGCCGATCCGGACGGGTTATGGTTCGATATGGAGGTGCATTCCGGATACCGCTGTCCAATTGAGGCGTATGAGATATACGGTCACTGGCTCAGGCCAATTGATTCGCAACATGTTTGGGGTATGTTTATCCAACCTGACACACGGAGTCGAAAAAGCGGGGTAGAAAACTTTATTCGGATGATCGACCTGCAACCAAGCCCCGGCGGGGATGCGGTCCGCATCTTCGTCAATCAGGAAGGTTCGGCATTCGTCAATGCGGTAAAGGCGCTCGTGCCTGGAGAACGCTATGTTCTGCCTTTTGATTTTCGAGTCACGGGTGCCACATTCGAGATCCAACAAAGTATGGATTGCCTGTTTGAA
>PWVE01000063.1 GCA_003562335.1 PVC group bacterium
GAGTCGGAGAGGCGGTGGCCTCCTGAACACTGAACACTGAACACTTGTACCACCCAGAACGTCGAGACATTCACAAACACCTATTGCCACCAATTAATTTCAAATATCTTTGGCTAGATCTTTGCAGATCTTCCGGGCAAGAATATTTTTGATTTCGGTACGTCTCGGGCGGTTAGTCCACTTTCTGAAAGACCATACTGGGCCGATAGAGCTCCGGATGGTCATTGTTTTCCATGATGGCCTCGACCAAGGCGGCGGATGAACGGATATCCTTGTCCACCACCTCCGGGTTTAGCAACCGACAGGTCAAGGTATCGGCGTCAACGCTGAACGAGACGTACTGAAACGTACGATCGTCTTGGGGTAAATCGACCCGGGACGTGCCGAACCAGTCCAATTGAACGAGGGTGATGTCCTTGTGCCGCCAAAGATGACCACGGGCATACAGGGCGTTCGATGCCCCTTCCGGAAACACCACCAGGTATTCCTGTTCGCTTATGGGCAATATCAGCAAGCGCTCCACGCTACCACCCTCGCTGGTGCGCTCCCACGCCCCCACCACGGCAGGATCAATCGGCTCGCTCGCAGTCTCAACCAACGACACCTTGTAGTCACAGCCCAGCAGCAACCCGCCACACATCGCCATTAACAATGCTTTTTTCATTCTGGTCTCCTTTCATTCGGCAACCGGTCAAGGTCGCGTACACGTAATGTCACGCGCTCACGCGTGGCATGGTTGAAAATATCGATATTTTGGACCATCCACTGCTCATCAATCTGGCGCAAACTACGGATTTGCACGCGCCGCACCGCCCGGCCGCGCGCGTCAAGCGCATCCGCCTGCAGCAACAACGCCGTTTCCGGGTCGATCCATAAGCGCGCCGCCGCGTAAGCGGTAAATGCGTCTGCCGGGGCGGTGATCTCAATAATGTGACAATACCGCCCGCGCACACGTTCCGAACCGACCCGGCGCCCGTTCGGCCACCATAGAAACGGTAACTGCAGATCGGCCCATGTCAAATCGAACGTGCCGATAGTGGCGTCCACCTCCGGATCGGCCACCTCCTCCAAAGGATCGCCGCGCTCCAAAACCACGCGCGTATCGCCGTTGCCCGGCCACTCTACGGTCATGCGTTCGCGCGGCGTACCGAAGCGGTCGAACACGGTATAGACGGCGCGCGGCACCACCGCGCCCCAATCCAGCTTCATTTCAACCGGGGCCACCTGGGTAATCGTTCCGCGCCGGTCGCGGGCTTGCAATTCGGCCTCAATCCGTAGCGGCACCTCCGGCAACGCAGACCGCACGCGCGCCAACAACTCGTCCGCTTCCGATCCGGCTACGGACTGCGTCCCAACGGCGCAGGACAATACCGCCAGCGCGGCAATCAACCAAGCACGGCGCAAATACGAATGGCAGAACGCCCGGGAAGGCTCTTGCAAAACCTCCAAGGGCGACACGGAGGTCGCCCCTCCGGAAAATAAACAAGCGTTTTCCGCAGGCTTCCGGAGGGGCAGGCTCCGTCCTGCCCTAATGAATGGGAGGATATGCAAGAACCTGCTGGTATAGACATTTCCAAACGTTGGAACGGCCCAGGGACCGGTTTTCCAGGCCTTGGAACTTTGGGCGCGGTTTTTCCCAAACGTTGGAAGTCCGGCGGACCTGCTTTTCCAAGCCTTGGAAAAGCAGGTGCGACAACGGCTTATCCGGTGCCGGGTCACTTTTGCTTGACCGGCACCCCTTTCAGGCGGCCGATCGGCGGCAGTTTGCCGACTATGGGACGGGCGTAATCGATAAAGGCCTGCGTCACGTCGTTGCCGTCTTTGTTGATGAATTTGGCGGGCATGTGACGGGTTTCTTTGGCGACGCTCTTCAGCGGGACGCGCTTGTACCCGACGGCATAGCGTTTGCCCGGTTTACGGGTGATGGCGACGCTGCCGTGGGCGAATTGGGTGGCGGCGTATTTGACAGCCAGCCGACCAACTTCGCGCGCTTCCCGCGCGTCGTTTTCGGAAATCACGCCGGGGAAGGAGCGTTGCAGATAGCCCAGGGTATCGGCACGGACCCGGGAAATCCCGCACTTGTTGCGAATTTCACCGGCCAGCAGGTCGCCGAGCGCGCCGGAACCGCTGAGCTGCACGTTGCCGTGCGAATCGGTTTCCTTGATGAACAAGCTGGCGATGGCCTTGCCGGAACGGTCGGCGATACCCTCGGACACGGCCACGACGCAGCGACCATACTTTTTGTAAACCTTCTTAACGTCATTCAGGAACCGGCTCATGGCAAACGGCCGTTCGGGCAGGTAGACCAGGTGCGGCCCGTCGTCCGGGTACACGCGTGCGAGAGCGGAGGCAGCGGTGAGGAAGCCGGCGTGACGGCCCATGACAACGTTGATCTTGACGCCGGGCAGCGCCCGGTTGTCGAGGTTGTCGCCCATGAATGCGGACGCCACGAATTTGGCGCCGGACCCGAAGCCGGGCGTGTGGTCGTTCTGGCGCAGATCGTTGTCAATGGTCTTGCAGATATGGAAGCAGCGGAAGTCGTATTTGGCTTTGCGCGCTTCCTCGTTGATGATGTGCGTGGTTTCGGCGGAGTCGTTGCCGCCGATGTAGAAGAAGTAGCGCACGTTGTATTTTTGCAGCACGGCAAAGATGCGGGCGCAATCTTCCGCCGTGGGCTTTTTGCGCACGGACCCGAGCGCGGACGAGGGGGTTTGCGACACGGCTTCGAGGGTCTTCACCGATTCGCGGGTGAGATCCATCAAATCTTCTTCGAGGATGCCTTTGATGCCGTGCAGGGATCCGTAGATTTTCTTGATCTGCTTTTGTTGCTTGGCCTCGAGCACGGCGCCCACCAGGCTTTGGTTAATCACCGCCGTGGGACCGCCGCTCTGCGCGATCATCATGTTGCCTATTAGTTCTTTCTTCGCCATCTTTTTTCTCCTTGTTGGGTTAATACGCACTAGGGATGGCGGAAAGCTTTAGCAATGATCCCCGTGGGGGTCAAGGATTGTGTCATTCCACTTGCACGTCCACCACCCGCACGTGCATGGTGGCACCGCCGGACGTCATCATCTGTTCCAGCTGTTCCAGTTGCGGGGCCAATTGCTGCTGGATCATGGCGCGCTGTTCGGCCGGCAGCATGGCCAGTTGTTCTTCCATTTGGGCCATTTGTTGGCGAGCCTGGGCCAGCTCGTCCGGGGTGATCATCTGGTCCAACCCCTGAATGGCAATTTCCATGCGGTGCGCGATGGGCAGGCCGCGATGAACCTGGTAGTCGCTCAGTTTAATTTCAAACGTCAATTCGTCGCCTTGCGGATTACGCTGAACAAAGGCCAGTTGGTGCGGCGTGTAGTCGGATGTGTCCAACCAGATTGTGGCGTGTTTGGGGAGCAGCTCGTCTTCGTCCAAGTCATCCTCAATGTGCAGGTCGTCGAGCGATTCGAGAAATTCCGCATCGTCGATCTCCACCACAAAAACCGCGCGGCCGTCGAGGCGATCGGCACGGATGGATTTCGCGTGCCGTACCATTTCAGGCAGGGTGCCGTCATGGATGCCGGCCAGGTTCATGGCGTCACGGTCATCTTGTTCCACGGCGCGCAACACGGCCCGCCCGTCTTCTTCGACTTTGACATAGCGGCTGGTGGTCTGCATGTCAGGGACCATCCCGCCTTCCATTTCCGCCACGACGGTCAAGCGTTCAATCTGCTCCAGATGCCGGGCATGCGCCGCCTCGATACGTTGCGCCAAAGTTTCGTTCCCGGGCTGGGCCTGGCTGGTCCACACGTAGCCGGTGCTGATTACGCCGGCCAGTAACCAATAACGCAAGGTGTTGTTCTTCATTGAGTCCTCCTATGTTGTGTCCATTTCGGTGGACGGGTTCAAGCATCTCTCTCCGTAGTCCGTAGTCGTCGCCGTAGTCGTCAACCTACTTACCTTTTTGACACTACCTGTGGTCTGCACGAATATATGCCGTTCACTGTAAAACCCTTTCGCGCCCATTACAAGGGGGAGTTGACAAGTGCCCCTCGATGACCAACGATTCGGGCATGACACATGTGATTACCGAACCCTGTTTTGGCTGCAAGAATACCATTTGCGTTACGGTCTGTCCGGTGGACGCGTTCCGCGAGGATGAAAAATGTCTGTGGATCGACCCAGAGGCGTGCATTGACTGTGCCGCCTGTGTGCCCGAATGTCCGGTCGAGGCGATTTATGCCGACCGCGACGTGCCGGATCAGTGGGCGCATTATATTCGCCTCAACGCGGAGCGTTCACAGGAGCTGCCCGTGATCACCGAACAACAGGAACCCCTTTCCGATGCGTAAATTCGGCAGAATACTGCGCAACAACATCGTGGTCGGCTTGGTGTTGGTGGCCCCCATCGCCATCACCTTATTTATCGTACATTTTCTGGTGCGGTTGGTGGCGAATTTCTGGGTCACCAAGGCACTGACCGATCTCATTTTTAATTGGTTCCCGCACTCGCTGCAGGACAAGACGGCCTGGTTCACCCTGAGTCAAGTGATTGCCGTGATACTGGTGTTGGGCGTGTTGTTTTTGATCGGCTTTTTTGTGCGCAGTTTTTTTGGTCGCCGGCTGTACGCCTTGGCGGAGCGGGTTTTGGTGCGGATTCCGGTGTTCAACCGGATCTATGTTCATGTCCGCCGCATCAGCGAAACCGTATTTGCCCAGCGCGAAACGATGTTTAAACAAGTCGCCTTGATCGAATATCCGCGCCAAGGGCTCTATTCCATGGCGTTTGTCACCTCGGCCATGCCGGACGAGGTGCGCAAGGAATTCCTGCCGGAGGTTGGCGATGACCCGCAGGTGGCAGTGTTTGTGCCTACCACCCCCAACCCCACCTCCGGCATGTTGATTTTCCTGCCCAAAAGTGCGTTGCGCATTTTGCCCATCACCGTGGCGGAAGCCATGCAACTGGTCGTATCGGCCGGGGCGGTCTATCCCGGTGACGACGATCCGACGCAAAACCGGCCCACCCTGCTGGACAAGCTGGAACAGTGGATCACCCGCCAAACGGATCTGGAACCCGTTCAGTCCGAGCCTGCGGCGAAACCGCCATCCGCGCCGCCCGGGAACACATGATTGAAAAAACCACGGCGATTGTTTTGCGCTATGCCCCGAGCGGCGAAACGTCGCGGGTGGTTACGTGGCTGACACCGAGCCACGGGCGGGTAGCCACCATACTGAAAGGGGCCTTGCGCCCTAAAAGTTGGTTTCTGGGGCAATACGACCTCTTTTATACCTGCGAACTGCTTTATTATCATCGACTGGACCGGACCCTTTATCTGGCCAAGGAATGTGCACCGCTCAAGTTGCGGGCGGGCTTACGGCACGACTGGCGGGCGGCCGCATTGGCCTCGTACTGGTCCGATCTAGCCGGTCGCGTCAGCCCGGCCCAAGCCCCGCAGCGCGCCCTCTTTAACTGGTTGGAAGAGGGACTGGACACGCTGGTGGCGCAAGGCGCGGATCTCGGGCTGTGCGCGTGGCAGGAGCTGCAGTTACTGCACGGACTGGGCTTGGCCCCGCGCCTAACCACGTGTATCGGGTGCCACACCCCGTTGACGCGGTCGGGTGCGCCCTGCGGTCCGGCGGCATTTTCATCGGCCCGCGGCGGCTTGTTGTGTGCCGCTTGTGCCC
>PWVE01000040.1 GCA_003562335.1 PVC group bacterium
CCGAGTCGGAGAGGCGGTGGCCTCCTGAACACTGAACACTGAACACTTGTACCACCCAGAACGTCGAGACATTCACAAACACCTATTGCCACCAATTAATTTCAAATATCTTTGGCTAGAACTTAAATGATTTCGGGAGCAATTCGCCCAAGGTCATGGTCTCGAAGGCGTCAAGTTGGCGGCTGGGCGCGACATAGATCGGACAGTCCGGTTCCGCAAACTGATTGATCACTTGACGGCACGCACCACAGGGATATGGCCAAGCGGCACTTTCGCTATCGACCACAATCGCAAGTTGAGCGATGCCAGTCTGGCCGGCAGCCACCATGGCAAAAATAGCGTTGCGTTCGGCACAAATGGTTAAGCCGTAGGAGGCATTCTCTACATTACACCCGGAGAAGATCATGCCATCGGTGGTTTCAAGTGCAGCACCTACACAAAAATGCGAGTAGGGGGCATACGCATTGGCCGCCACGGCGGTGGCGGCCTCAAGCAGTTCGTGCGGGGATTTACTGGGCATTGCCCCATTCCTTCCAGAGCGCCGTCAGTACGCTTTTCATGCGGGGCATGGTTTGTTTGGTGGTATCGGTCACTTCTTCATGGGACAAGGCCGTCTGCTGAATCCCGGCAGCCAGATTAGTGATGCAGGATAAGCCGGCCACTTTGAGACCCGCCGCGTTGGCCAGAATCGCCTCGGGCACAGTAGACATCCCGACGGCGTCGGCGCCCCAAGTCCGGTACGCGCGCACTTCGGCGGGCGTTTCGTAGGTCGGGCCGGTGGAGGCCAAGTAGACGCCGGTACTCAGCGGTACCCCGGCAGCTTCCCCGGCCCGTTGCAGCAAGGTTATGCCCTCGGGGTGGTATACGTTGGATTGATCGGGGAAACGCGGTCCCCACGCCACATTGTGTTCGCCGAGCAGCGGGTTGGTGCCAAAATTATTGATGTGATCCGTGATAATCATCAAATCGCCAGGCTGCATGTCGTCGCGCACGCCACCGGCGGCATTGGTCAGCACCACTATCCGGGCACCGCACGCTCGTAACGTGTAAATCGGGATCGCGATCGGGGTCCAGCCAACACCTTCGTAATAGTGGCGGCGGCCTTGAAAAATAAAGGTTTCCACCCCGGCCAACTCCGCCCAGGCCAACTTACCGGCATGACCGACCACCCCGGCCTTGCCCATGCCCGGAATTTCGCCGTATGCCACCGTTGCTTTTACCGTAAAGGCGTCGACCACTTCGCTCCAACCGGAGCCGAGAATGAGACCGTGGGTGGGTTTTGCATCAGGCCACAGCCCTTGCAGATAGGTTGCCGCCTCCTCCAATAGTTCGTAATTCACGTAATCCTCCTTATTCGGGGATGATGACTTCCTTGATCAGCGGTTCGGGCGTTACGTCCTCGTCGCTCACCGTAAAGGCTTCGTCCAACAGGGCTCGTGCCTCGGCCAGTTTGCCTTGGTCACTGGCGTGCAGCGTGCATAACGGGGCGTCGGCTTCCACGGGGTCACCCACCTTGCACAACCCCGTGATCCCCACGGCATGATCAACTTGGTCATCGGTCTTGGCGCGCCCCCCGCCCAGCAGAACAACGGCGCGCCCGATTGCCTCCGCACTGACCGCCGTTACGGTTCCGCCACGCGGGGCCGGATACGCTTCCTGTATGGAGGCCGTCGGCAAGCGGCTAAAATCGTCCAGTGCTTTGGGATCGCCACCCTGTAATTCGACCATTTGCTTAAAACGTTCAAACGCCGCGCCGGAATCGATCTGCTTTTGCAATTGGGTCATCGCGTCTTCTTTCGAATCCGCTAATTTTGCCAGCAGCAGCATCTGGGCGCACAGGGCCAAGGTTACTTCCATCAAGTCCGGTGCACCGTTTCCTTGTAGTGCTTGCACGGATTCGATCACCTCCACGCTGTTACCGGCGGCCCGGCCCAGCGGTTGGTTCATGTCGGTAATCAGCGCGGCCATCCCTTTGTTCATGCGGGTACCGACGTGCACGATGGTCCTAGCTAATTCCTGGGCATCTTCGTAGGTCTTCATGAAGGCGCCTTTGCCCCATTTCACGTCCATGACCAGGCCGTCGATACCCTCCGCCAATTTCTTGGACATGATGCTGGCGGTAATGAGCGGAATAGAAGGAACGGTTCCGGTCACATCGCGCAATGCGTATAATTTTTTGTCAGCCGGGGCCAGTTGGCCGGTTTGTCCGATCATGGAGCAGCCACAGGCTTGGATGACGTTGACAAACTCGCTGTCGCTGAGATCGACGCGGTAGCCGGGGATCGACTCCATTTTGTCCAGCGTACCGCCGGTGATGCCGAGTCCGCGCCCGGAAATCATGGGTACGGCCGCTCCGCAACACGCCATCAGCGGGGCCAGCAGTAGGGAAACCTTGTCACCCACACCGCCGGTGGAATGCTTGTCGACCTTGGGGGCTTCGATTGACGAGGTATCCACCAGATCGCCCGAGTTCATCATCAGCTCGGTCAAGGTGGCCGTTTCGTCGAGGGTCATGCCCTGGAAATAGATGGCCATCGCCATGGCGGCCATCTGGTAGTCGGGAATATCCCCACGGGTATAGCCCTCGATGAAGTATTTTAGTTCCTCGGGACTAAGCGCTTGGCCGTCCCGCTTCTTTTCGATTATCCATTGTGGTACCATAACGAAGAATGCTAACAAATTAGGGAGGATTGTCAACATGTGCGAGCACAATAACGATTCGAATAATCAAGTGTACTGGGTGTACATGACCGTGGGCGACCAAGCGGAGGCAGAGCGCATCGGTGCCGCCTTGATTGATAAACGGCTGGCGGCCTGCGTGAATATTATCCCCGGCATGACCTCTTTGTACCGTTGGGAAGGGCGCGTCGAACGTGGCACGGAGTGCGTAGTGGTGGCCAAAACGCGCGCGGGGCAGTGGACCGCCTTGGAGCAGGCGGTGAAGCAACTCCATTCCTATGATTGCCCCTGCATCGTGGCCTTGCCCATTGCCGACGGACACTTGCCGTTCCTACAGTGGGTGGTGGATGAGACAGCGGGTTAGAGCGCAGCCCGGATGCGGTCCGCCAGTTGGGCCAACTCGTCGGCGTCAGCGGGTTGTGCCCGCCGGAAGTCCATGTCGTGGATGCCGTCGATCGGGATCAAGTGCACGTGGCAGTGCGGGACTTCCAATCCGACCACGGTAACGCCGATACGCCGACAGGGCACGACCTGCTCAATCGCCTTGGCGACCGGCCGTGCAAAACATAGCAGGCCGCCTAGTAACGCGTCATCGAGATCGAACAGATAGTCGGTCGGTTGCTTGGTGATCACCAAGGCGTGGCCAGCGCGGATGGGCCGAATATCCAGAAAGGCTAAGTAGTGCTCATCTTCGGCTAGGCGATGACAGGGGATTTCGCCGTTCACGATGCGGGTAAACAGTGTAGTCATGGGGTTTCTCCTGTGGTGGGTTGTGGGGGACGAAAAACATGAATTTGGTCCGTGTGGCATTCCACCCGCGGCCCGCCCAGCAGATCAAGGCAATAGGGTACGGCGGGGAAAATGGCGTCGAGGCATTCCTTGATAGCTGTGGGTTTGCCCGGCAGGTTGATGATCAGCGTTTGGCCGTAGATACCGGCTGTCTGGCGGGAAAGGATGGCGGTGGGCACGTGCTGGAAGGACACGGCGCGCATTTGTTCGCCGAATCCGGGTAGCAGTCGTTCACAAACCGCCTCAGTCGCCTCAGGCGTAACATCACGCGCGGCCGGCCCCGTGCCGCCGGTAGTCACGATTAGGGCGCATCCTTCGTCGTCCGCCAATGATCGCAGTGCCTCTTCAATCAGGGGTTGTTCATCTGGAATCAAGCGGGAGACAGGCGTCCAAGGTGATTTCAAATAGGCCGTCAAAGCGGACTCTATGGCCGGTCCGGATTTGTCCGCATAGGTGCCGCTGTGAGCCCGGTCCGACGCCGTGATGATTCCGATACGACAAGTCATGGCCGGAGTATAACGTCGAAACTAGCGGCGATCAATAAGATCATCGGCTTCGATGATCAGAAAATCCAAGCCAGCTCTTGACGTGCCAACGGGCTTGGATTAGCTTCCAGACATGGTGTGTCAACGTTGGATTTATTTGATTGCGCTGAGCTTGGCTGCTACTGGATGGGTGCGTGCCGATGAGCCCCCGGTGCGTCGATCACGGCCATTTGTCCGCTACGACGCGCGCTGGGATGAGCGCCAGCACGAAGTCAGTATCCCGGTTGACACAGCTCCTGATGAAGAAGAGCGCGTGCGCCTGCGTGACGTGGATCCCGGGCGTGATCGATCATCTAGCGTTGGCCCGGCCTTTTCCTTCGATCCCTCCATGTTATCGGCCATTCCTCCGCCACCCCCCCCCGAACAAGCGCCACGCACCCGGATGTGGATTCAGCCCACGCTGGAAAATGAAGAGTTAGGGGCGCTGTTGTGGGGAGAGGATACAGAGGAATCGGCTGAACCCAGCGGATGGGGCTGGCTGGCAGACAATATCGACCAGCGACAACGCTTGCGGGCGGAGCAGGAAGCGGAGCGGCTTAGGCTTGAAGAGGAGGAAGAGGAGGAGGCTCAGCAGGCATTGATGATGGATACCAGACCCCGTGAGGGCGGTTTACTATTTGAGTCGCCTCTTGGCCTTGGTCCAGTGGGGTTGGCCAATGAAGAATCGCGTGAATCCATTCGCTTTACGAACGGGGAAATTGACCGTTTATTGAGCGACCCGGCGGCACTGGACGAGGATATCAGGCAGCGTGACGCAGCTTGGCAGCAGAATGGACAAAGGCGTGAATCGGGTGCAGCGGATGGAAGTCGTGGCGCAAGCGACGAAAGTCAATCAGCACAGGACGCTACTGGAACCTGGCGTACGGTTCTACTCGAACAAGACACCGAAAACGATTTTCGACCCACCGCTGATTTTTCGCGCCGGATTTATGCGCAGCCAAATATACCGACAATGCCTGAGCCTGCGCCACAATCGTGGGGTGGGCCTGATCAGTCCATTCGCCGCAATGACGGGAACAACTTTGGTGGCGGTACGGACTGGGGGAATATTGAACAACGCGCGTGGTCGGGCAGTCAGACGGGCCAGCAGGAATGGACTCCCGTCTCGCCCACTCGTTCGGGTGATTGGTCCGCTGACTGGTCCGGCGGAGCAGACTGGACTTCGCCGCCCACGGTGGAGTCCACCGCACCGGGATCTACTTCGATCCCCACAGGGTTTTCGGAGCCCCGCCGATCGGTACATGATGCCGGTTGGATGCTGGAACGCTAGTATGTACCAATGCGGAATGGAGCGGCTACTGGCCGATCGAGTCGACTTGGTCACGGGTCGTCGCGTGGCGTTGCTGGCTCATCCTGCAAGTCTGTGCGAGGATGGCCGACACTCGGCGAATCGCCTGCGGGAGTGCATCGGTTCCGGGTTGCGTGGCTTGATGGGACCGGAACATGGTTTTCAAGGTCAGGTTGCTGCCGGCGAACCGGTCGCGCATGAACGCCATCCGCAGTGGGATATACCGGTCTGGTCGCTGTACGGGGCAGACACGGCTTGGCCAGCGATGGCAGCGGAAATCGACACGGTCATTTTCGATCTGCAGGATCTGGGGGTGCGCTGCTATACGTATTTACATACGTTATTCGAGCTACTGCGCGCAGCGCAGACACACGGCTGGCAGGTGATTGTTACCGATCGGGCCGTACCTTGGGCGCCAACGGTTGATGGACCAGTGGCCGACGAACATTACAAGCATACGATTTGTCCGGGTTCCGTTCCTTTTGTTTACGGCATGACACCGGGCGAGGCGACGAGGTGGTATGTCCAGCAATGCGATGGCCCGCTGGATTGGCATGTTGTTCCCGCCGCGGGCTATCGACGGGGTATGGACCCGTCCACGATTTGGCCCCAATGGGTGCCGCCATCACCTGCGATCCGCTCGCTGACCTGTGCACACGGTTTTCCCATTATGGTATTCACCGAAGCGTGCCGTCAGTTTGAATGCGCACGCACAACAGCCAATGCGTTTACCGTTTGCCAGGCAGCCAACGTCAATATACCTGCCATTGTGGACCGGCTGAAGGCATACGCGTTGTCCGGCATTGAATTTCAGAGGGTGCCAGGCGTGGACACACAGCTCAGATTACAAATAGCGGATCCCGCACGGTGCCGTCCCATTGCCGCAGCGATAACGTTGCTGTACGAGCTGCATCAGGAGTTGCCGGGCGGGTTATTTGCGGAAAACGGGCCGACCAATATCCGGTGGTTTGATTTATTGATGGGTACCGATCAGGTCCGCCTATTGTTGCAGCAAGGTGCTACGCCCGCTGAGATCATCGCCTCTTGGCAAGAGCCACTAACTTCATTTGAGGCGGAACGCAAAGATGCGTTGCTTTACGATGATGCGGATTGAAGCATGTCAGCCAGCGCAGGCTCAAGTTGGGCGTGGTCAAAAGTAAAGCCGGCCTGCTGCAGTCGGTGCGGAATGACCCGTTGACTGCTCAGCAACAAGGCCTCCGCCATTTCACCCATCGCCAGCCGCGCGAGCGGAGCCGGGACCGTAGCAAAAGTCGGGCGGTGCAGCACACGGCCCAGCGCCTTGGTGAAATCGAGGTTGGTACACGGATTGGGCGCCACCACATTTACCGGTCCAGCCAGCTCGGCCGTATCCAACGTGAACAGGATCGCGCGTACGGCATCCGTCAAGGTCGCCCAGCTCATGTATTGCGCGCCCGTTCCTATTTTACCGCCCAGCCCCCATTGGAACGGTGTCCGCATGGTCTTGAGTGCGCCACCATGCGCGGCCAGCAGCATCCCGAATCGCAAGTGCACCACGCGCGTACCCACCGCTTGAACGGGTGTGGCGGCTTGCTCCCACGCCTGACACACATCGGCCAGAAAGCCTGCACCGGCCCGCGAATCCTCCGTCAGTTCTTCGTCGCCGCGTGGCCCATAGTAGCCGATTGCCGAGGCCGTAAGGAAGAAGGGTGGGGGGGTAACCGCTTCCGCCATCTGCCGGGCTAATTGGCAAGTACTGTCGACACGGCTTGCCCTAATACGCGCTTTCTTGGAGGTGGTCCAGCGTCCCAATATCGATTCGCCGCCCAAATGAATAACACCATCGATGTCGGACAATCGTGCGGCCTCGTTCAGTTCGAAAGTTTGCGCATCCCAGCTCATGGTCCTATCGTTATCGGCCGCGTCGCGTCGCAGGACAACGACATCATCGCCGCGCCGCTTCAACGCACGGCACAGGGCTGAGCCCACCAAACCGGATGATCCACCGACTAAGAGCTTCATCGTGTCTCCTTTGCGCTAGGATCCGCGTACGGCGTGTCCCAGTGCGCCTTGCGTGTGCAGCAAGCGTCGATAGCTTTCGAACACGTGATCGTATTCGGCGGTTTGATTGGCATTGGGTTCGAATCGTTGTGCGGCGGCACCGCTGCTTTGCTGCTTTACAAACGCGCCCCACGTTGTTGATTCTCCAGACATACGCTGGTGGCGGTAACAACCCAGCAAGGTCGCCCCCCAGCCGGAACCTTCGGTGGCACTGTCCAGAATCACCGCCGGGGCGTTCAGCACGTCCGCCACAATCTGGCCCAGTTCCGGGTCACGGACGAGGCCGCCTGACAATACCAGTTCCAAGCGCGGGAAGTTTTGGCGACTTAATTCGTCCATACCCAACCGCAAGTTGAACAGTGTTGCCAGCAGTGCGGCTTTGACCACATTGCCGGGCGTGGCATTGGCGGGGGTTAACCCCACCAACAGGGCCGTGCCGCCTTGGCTAACCTGAACGCCGGGCTCGTCATCGACAAAGGGCAGCGCCAGAATGCCTCCGCAGTCCGGGGCGGCGGCCAAGACTTGTGGAATCACGGTTTTAAAACCGGACTTGGACTTGCCGTCCAGCACCCCGGCGAACATATCGACCACGAGGTTCATGTAGGTGGTTCCGTTACGCAGGCAGACCATATTGATCGGTTTACCGTCAGCCGCGCAAAAATGATCAATACCGGGATGTACCCCCTCGAACGCATGGTCACCCACCGCGTTGGCACATACACTGGTTCCGAGGCTAATGGACACCACACCGGATTCTCCGATCAAAGAACCGGCCATCGCGGCGGGTTGATCGCCTTCCGCTGGTGCCACTGGTATCCCTTCCGGTAAACCGGTGAGCGTTGCGCCGTTGGCATTCAAAACGCCCGCGTCCTCGCCCGCCTTGCAAACGCGCGGCAACAACTGGGATAATGGGGGACCGCCTAAGTCCGCCACGTGACGCTCGTATTTCTCCAATCGATCTTGATCGTAGGTGCCGCTCTTTTGGTCTACCGGAAACATGCCCGACGCGTCACCAATGCCCAAACACCGTTGGCCGGTCAGCCGATAGGCCAACCAACCGCCGGGCGTTGTCAAAAAAGCAACCCGCGCTGCTTGGTCCGCACGCTGGCGCAAGGTCCACAGCCAACGAGTGGCGGTAAGCCGTTTGGGCATTTTGATTCCCAGCAATGCGGTTAATTCCTGCCCTTCCTCCTCGTTGCGGGCATCGCACCAGAGCCGGGCAGGGCCAAGTGGCTGGTCGTTTTCGTCGACCATCACTTCGCCATGCATCTGGCCGGAAATCCCGATCGCCTGCACGGCCCAGCCGGGCGCTTTCGTGTCGAGCTGTTCGCGGAGATCCTGCATGGCGGCGCTCAACGCCCTTTCCCAGTCGGCCGGGCGTTGTTCGTATTCCCCATCCGCCAAACCGGGAACCATGTCATAATGACCGTCCCCCGTGGCGATCACCTGCATCTGCTCGTCTGTAAAGGTGACCGATAATCCCTGAGTCCCCGCATCAATTCCTAGATAACCCTGCATAGTGTATTCCCCCTGTGTTTGGTTCGGTATATCGCTTGAAAAAGCATGTCGACAGTAAACCAATAATGCCGAAGGCGGGCAATCTGAATTCTAACGCCGTGAACAGGCCTGTTTTGTGAGCCGATTGCGCTGTTGGAAAGGTGCGTGAGTAGAGGCTGAAAAGAGGGTGGTGAATTTGATCCCCCCAGATTGGATTCGAAACCCCCAATGTTTTTGAATGGAGGAAGGGGAAACGCGGATTTTTCGACCACAACGCGCGTGACGCAGGGATACTTAACGATGAGAGCGCTGGCGAACACGCGGTCGCCCTGGACATCGTGATAAACCGCAAGCTCGCCTGCTGTCGCCTTTCCTGAGTTCAACAATGGGATGCACGGAGTTTTTCTTTGTGCGCTCCGTGGCTCCGTGAGCAACAAAAAAATCCGATGACCAGAGCGGGCACGGCGGGGGCAAAGGGGAAAGCAACTTATTTGAAAAGAGGGTAACCACCAAAATCACTAACGCACACGAAAGGGGTGCTCAGGTATGGCGGCCCGGCTAGTGACATCTATCTTTATATCCGTGAAATCCGTGCGATCCGTGGTTTCTTTCTTCGGTGGCAACAACGCCGCGTGGCTTTCGAATCCGTTCCCAACGCGACGGTGGCTGGCGCGATTCGGAGATGTCTCGGCAAAGCTCTAACTGTTCCTCTTGAACCGCGCGTTCTACAGTTTCGATATATACCCCTTACAGCCCTAAAACACCACCAAAAAGAGCTTCTAAGACCCCCAAATCGCCAATTTCAGATTTGTAAGTCGTTCCACAAAGGGTGCTATCTTATCATCCGTCCGTGACTAGCCTCCCGTCGCGCAAACAGTAGCGCGTGGTGGTCAGAGCCTTCATGAATTCGTGGTCATGCGAAACCATGACTAGCGTCACCGACAGGCGGGCCAGCACATCGAGCAGCCGGGCGCGCGAGGGCTCGTCAAGGAAGCTGGTCGGCTCGTCGAGCAAGAGCGTGTCGGGCTGCATGGCCAGATTGGTTGCCAGCGCCACGCATTTTTTTTCACCTGCGGATAATCGACTGGTAATGCGTTCCTCGTAGCCGGGTAGCCCCACGGTTTTCAGCGCCTCGCGCGCAGCGGTCTGTGCGGCGGCAGGCGTGGCCCCCAAGTGCAGGGGACCAAACGCTACATCATCCAGTACCGTCGGACAGAATAGTTGGTTGTCGCTGTCCTGAAACAACAGTCCCATGCGCGCCCGCACTTCACGGAAGTCGCGCTCGGTCACCCGCCGCTGACCATATACCACGACGTCCCCGGACTGCACGCGCCGCAAGCCCATGCAAATATGGAGCAGCGTGGATTTTCCTGTGGCGTTCGCCCCGACGATCCCCACCCGCGCCCCGGCGGGCACGACCCAATCCAGCTCCTGCAAGACCGGTCGATCGGCGTGATAGCCAAACGTGACTTTGTTCAACTCGATTACGGTGCTACTCATACGCTCCATCCCAACCAAAACATGACCATGATCACGCTCAGTGCCGTGCCGATCCACACGGAATCCGCTGTGCGCCAATGTAACGTGCGCGTGGCGGCATAAGTGCCGTGATGGCCGCGACACTTCATGGCATCCGCTACCTGTTCGGCCCGGTCCAGACTTCGCAAAAACAACGCACCGACGGCGACCGCGTGTGTGCGCAGGGTCAACACGTTAAACTGCGGGCAAAATCCGCGCGCACGCATGGCTAGCCGTATACGGGCATGTTCTTCCAGCAGTACATCGATATAGCGGATAACCGACATCAGCAATTGTACGAATGCAGTCGGGACACGGAGTCGACTCAGCGCGTGGCCCAATGAGGCCGACTCCATCGTGGATAGAAATACGGCACAACTCAACACCAACGCATTGCCTTTCAGGATCATCACCCCCATTAAGTGTGCGCCCGGAGACGTAATGGTCAGCGGGCCTACACTGCGCCAAGCGGGACCATCCACAAACGGGAGCGTCGTCAAGGCCATCAATATAAAAATACCATTCAAGCGCACTGCCATCCAGCTCAAGCGCCGAAAAGGAAAGCGAAAGATGACGCCGACAATCAAGGGAAAACACAGGGCCGGAATCACTGCGACGGGCTGTGTGGCCAGTGCCGTAGCCATGCAGCACCCCGCCGCACACAGGATGCGTGCACGCGGATCAAGCACCACCAAGGCATCGTGTGAAACGCTCTTCATGAAACCATTTCCATATGGGGCAAAAGGTCCGGTCGGGCTTTATACAGAAAAGACACCGCCAGTGCGGTGACCACGCCTTCCACCACGATCAAAGGAAGGTGGGCAATCAGTACACCAAGCGCTGGCGCAGCGAAGGCCGGGTCGGATCCGACGAGAAAGCCGGCCATCAACAGGACATTGCCGATCACCGCCAGTGCGCCAGCCAGGCCGGCTAACCACATGACGCGGGCGTGGGTGCCCCTCCGCACACCTAGTCGGAATCCATAGTGCACGGTCACGGCCGGGAGGGCCATTATTAATGTATTTACGCCTAACACCGCTAAGCCGCCATACTGAAAGAGGATAGCCTGCAGCAGCAGCGCCACAAAGAGCGCGGGAAAAGCGCTCCAGCCCAGGAGGATACCGATCAAGCCAGTAGCCACCAAATGCATGTGCGCGGGCCCCAGCGGTATGCGGACGAATGTAACGACAAAGAAAGCGGCGCTCAACAGCGCAACGCGCGGGATTTTCGCTGGTCCGGTACGTCGCATCCCGTACACGAGACCGGCCATGGTGGCCAGCCAGCTGCCACCCAGCAGCGCGGGGGCGATAATCCCTTCGGAAACGTGCATTACCGGCGCTCGGCTTCCGTTGTCGTCGGAGGCCGACGGATCCAGAGCGCCCAGATACCGAACAGCCCGAACAAGACCGCGATGGCCACAACCCACGGCGCAATATGATGGCCGTGCGCCGTCGATGCCGTCGCCACCGGCACACCAGCAGCATCCACTTCGATGCGAAGCTGGACTCGATGTCCCATACCGTCATTGGCC
Source organism: PVC group bacterium (assembly GCA_003562335.1). Taxonomy (GTDB): domain Bacteria; phylum Verrucomicrobiota; class Kiritimatiellia; order SLAD01; family SLAD01; genus SLLF01. Next base: position 11,888 of record PWVE01000040.1, read on the forward strand.
TCGACCCGCCATTCGCCAACTTGGTCCGGAACGAAAGCAAAACACCCATTACGATCTGTCAGCCCCTCTATAATGCGTTCCTCATCCGCAGCCGGTGCGCGCACCGCAACCTCGGCACTACGCATGGGTGCACCACCCTCATAGAAAAAGCGGACGCCCACGGCCCCTTCCTCAATGCGGCCCATCGCCGCGTGGCCGAACACGAGGGCGTCAGAGGTACCCCATAAAAGTAGTACCAACACATGTATATATCGCATACGTGATTACTCCTCCGTCCACACGGTCAATGTCGCTGTCTGCCCCCGGTATTCCGTTATAAACAAGCTCGGTCCCGCCTGCCAGTGCCTGAACACCGCCGGTCGGCCGGGTGCCGATCGCATACGGACCGGGCGTCCGGTCGCCCGTTCCAGACGAATCATGGACGCAACCACCTCGCCGTCTGAACGCACTTCCAGCGGCACCTCGCCGCCAGCGCGCCAGTCGGAGACCGGCTTCAACGGCACGATTTCCAAACCGTCATTTGCGGCATACGCTGCCGGGTCGTCCGCCGCACCCGCAACGACCAAGGCGCGCCCGGCAATCAAAGGTGCCTCATCACCGGGCCGCTGTACATGGAAATCAGCGCGATAAACGCCTTTTCGTTGCAATGTGTAAGCGGCGACATGCTGTTTATTGTCGGCTGCGAAGTCCAAAGGAACCTCCGTATCCGGCCCCGTGAGCACGGTCTGCGCCAGCAAACGGGCAGCGAGTAATTCTTCGCTTTCGGGGAACGAATGCCCGCCGCCAATGGCAAGGCGCACCTCGCTGCCGGGGGCGGGGTGTACCGGATGGGCATGAATCCACCAATCGTGCGCGTGCGCCCCGGCACTGAACATGCCGAGGAGCAGCGCGATAATGGGTAAACAACGCATGGCTTAGAAGGGCACCATGATAGCGGCGGTAAAGCTGCGGGTACTCACCCAACGGCCATCGCTCTTCTCCTGACCAAAAGAAAAGCCTGTTTTCCATTGGATTTCGTTGCCCAATGGCAGGTAAACGCCCGGAATGACTTTCCATTCGTCACCGTCGAAATCCCCGAGGATTTCAATGCCGCCTGCCACGCCATGCGGATCAGCCGCCAGCGGGGTCTTGGCACCGATACCCCAAAACCCTTCGTGATCGCTGCCGTCCGTTTCCATCCCCACATTGAGCACCACATTGGCGTGCGAAGCGAATTCCCATCCCAGGATGAGTGTACCGCTATAGATCAAGTCGTCATCGCCCAGCAGATCGCGGGCGTCGGGCAAGGGGACCTCCACGTCCGTGCTAACCGCCACGTGATAGGGCCCGGCATCGGTGAAGCGGTAGAGCAGGGAAGCGCTCACCGCCTCAAAGAACGGGGAAGGGCCGTGCGGTTCAAAGCGTTCCTGTTCTGCTTCCACGATATGTTCATTTCGGAAGCGGGCAAAGTGGGTATGTATATCAAACATCAATTTGTCCGTTAAGCCGTACGCCCAGCCCGGCGTGATTTCCCAGCGATCCAAGCCCGGTTCATCGCCGTCCGGGACCATATAATCGTACTGAAGATAAATCAGCGATTCGCCCCGGCGATTGGTCTGGTAGGACTCCAATTCAATGTACTCCATGGCGTGATGCGCCCAGGTGGAACCGGCCAACAGTGTGGCGGCGATAATACTCAAACCTGTTTTCTTCATTATTGTGTCTCCCTTCAATATTGTTTTTGTTGAACTATCACACTCCCCGCGAAGATCAGCACGCAGGCGTGTTACGTAATTAATAAACGTAACACTGCCACCTAATACCAGATGAGGAGTGAAGGCAAGTGTTAATTGCCATTGGCGTCCGATTAGGGTAACAGTCCGACTAAACCAGCGATCTTAGATTGGTTTGCGGGAATGAGTCTGCGTTAACATATGAGCGATCCAACAACAGAAAGCGCCCCGGCCAGCGGGGGATATGCCTTCGGCGCCTTCAAAGGGGTCTTTACCCCCAGTATCCTGACGATATTGGGGGTGATCATGTATTTGCGGTTCGGCTGGGTGTTGGGCCAAGTCGGTTTGGCACAAACCCTACTGATCGTCACTATGGCCACCGCCATTACTTTTCTGACTGCGCTCTCCTTATCGGCGACGGCCACCAATATGCCCGTGGGCGGGGGCGGCGCGTATTTTATCATTTCCCGATCGCTGGGTATCGAAATTGGTACGGCCATCGGGTTCCCGCTGTTTCTCGCGCAGTCGGTGGGTGTGGCGTTCTATATCACCGGTTTTGCGGAAGCGTTAGCCGGATCGGTTGATGTGTCGTCGTGGATCGAGGCCTTGCCCTTCGCGATTACTGAAATTCGATTGATCGCCGTCATCACACTGCTGGTCCTGACCCTGTTAGCGGTGGTGTCAGCAGATTGGGCTTTGAAAACACAACTGCTGATCCTCACCGTTATTATGGCCTCACTGGTCTCGTTCTTCATGGGCGGTCCCGTGGCGCGCGAAATCCCGGAAACAGCTGTGGACTTGACGGCCGATGTGCCGTTTTGGGTCGTATTCGCGGTGTTTTTCCCGGCTGTGACCGGCATAGAAGCGGGCTTGGCGATGTCGGGCGACTTGAAAGATTCGGCCAAATCACTGCCGCGCGGAACACTCGCGGCCGTGGGCGTCGGATACTTGGTGTATATGGCTATCCCGCTGGTGCTGATGCACTATGTGCCCGACCGTGAACGCCTGATTGCCGATCCGTTAGTGATCCGCGCGGTGGCGCGCTGGGGTATCCTGATACTGTTCGGCGTATGGGCCGCCACCTTGTCCAGTGCATTGGGCGCGCTGCTGGGTGCACCGCGTACCTTGCAGGCGCTCAGTCGTGACCGCGTGATGCCGCGTATTGTCGGGCGCGGCTTCGGCCGCAAAAACGATCCGCGCATCGCCACGGTCCTGACCTTCGTCGTCGCGTTGGTCGCGATCATGCTGGGCGACCTGAACCTAATCGCACCGGTGCTCTCCATGTTCTTCCTCACGTCCTACGGACTGATCAATTTTTCAGCCGGACTGGAGGGGTTGATCGACAGCCCCTCCTGGCGTCCGCGCTTCCGTGTTCATCCCAGCTGGTCGTTACTGGGCGGCGTGGCGTGTTTTGCGACCATGATCATGATCAACGCCGGTGCCACCTTTATCGCCTTATTCTTGATCGGCCTGATCTATGCCGGCGTAAAACGCCGACGCCTGCGGGCGCAGTGGGGCGACATGCGGTACGGGATATTGATGCTCGTCTCGCGCTTCGCCATTCAACGTCTGGCACGTCGCCGTGCCGACGAACGCACATGGCGCCCCAACATTCTGGTCCTCAGCGGTGCCCCGCAGTCCCGTTGGTACCTGATTGAGATGGCACATGCCTTCGTCCGCAGCGCCAGCGGGATGACGGTGGCGGCGCTGGTCTCCGGGGATCAGTGGGTCACCGAGCGCATCCGCGCCTTGCGGCACAGCATTGAAGACTACTTGGATAAGCGCGGGATCGACAGCTTGGTGAAAGTCATGCGGGACGACGATTTTTACAAAGGTGCTGAGGCCCTGGTGAAGGCGTATGGCTACGGCCCGATCCGGCCCAACACCATTTTGATGGGCGACAGTGCCGCTGAAGAGGCCAGCGAACAATACGCCCAGCTCGTGCGAGCGGTGTACCAGATGGATCGTAACCTCATCCTCGTGCGCGAGCCGGAAGGGGAGGGGAATGAGGTTCACCTCAAGCCAGACGAAGATTTGTTTATCGATATCTGGTGGAGCGGCCAACAAACCAACATCGGGCTCATGTTGATACTGGCGCATCTGTTAAAACGGGACGAAAACTGGGCCACGGCACAACTGCGACTGCGGCGTATCGTGGCGGCCGACATGGACCAGACCGAGATCGAGCAGCATATTCGGGAACATGTCGAACGCCAGCGCTTGGAGGTGGAAGTTGAATTGATTGTGGCGGAAGGTGCGGACCACCCGTTCGACGTCATCCGCAAGTCGTCACACGATGCGGCCTTGGTTTTCTTGGGGCTGCGCGCCCCTGACCCCGAAGAATCGATCGCTGCCTATGCCGCTTATTACCGGCATGTGCACGACGAGACCGCCAACCTGCCCGTCACCTACGTGCTCACCGCCAATCAAGTAGACTTCGAGCAGATTATCGGGTTGGGGTAAGGGGTACTTTACAAGGAGAGGTGCTTGCAACCCCCTGCAAGCGCCGGTTTCAGGAATGAACACTGACACCTGAAACCTGTATACTCCACTTGTGAAACGGGGTTTTGCAAGTGGCAGAAGAATTTACCTCAGGTAGCGCGCGTTGCCGCGTGGGGCGAACCTGCCGATTTGTGCATCAGGTGCACGCTGGTCGAGCGTGTCCGGGTGCATCTCCAACAAGCCGGAGGCACCGTTGGCAAACGCCACCATGGCGCGACCATTGTGGCGAAAATGCACCGTTTTTTCCTGGTCATCGATTCCGTAAAACTCCTCAATCATGGGTCGACGCGGCGTGGCAGGTCGCTGAAAGTTATTAACCTGGGCAGAGGTCGCAAAAATAACCGTTTGCTCCGGATCGTTCAGTTGGTGTAAGCGGGCAGGATCACCGCGACCCATCCAGCCACGTTGCGCGTGGCCATCGTGATCAGCCAGCAGCACGTTGTAGCCGATACCTATATAACCAAAGCGGTATTTGGGTTTGAAGGCGCGACCGGCCTGCCCAAATGAAGGATCGGGGCTGAGACCTGCCGGGACATAGCCCGCTAGCGGCCCGAGATCCGGGTCAAACTGGCGCTCACCTTCCGCCGCACGCAAACTGGATAGCGTTTCGAATCCGAACCACCAGCGCACACCAGCTTCCTGACCGTCCTCGGGTTGAACCACCTCGCGATAACGCCAAAACCGGAACTCATTGTCACCAAGATAGGTCATCGACCCAGCAGACAATTGCCGGATATTGTTAGCCGATACCGCGAGCGAGGCGGATTGAAATGCACCCCGTACGGGTCCCAGTGCCAACATAATGAGCAAGCTCAAAATGCCGATGACGGCCATTAATTCAACCAACGTGAATCCATACTCATCGAAACGTAAAGGTTTCTCACTTTTCTCTGTGCAATCTCTTTCCATAGCTTTTGACCCCACAGTCGGGCGGACCGCAGGCTAACCGGGTGCTATCGGAATGCGTGTTTAGCACGACGACGTTCGCAATACCGCTTACTTAGTAATCCGCATGCGCCAAATACCAGCATCAAGAGAACTGAGGGTTCGGGGATCACTGTTGGCGGACCGCCGAGCGGATCAAAATTTTCATCGTATTGGCTAAACGTTAGACCAAGTGCCGACCCCGGAGTCAAATAGCTAAAACCAAGGCCCATGCCAGCCGTCCATACGTCTGAAGGATTGGACGTAAAGGGAGCCATACCGTCAAAATTTGTGTCAGAATAGCCGCCGGCAATCCACTGGAACCAGGACGTTTCGGCCACAAAAAAATCGGCTGTAACCGTCGTTGGGGTGCCACCATTGATCACCAATGAAAGTTCGGTAAGAAAACTGAAATCAGTGGCAGTCCAAGCATGCTCGTCACCGTCCAGCGTGACCGGATTGGCGATCACCAACGCCTCCAATAGCTGTGATCCGGTTAGTAGATCGGCCTGATCCTCTGGCTCATTTATGACGGGTGAAGTGAATTGGTATTCATAGACAAAGGGTGCTGAGCCGAAGGCCGCCTCTTCAATAACCAGGAATACGGAGTCGGGTCCGCTACCAAAAACTGCCGTGGTCTGTGCCTGCCCGTTAAATGCAAATAGTAGGATGAGCAGTGCCACTCCGCTTCGCATAACACACTTTAGACTTCTATTCATGTTTCCCTTTCTGCTCCTTCAGCGGGAGCGATTATGAAACGCTCCGCTTGGGACCAAAGGGAAAACACCCGTTGTCCTCTTCGGCTTTTCCGGCGAAAGCGATTCGGTGAGGTGATGGGCCAACACGTCTTCTGGCTAACGGTTTCCAACCTACTACCCGCCTTCCCGTTTGGTGCAGCATTGCACTGCATCCGCCGGTGGCTGATGGGGTTCGTTACCGATTACAGCGGCGCGACCGCGTCCGATTTGCACGGACTTCCGTTTGTTGGCCGATCGATTACACTTGTGACAAAGAACTGATGGGCAGCATGTCAGGTGCCGAATGGAGAGTCAATCCCTTTCCTTGTATTTGTTTTAGATGCGTCTGTCCTGGTGGAGAGGTGCTTGCTTTACCGGGATAAGTTGTTAGGATGGGACCATTATGTCTGCCCAATTTGAAGATTTACGAGCCAGTGAACTGTACTGTCCGCGCTGTCGCGTGGCCCAGCCGGTGCGCGAAAAACTGTTATTGGTGTTGCCACATGCCGAGCTGCATAACTATCAGTGCACCGTCTGTGGCGAATCACTGGGTTCCCGCGAGGTCAAAACCCCACCTGTTCTAGCTGCGGGCACGCGCCCGGCGTGAAGATAAAACCCTTCCATGCGTCCGATTTACTGATCGGCACCAGCCTCTACAAATGCCGACTTAGCACCTGACGGTTTTCGGCGAAATAGAGATAGCCGGAAATCACGGTGATGATGGCTACGGCGATGGCAATGCCCAGGCTGAGGTACTGAAACGCCGTGTCGAAAATTACCCACCCGTCCGGGTCCACTTTGCTTGGGACATCGTGACGCACGGCCAGTCCCAACAGAATGACAATGATCGCCACGATCTGCCAGATTGTCTTGTGCTTCCCCCAGCGGCCGGCCGAGATCAAAAGGCCTTTTTCGATGGCCAACAGGCGCAGACCCGTCACCAGGAATTCGCGGGCCACAATAATGACCACAATATAGGCTGGCACCAGCCCCAGCTCGGTAAAACTGACAAAGGCCGCGCACACCATGACTTTATCCGCCAACGGATCCATCAAACGGCCAAACGACGTGACGCCATAGACGTTACGGGCTAGGTGCCCATCGAGATAGTCCGTAATGCTGGCTATGATGAACAACAAAAATGCGGCGCTCATTGCGAACGGCATGTGGCCCGCCAAAGCAATAGCGGCCAGGAAAAGCGCCGTAATGAAAAGCCGACCGACCGTAAGCAAATTCGGCACATTCATCGGGCATCTTCACGGTCGATATAGGGCGGAGGTAACGCGTCCAGCAGAGGCAGTGTCCCTTCCGGGGCAGGGGCCGTAGGCCGTGGACGCGGGGGGGCAGGTGTGGCCGGAGCCGGAGGGTCCGGTTCAAAAATGACTTGGTCAATTGTTTCCGTATCATCTCGTGGCCGCAACAGCGCAATGACCAGCAGCACCACGCCCGCGACAATCCCAATCGTCAACCCGCGCCGATTAAACCGCAACGGTGATGGCGGCTTCGCGGTCGCCGGGGGGGGAGTCGACGTTGAGGGCGACAGAGGCTCCTCTTCCAACGGTGATTGGCGTGGCGGAATCCGGGTGCGCCGCTCGCGATATAGCGCATGCCCCTTTGCCAAAAAGGCCTTGGTGTAAGCGGTGGCCCCGTGTGCAACCGCCTTGCTGCGCTGCCACCATTTTCCCCAGTCCGGCTTGGGCCAAGG
>PWVE01000051.1 GCA_003562335.1 PVC group bacterium
GCAAAACCTCCCATTCATAAGGGCAGGACGGAGCCTGCCCCTCCGGGAGCCTGCGAAATAGGCCTGGTTATTTCCCGGAGGGTCGACCTCCGTGTCGACCTCGGAGGTTTTGCAAGAGCCTCGTCTGATTTTTCGGTAGAGCCAGGCCGGCAATACGGGAAACAACGCGGCGGTGGCCATGGTTGGGCCGCCGGGCAGATCGTACAGGAACGATAAGGTCAGACCGACAAAGGCGGCTCCGGCTCCAAGCAAAATCGTCGTGACAATCACTTTGAGGGAAAGCCGGGACACAATGTGATTGCCACCGTGCCGTGGGCTTTATGATCCAGGACTCGGCGCTCACGGCCTGACAACATCGGCCAGCTTGCCCAATTTGACCACCCAGGGGGTCGTAGTCCGTTCGGCCGTCAGCAAGGGTGCTTTGTAGTGCAGTGCCAGGGAAATGTAGGCGGCATCATAGGTGGTGGTCTCGTAGGTCATGGCCAAGTCGAGCAGTGAAGAGCGAACGGGCTCCTCCCATTGCAAAGGGGCTTGCAGATGTGTCGTATAAATGTCCCTGGCTAGATCGGCCGCCAGTTCACCGCGACGAACGTAGGTTCGTAAGACATTGCCGAACTCCAAAGCATGCAGCCCAGGAACCAGCAGTTGGACCTCGCCCTCGACCATTTTCCGCTGCCACGCGCGAGCTGACTCAGCGAATGATTCGGGCAAATACCACGCACACGCCACGCTGGTATCAAGCACACGCTTCATCATCGCCGACTCCGATCCTGCCGGACGATCTGATGCGGCCGCTCGCGCAAGGCTAAGCCCGCTGTTTGCTGCTGGAGTTCCATAACGCGTTGGTCATAGCGCGCCCGCTGGTGTGTTTCGTGCTCCGTTTGAATGAGCACTTGCAACGCCCGGTGAATCAACGCCTTCTTTGATCGCAGACCCGTAACCGCAGCCGCCTCCTGTACCAATAAATCATCCAGCACAACATTAGTCCTCATGTGTATGTACATACACAATATGTACTAATATGTCAATCCCGAGTCAAAAATAGCACCAAAGCAAGAGCTCCATACGGTGGGGCGGCTGCCGGGCCCAGCGTGCCCGGCTACAGATTCGGTTGCGGACGACATCTGCGTTAGGCTAATTGATGTCAAGAGCGTCTGATTTTTCGGTAGAGCCAGGCCGGCAATACAGGAAACAACGCGGCGGTGGCCATGGTCGGGCCGCCAACCACATCCCCCCTATCACACTCACGGCACCCACTAGGGGGAGCCGTCTACTTACGTTGCTCATTATTTGCTCCTTTTGTTGCATTTTTCCTACGCTTTACCCCGTTGCCCCGCAGAGAGTTGACTGACTATTCCGATGTTATACATGCCAACCAAATGTATTGCAACCCATTTTTGATATTTTTTTATCATTACGGAATGGCGGTCTGGTTAGCCACAGAGAAGAGCCGTCAGCGACCTGGTGCTCCCCCCAAACACACTACATAAAGTCGTAGCCCAGTTCCTTGATGTCCTGGCGGTAGAGGGCGGATACACGGTCGATTTGGCGGGGGGTTAGCATGGAGCGGACTTTGTCTTTGGCACCGGTTGCCGGGGGGCCTGCCCGCACAATTTTTTCGGGGCCGGATTCGGTCGCGTCCGGGAAAATCCGTTGCAGGACATGCGGTAGATCGGCGTCGAGCGATTCCAAGCGCCCGATGAAATCGAACGCCGTCCGCGGAATCAACCAAAGCGCGGTTTGCGGGGCCCAATGCACATTGGCATAGAGCCCGCCATCCTCCAGATAATCGAGAAAGCGATCAAGTGACGGCGACTCGTCAGCTGGCAAGCGTTCGTCCAGCAGCACACGGTAACGACGGCGACGGGCATAGCCGCGGTGCACCATTTTGTCGAGATACGCCGACAGGATGCGGGTATATGGATTACGCACAAACGTGAACTTGAAGTAGTCCTGCTCAAAGGCCGCCATATCGCGTTTTCGCATGGCCATGGGCTTGGTGAACGCGCGTTTTGCGGCTCTGACCGCGCCCGGATTCTCCGTTCCGCTTCGATAGGCGGCCAGCGTCTGGATCACGGTCGAGTTGGCACATTTGGGAATACGGTTATAAAAAAAACGGTGTGCACGATCAATCGCCCCATGCCGGTCCGCCGCCTGTATATTTACCGGGTGCGTGTAGGGGTAGCGTCGGTAAAAAGGCCGACTCCGCAGCAAGCGTCGCAAGGCATAATCTTGAAGTGGCTCAATCGAAATCATGCCCACAACGGTGCGCTACCGTTTGATGGCGTGGATGGCGTTGCCATAGAACGCTTCGCCCGCTTCCATCACCGTCTCTGAAAGCGTCGGGTGCGCATGGATCGTCAGTTTCAGGTCCTCGGCGGTGGCCCCCATTTCGATGGCCAGGGTTCCTTCAGCAATCATTTCGCCGGCACCCACACCAACGATGCCCACGCCCAATACCCGTCCACTGTCAGGATCGCAGACGAGTTTGGTTACGCCTTCGGTGCGTTCGAGTGACATGGCCCGGCCGGACGCGGTCCACGGAAAGCGCGAGACCTTGACCGGGATGTTTCGTGCTTTCGCCTCATTTTCCGACAAGCCGGTCCAGGCCAATTCCGGGTCCGTGAAGACCACGGCGGGTATGGCTTGCGGCTCAAAAGCCGTCTTCTTGCCGAGCAAGGCTTCAACGGCGACGATCCCTTCGTGGCTGGCCTTGTGTGCCAGCATGGGATCGCCGGTCACATCACCGATCGCAAAGATGTGCGGTACGGCGGTGCGGCGTTGGTCGTCCACCGGTATAAAACCGCGTTCGTTGCATTCAATGCCGGCGGCGTCCAGGCCGATGTCCTTTGTATTGGGGGTGCGCCCGACGGATATCAAGGCCCGGTCAAACACCTGATTCGATTCCTTGCCGTCGGCGTCGGCAATTGTCACTTTAATCCCGTTCTTTTGTTCCTTCAGTGCCAGCACTTTGGTATTGAGCTGAATGGAATCAAATTTATCCGTCAGTCGTTTGGCCAGCACCTTGGCCAGATCGCGGTCGGCGCCGGGCAGCAGTCCGTCGGTCATTTCGATCACCGACACTTTGGTGCCGAGCGCCGCGTAAACCGTACCCATTTCCAAGCCGATATAACCGCCGCCGATGACCAGTAGTTTTTTGGGGATTTCCTCCAGGTCAAGGGCCTTGGTTGAGTCCCACAGGCGTGGCGAGTCGATCTGTAAAGCGGGAATCACGGTGGGCCGTGAGCCGGTCGCCACGATCGCGTGATCAAATTCCAGTGTTTCTTCGGCACCGTCTGGTTTAGTGATTTGCAGGGTGTGTGGTCCGGTAAATTTGGCTTGGCCCTGGATGGCCTTGATTTTGCGTTTATCCCGCAGCATGCCGGTGCCTTGCGTCAACCGTTGCACTACGCTGTTTTTCCAATCGCGCAGTTTTTTGACATCGATCTTGGGCGCACCAAACTGCAGGCCCATTTGATCCGCTTCACGGGCTTCTTCGATCACCCGCGCCGCGTGGAGCAAGGCTTTCGACGGGATGCAACCGCGATACACACACACGCCGCCGGGATTTGGTTCGGCATCGATCAGGGTCACCTCCATGCCGTGGTCCGCCGCATAAAATGCGGCCGGGTATCCCCCGGGCCCGCCACCGATAATGACCACTGATTGTTTGTTCACCTTGTCCTCCATTAAATCCTCCTTTTCTCGAATTGCCGGCGAACGTAGCACGCAGGCCGGTTTCTTGCAATAACGGGCGACACGCTCGCCTGCTGTCATTTTGAGCGTAGCGGCTCGTTCGCCGAAGACGGCTACGGCGCGACAGGTCGCTACGCTCGACATGACAAAGTCCCTTCATACTCAACAACAGCCTCCACACACGCTCCCCCGAAGCACATACTCCATCAACTTCTTACAGCGCAACCGGCTCGGATTCGCACGGGCGGGTCCTTCTCGTGTCCGTTAGTGCCGTTTGTGATTCCCTCTGACTGAAAACGAGTCGCGCCGCTGTCCGGTGGGTAAAAAAGGCCATTTTCCGCATGACATGCCTGCGGACTTGGGTATGGTGTTGGGTGCCTGCTGCTGGCGCGGCTAACCAAATAAACCCCATAAGGAGACCAATGAAGAACTACATTTTACTTTTTAGCCTTTTGATTGCGCCTGTTTGTGCGCTGGCGGCGGATTCGGAGGGGACGCTGGTGGACACCCCCCAAGCCGACGGGTTTCGCGGCATCTGGTTTGATCTGGGACAGCGGTCGCAGTTCGGATCAAAATATTCGGGCGGCCTTGGAACCTACACGGCGAATCATGTGCCGATGGCGCATTATGTCGAGGCCGTGAACCGCACCTATTTGACATGGGGTGCCACGCCTGCCGCCGATCAGCGGGCATTGCAGATCCATGTGTCCTACTACGATCATGAAACGGGCAAAGTGGCACGGCCGGTCATGGTGGAAGACCGGTCTCCGGTGGATGATCCGCACGACAACGGCTCGTTGACCATTGATCCGGACGGGCATCTCTGGATCTTTGTAAGCGGGCGCGGCCAGCGGCGACCGGGTTCGGTTTATCGCAGCCAGCAGCCCTACGAAATCGATCAATGGATCCGTTTCCCTAACTGGGAGTTCACGTATCCGCAGCCGTGGTGGTTCGGGGAGCGCGGGTTGTTTTTCACCTATACCCGTTACACGCGCGGCCGCGAGCTGTACTACCGCACCAGCCCCGATGGGGTAACTTGGGATACCGAGCAGAAACTGGCCGGGCTCCGGGGGCATTATCAAACGAGCCACCAGGAAGGCGACCGCGTGTTAACCGCGTTCAACCGTCATCCCGGTGGCAATGTGGATCGCCGTACCGATCTGTACTACATGGAAACCGCCGACCTAGGGGAAACCTGGACCACCGCTGGTGGCACCGAGTTGACCGCGCCCTTAACACAGAACGACAACCCCGCGCGTATCCGGGACTATTCCGGCCACGAGAACAGCGAGGAGAATGCACTGGTCTATATCTGTGACGTCAATGCCGATGCGCAGGGGAATCCGGTGATCCTCTACATCACCAGCCAACACCACCAACCCGGCCCTCCCGGTAATCCGCGAAGATGGGTGGTTGCGCATTGGACCGGCGACGAATGGCGCTTTCACGATGTGGCACCGGCTTGGCATAACTACGACATGGGCTCGATATATATTGAGGAGGACGGCACCTGGAAAATTATCGCGCCGATCGGGGCGGGGCCGCAGAAATGGGGCACCGGCGGTGAAGTTGAATTGTGGACAAGCACCGATGAGGGCGCCAACTGGGAGAAACAACGTGCGATCACGGTCAACAGCGAACGTAACCACAGCTACGTCCGCCGCCCGATGAACGCCCATCCGGATTTTTATGCGTATTGGGCGGACGGCCACGCGGACGAAATGTCCGAATCCCATCTATGGTTCACCAACCAGGCGGGCGACAAACTCTGGCGCTTGCCGTACGGCATGAATGAGGATTTCACGAAGCCGATCCTCTTGCATGATGGTAGCTGAGTGGGTTGAGGACTACGGGGAGGGATTCTTTACGATGAGAGCACTGGCGAACACCCGGCCGCCCTGGACACCGTGATAAACCGCAAGCTCGCCTGCTGTCATTTTGAGCGTAGCGGCTCGTCC
>PWVE01000189.1 GCA_003562335.1 PVC group bacterium
AGCCATTGACGATAGGCGCGCTGCAGTAACTGCTGCTCTTCGGCCGCGTGCGTCAGGAAACCCGCCTCAATCAGTACGGTCGGACAAGGCGCCTCGCGCAAAAGGAAAAAACGGGCCCGGCGCAAACCGCGATCCGTGTTGCCGGTGGCCTGAATGAGGTGCTGATGGATCAAGAACCCCAACGCTTGATTGGGCCCGTCGAATGCGTTGCCGGGCAATGTGCCCGGCGCGGAGTGGTTACCGGGATCGGCGGTGCCGGGCTGTCCGGCTGCCGGTAGCACAAAGGTTTCAATACCGCGTGCGTCGGGATTCGCCGCTGAATTCAGGTGCAGGCTGACGAACAAGTCGCCGTTGGCGGCGCGCGCGCGTTCCACACGCTCGGACAAGGCCAAGGTCTCGTCGCCCGTTCGCGTGAGCTGCACCAGTATTCCCGCTGCGGTTAGCCGATGGGCCACTTTTTCGCTCAGTCGGAGTACCAGTTCCTTTTCCGTTACCCCGCTGTTGCCGCTTGCCCCGGCATCCTGGCCCCCGTGGCCGGGATCCAGGATGACGCGTTGCCGGCCGACGGCGGCCAGGTGCGGACCGGACCGCAACAGCGGATCGATAATGGTATCCCGGTCAACAACGGCCAGCATCAGGCGCCCACGATGCAGCACCACGGGTTGGTGTAGCCAGACCGTCACCCCGTTGATCTGTAAGCGACGACTGTCAGCTTGCCACTCGGCACGCCCGTGATTCCCCGTCCACGTGCCCCGGTGGTCCTCGTCCTGCGTCCATGCCAGGTCATATTCCCGGGCCACTTGGGACAATGGAAGGTACCGTTCGGTGTGCCCCGGTATCCGGCGCGGTCCACGCCCGGCACAGGCCGTCAAGGCGCACAAGGCCAGCAGGGCCCCCATACGCCAAGCGGTTCGGTAGAGCCGTGAACGGGTTAAAATTAAATTAGGTCTTGTGCAATGCAACCATTGCGCGTACATATTTTCTGTGTTTGGCATATCCAGCAGGTGATTAGAGAAGGAGAATGAAACGATGGCTGAAGTTACACTAGAACAGGTGAACCGTAAAGTGCGCGACTTGCACGATAAAGGTTTTGCAGCGTTGGAACGGGGAAACAACCAGTACGCCATGGATATGTTGATGAGCGCGCTGGATTTGGAACCGCGCTTATTGTCGGCGCGCCGTTTCCTGCGGGTGGCACAAATCAAGACGTTCAAGGCCAAGAAAGGCGGCCAGCTGACACATATTATGTCATCCATCACAGGTATTGGCGGTATGATCGGTGTGAACATGGCGTTGAAGAAGGATCCGTTAAAGGCCCTTAAGATTACCGAGAACCTGCTGCGCAGTGACCCCTTGAACCGGACCTTTATTGACCTGCACGTGCGTGCGGCCCTGGCGGCGGATATGCCGGAGGTGGCTTTGCTAACCCTGGAGGTGGAACGCGAGTATTACCCCAAAGACGTGGCCCTGTTGAAGCGACTTGGCCAATTATACCTTGATAACAATCAAGCCAACAAAGGTCGCGAAGTCTTTGAAATCCTGCTGGCGATGAAGCCCAACGATCAAACCATCTTGAAGGCCTACAAGGATGCGAGTGCATTGGACACGATGAGCAAAGGCTGGACCGATGCGGGTTCCTACCGCGATATCATCAAGGATACCGAGGAAGCTACCCGGCTCGAGCAGGGGGCGAAGGCCGTGAAGACGGACCGCGACGTGGAGGCCTTAATTCAGGACAGCCTCAAGAAGATCGAGCAGGAGCCCGACAACATTAACTACCGTCGCGGGTTGGCGGACCTCTATATGCGGGCAGGCCAGATGGATGAGGCGGCGAAAACGCTGGAAGAGGCACAAAAACTTAGCGGTGGCGCGGATCCCCAATTGGATCGTGCGATGGCGCAGGTGAAATTGAAGACCTTTGACCAGGAAATTGAACAGCTCAAGAAAGCCGGCGATGAAGAGGGCGTGGCCGCCAAAGAGGCGGAGCGGAAGGCGTTTGAGTTGGCAGATGCCGAGGAGCGGGTGAAACGGTATCCCAACGACCTGCAATTCCGGTATGATTTCGGTGTGTTGCTGTTTGAGAACGACCGGCTCAATGAAGCGATTCAACAGTTCCAACAAGCCCAGCGTAACCCCCAGCGACGTATCCGTTCACTTTATTATCTGGCGTTGTGCTTCAAGAATAAACAGCAATACGACATTGCCTTCGAGCAGTTGGACAAGGCCGCTTCTGAATTGCAGATCATGGACGCGACCAAAAAGGATATCCTTTACGAGCTGGGTACGGTGTGCGAGGCCATGGATGATAAAACCAAAGCAGCCAGTTACTTCAAGGAAATCTACTCAGTGGATATTGGGTACCGCGACGTAGCGGAGAAAATCGAAAAGAATTATGCCTGACGGTTTTAGCTAGCCATTCCATACAGGAGAGCCCGTGATGCCAGAGGTCGGCAGCCGAAGAGAGCGGGAATACAGTCGAACCCACTATAGTCGGCGTCGGTGGTGCGGCCCTGTTTGGCTGGCAGTGGGGTGGGTCGTCCTTGTCGGCTGTGGGGCCCCGGATGAATCGGACCCGTCGGCGACGATGGCCGAGGCAACGCGGGACGCCGCTACTTTTTCCGTGATGAGCTATAACGTGGGCGGTTTCACTTATCTCGACCGCAATGGGGATGGGCAGGCGGCGGAAATGAAGCCGGAACCGGAGCAGGAAGCTGTGTTAGCCATTATCCTTGCGGCGCAGCCGGATATTTTGGCCCTGCAGGAAATGGGGCCGCCGGAGGTGTTCAACGGTTTTCGCGAGCAACTGGCGCAGGCGGGGCTGGATTATCCGTTTCACGCGTTGGTGCAGCAAACAGATTCCGACCGGCATCTGGCTTTACTGAGCCGCTTTCCCTTGCAACGCGTTGAAAAGCATGTGGGAGACCGCTATCGGGCCGGCCAAACGGAACAGCCTGTGAAGCGCGGTTTTCTGGAAGCCGAATTAGCCATCAACCCTAACTACCGGTTCCGGTTGTTTGTCGCGCAACTCAAATCCAAGGCGTTTCATCCGGCTGGCCAAACCGAAATGCGTCGCAGCGAGGCCCGGCTGTTAAGCAATCATATCCGGCGTGCCCGGCAGCAAGATCCCCGGTTGAATATCCTGGTGGTGGGTGATTTTAACGATCATGTCGGTGCCGCTCCGTTGCGGACCGTGATGGCCGATGGTGAGGGCGATCTGGTGGATTTGCGGCCGATGGATGAATACGGTGAAATCTGGACGGCGTTTGATGCAGCGGAAGAGGTCTACCAGCGCTTCGATTATGCCCTGGCCCACCCGCGCATGGTGTCGGCGTATCGGCCCGACCTGTCACGGGTGGTGCGTCATCCGTTGAACGCCGTGGCCTCTCCCCGGCGTCCTCTTTTGCTCGTGTTTGAGCCGCGCGCGGGCGATGCGGCCGGTCACCAGTGGCTGCCTGCGTATGAACAAGAGGAATAGGCCCGTGTTTACCGGAGTGCGCGCACTCATTTTTGATTTCGACGGGACGTTGGTTGATGCGTCACGTGCAATTAGCCATGCCTTCAATCATGCCTTGGAACAGGTGGGGGTGTCGGCCATGCTGACGGCTGATATCCGGGCCATGATCGGCCGTCCGTTGCGCGAGATGTTTCAGCGCGCGCAACCGGAAATGGGCGAAACCGGTATTGATCAACTCGTGCATTGTTATCGCGAGGCCTTTGCGCCGGTGGCCTGTTCTCTGTCACAGCCTATTCCGGGGCTGGAAACCATGTTGGCCCATTTCCAGGCGCGTTGTGCCTTGGGCATTGCCACGTCCCGCATGTCCAATGGCGCAGAACAGATTTTGGGGCATTTGGGTTTTCTTTCCGCATTCAGCGTGATTATAGGTCTGCAGGATGTGACCCATCCTAAACCGCATCCAGAGCCTATTCACAAAGCGATGCAGGCGTTGGGCGCGATGCCGGAGGAAAGCATCATGATCGGCGATGTGCCCGACGACATGCGTGCGGCCAAGGCCGCCGGTACCGTTGCTGTTGGCATCACGTCCCCGCTGTACAATGCCGGGGATCTGCACGCGGCCGGTGCGGATAAGGTTATCGAACGCCTCGACGAGTTGATTGGACTCGTTAGTTCCGCACCATAAGCCGGTAATGCCGGAGTCGGTCAACCGGGAGGCGATCTTCGATCCGTATTTCCCGTCCGGTTCCGCGAATGCGCTCAGCGCCTTTGAGCGGGTGCCAATCGGCAAAGCGCCGATCACCGTCGGTATAGAGCACGGCGTATTCCCGGTTCAGCTCGGAATCCCAGCTTAGCAGCGCATAATCCCCGGAACGCACCACCATCAGGGGCGCGTGCTGCGGCTCGGTCTCGTCCAAATTCTCTACCGTCACGCAACCTGTCGTGACGCCCCAGTAAAGTAAGCCAACGACCAACAGGCAACGCCGCAGGCCGCAGCGCATACGGGCCAACCCGGTGCGTGGCGCTCTACTTAATCGTGTCATCAGCAGTGGACTCGTCCGGACCGAGTTCAACCGGTTCCCATATCGCTTCCGGGGCAATTCGCGGCGGCGGGGCGGGTGTCGGTGCCGGTTGCTCGTCCGGCTCAGTTACAGGCGGCATGGGCGCGGGTTCCGGTTCGGGCACGATCTCCGGCATTGGTGCCGGGGCCGGTTCCGGTCGTGTCGGGGGAGGCGTTCGGCGCTCGGGGGTGGGGGCGCGCCGTCGTTCGGGTTGCTGCCGTGCGGCGGTCGCTTGATCGTACCACGACACGCGGGCGGCCTCGGGCGTAACATCTTCAATCGCCATGTTGTGGCGTTGCGCAATTTGGCGCCACTCCCGGCTGGAGAAATCGAATAGTGATCCCATGGCATTGAAAAACTCATCGGTTCGTGTGGCCTCCACATTCAAGACGAGCGGTCCCCAGTTCGAGGCCTCGACCAGTTCACCCGGCAAGAGCGCCTCGTCGCCCACCAGAATGATCCGCACCGGATTCCGAACCATGAAATCGCCGGTGGCATAATCACTCAGCGAAACCGGAATCCACTCCTGTCCGGTCCAGCCGTGGAGAATCACTTCGCCGGTGGGCCGTCGAGTCCGATAGGTTACCAACGCCAGCGGGCGCAGCTGGTTCAGTTCAAAGCCGGCTTGCACCATGTTGAGCCGCTCGGGTATCACCAGCAACGAAAGGTCATGCGGTGGCGGGGCGCTTGCCATGGTAATGGCCGTTGATCCCGTGATTAACCATGCGAGCATAATATTTCTCAAAGCCGTCTTCATAGGGCGCATCCTTTCACTTTCCATGCCCGAGACTACCACTGTGTGTCGTACGCTGCAAGCCCCAACAGCCCCGTTGCAGGGAGCCGATTGCGCTGTTGGAAAGGTGCGTGAATAGAGGCTGAAAAGAGGGTGGTGGATTTCAATCCCCCAGATTGGTGTCGAAAACGCCAATGCTTTTGAGTGGAGGAAAGAGAAATTCGATTTTTTCGACCATAACACGCCTGACGCGGAGATTTTTTGCGATGAAAGATCTGGCGAACACTTGGTCGTACTGGACACTGTGATAAGCCGCACGCTCGCCTACTGTCATTTTGAGCGGAGCGACCTGTCGCGCCGTAGCCCGTCTTCGG
>PWVE01000169.1 GCA_003562335.1 PVC group bacterium
CCCGCCGATGCGCAATACCCCCAGTGTACCGAAAAACCGCAAGGCAAGTAGAGATTCTTCAGTACTATTCAGCACACCCAAAGCATAGGAGCCGATAAATATGGAAACACGACGCATAGGCATTATCTTGAACGGGGTAACCGGACGTATGGGCACCAACCAGCATCTGGACCGCTCCATCAGCGCGATCATAGAGCAGGGCGGCATCAAAGTTGACGGCGACCTCACCCTGATGCCCGACCCGATCTTGACAGGCCGCAGCGAATCGAAATTACGGGAACGCGCCGAAATTTTCGGCCGTCGCGCCATTGGCAAACCGTTCGCTTATTCCAACGACCTGCAAGGGGTACTGGATGGGAAACACGGCGACTATGATATCTTTTTTGATGCCTCGGGCACCTTGCAACGCGCGCCTTTTGTGGAAATGGCCGTGAAGGCCGGCAAGGCGATCTATTGCGAAAAACCCACCGCCGTCAACACGCAAGACGCATTAGACTTGGCCACCAAGGTCGAAGCCGCCGGACTGAAGAACGGCGTGGTCCAGGACAAGCTGTGGTTGCCGGGCCTGCGCAAACTGCGCATGCTGAAGGAACTTGGCTTCTTTGGGCGCATCTTGTCGGTACGTGGCGAATTCGGCTACTGGGTGTTTACCGGGCTCGACTACGACCGGCCCGCGCAACGCCCTAGTTGGAATTACCGCCAACAGGACGGTGGCGGCATCATGGTGGACATGTTTTGCCACTGGCGCTACGTGATCGACAACCTTTTCGGCCCGATCGCCAGCCTGGTCGCGTACGGTCAGACCGACCTGCCCCAACGCCGCCATGAAGATGGAACGGTATTTGATTGTACCGCCGATGACTCGGCCTACGCTATATTCAAGCTAGTCGACGGCACGGTAGCCCAGTTTAATAGCTCGTGGTGTACCCGCGTGCGTCGCGACGATTTATTGACGATCCAAGTCGACGGCGAAAAAGGTTCGGCCGTGGCCGGTTTACGTGAGGCCTGGACCCAAGACGCCGGTACCACGCCGAAGCCGGTCTGGAACCCCGACATTCCGCAACCCATCGACTTCCATGAAAACTGGCAGCAGGTCCCGAACAACCTAGTCTACGACAACGCATTCAAGATTCAGTGGGAAGAATTTATCCGTCACGTGGCGCTGGATGAACCGTGGGCCTATTCCTTGCGCGAAGGGGCCAAGGGCGTGCAATTAGCGGACTTGGGCATGCAGTCATGGAAAAAGCGCGCATGGATGGATGTGCCGGAATTACCGACATGAAGCGGGTCGCACTGATAACCGGTGGCACGCGTGGTATTGGCCGCGGGATAGCCGAGGCCTTGGCGCGCGAAGACTTTGACTTGGCGCTATGCGGCATGCGCCCCGCCGCAGCGGTCCAAGAGGTCCTTGACGACTTGCGGGGCCTGGGCGCAGAGGTGTGGTACGCCCCCTGTGACGTTGCCGATAGTGCTGCACGCGCCGATTTGGTGGCTGGTGTCCGGGCCCATTTCGGTCGTTTACATCTACTGGTCAATAACGCCGGTGTGGCACCCCGCCAACGCAACGATCTACTGGATGCCACGGAGGAAAGCTTCGAATGGGTTGTAAAGACCAACTTGCAAGGCCCTTACTTCCTCACCCAAACAGTCGCGCACTGGATGATTGAACAGCAACAGGCCGTGGCCGATTGGCGCGGTGCCATAGTGAACGTCTCCTCCATCTCCGCTACCGTCGCGTCCATCAATCGTGGCGAATACTGTATCTCCAAGGCCGGTTTGTACATGGCCACCCAGTTGTGGGCCACCCGGCTGGGCGAGCACGAGATTCCCGTCTATGAAGTGCGTCCAGGGGTGACGGCCACCGACATGACCGCCGGGGTAAAAGAGAAATACGACCGCCTAATCGCCGACGGACTTTGCGTACAAGCCCGCTGGGGCACGCCGCAAGACGTTGGCCGCGCCGTGGCCATGCTGGCCCGCGGCGATCTGCCCTACTCCACCGGCCAAGTCATCATGGTGGATGGCGGCCTCACCTTGCCGCGCCTGTAATCCAGCACGGCAAAATGAGGTACCGACCCGTCACTTACTGACGGGTAATCACGTCGTTCAGGATGTTTTCCAACATCTCGACACGTCCGCTGATCCGCTGAGGTTCGCCTTTGGTAGCGGCGTACGTTTCCAGTTTCGCCAAGGTCATCTTCCCGTCCATAATATCCTTGCCGACACCCCGACGGAAACCGGCATAGCGTTGACGGAGGAATTGGTCCAGCCGCTTGTCCTTACGCAGGGCATCGGCGATCACCAGTCCCCGGGCAAACGTATCCATGCCGCCAATATGGGCATGGAACAAATCCTCCAAGTCAAAGGAGCCTCGTCGCAGCTTGGCATCAAAATTGAGCCCGCCATATTTCAGTCCCCCCTGCTTGAGTACAATACGCATGGCGTCAATCGCATCATATAAATTGGTCGGGAACTGGTCTGTATCCCAGCCAACTGTTTGATCGCCACGGTTGATATCAATGCTGCCCAACTTATCGGCATCGGCGGCCACTTGCAATTCGTGTGTGAACGAGTGGGTCGCCAAGGTGGCGTGATTCGCCTCGATATTGATGTCGAAGTGATCCATTAGATCAAATTCGCGCAAGAAACCCAGCACGGTTGCGGCATCAAAGTCGTACTGATGCGTGGTCGGCTCTTTGGGTTTGGGTTCAATGAAGAAACGACCTTTGAAACCGATTTTCTGCCCGTAGGCCACCGCCATTTGCAGCATGCGCGCAAACTGGCGGCGCTCCTGTTTCATATCCGTGTTGATCAGGGCCGCATACCCCTCGCGTCCGCCCCAGAAAACATAGCCTGTCCCCCCCAGCGCCACGGTCGCATCCATGGCGCGCCGGATTTGGGCGGCGGCATAGGCAAAGACCAACGGGTCGGGATTGGTGGCGGCCCCGTGGGTGTAGCGCGGATGCCCGAACAGGTTGGCGGTGCCCCACAGTAATTTCACACCGGTGGCCTTCTGCAACGCGGCGGCCTGCTCAACAATGGTATCCAACGACTTATTCGTTTGGGCAATCGATTCCCCTTCGGGCGCAATGTCACGGTCATGAAAACACCAATAGCGCGCGCCCAGCTTCGTGATGAACTCAAAGGCGGCGTCCATCGTTTGCCTGGCTTGATCGAGCGGGTTGGTGGCCGCATCCCACGGGCGCACGTAAGCCGGGCCCCCAAACGGATCACCGCCCGTACCCTTGAGCGTGTGCCAATACGCCACCGCAAACTTCAGATGCTGCTCCATCGTCTTGCCGGCAATGCGGCGCTTGGGGTTATAGTACTTGAACGCCAACGGATTGTCCGAATCCGGCCCCTCATACTTGATTCGCTTAATTTCACCGAAATAACTGGTCTTTTTCATCTATTTATCTCCTTTTATGTTAGCACGAAAACAATAGGGTCTTACAACGTTCAAATTCGGCGGCTACTTCGGGAATCGCTGGGATTTGCGCTCTGCGAAACAAGTCCCACACCTCCTTTTCTGACCAACCGGCTTCCTGCCATATGTATCGGGCATCTGCCAGATCGAGCGGATCAGCCCGCATGCACTTGGACAAAAACAAATCTTCATCGGACAACCGGTGAAGCTTCAGGTGTTCCCAAAGTCCGGAAAGGGGGACTCGTTTGATTCGCCAATCTGCCGTCAACACCACTTGGTTTTCCTCAAAGAAATGGCTGATGTAAAGTCGATTTTGCGCCAGTTCGCGATTAACCTTTTCCACAGCCTCCCATAGATTGCTGTGGGCCAACAGCTCATCCGCTTGCCCCATCCACAAGACCACATCTATGTCCAAGCTTTGTGCAAATCCAGGCGCAGGCTGTTCAAAACCCAATTGCAAAGCAGCCCGGCCATACAACGTTAAATCGACCGTTGCGCTCAGTTTTTCGTCCAGCGCCTGCAGAATCCGCTCCGCATTACTCATGCCACCAGCCTCCATTTTCCCGATGCCACCGGGAGCACGCCCGGCACCGGTTCAGCCAGTCGAGTCCAGTGCAGGAGAGGGGTATCCCGCTGCGGAGCCCCACAAACTTCGGCCACCCACTTCCATTCGGAGTGTTCGGGATCCACCTTGAGGGCCTGCTGGGCCAGACTGGATAAGACAGGTTGAATCCGCTCACAAACGATTAGTCGCTCCAGTTGAGCACGATCAACCCCCGCTGCAGAAATCAATTGCGCCGTCACGCGCAACGGCTGAACTTCATTGGGATGTTCTAGTAAGCAGAGGGCCGCAGCCAGCTCCTCATTGGAGAGAATTGCCTCACCGGGAATGTTCGCCGCATTGCCCGCAGCCGACCGGGAAACGATGCAAAGCCCACGCCCGTTCGCCACATCAAGCAACCACCCCAACGAATCCGTCGCGCCGGTCGGATAATCCACCATCAAGCGCCGAATTCGCATGAGCAAGGCAGAACGGTGGTAGGTCATGCCTAGACGATCGGCAAGCCGCCCCGCCACCCCCTGTGAATTTGGTCTTACTTGAGGAATACAACCCTCCGGTGTTTGCTGCTGCACGGCCTTGTCCTACCACACGCCAATCATTTCTCCAAGACAAACATGGGCATATTTTGAAAATTCGGCTAGACTCCCATGACACCGCCCGCTATACATAGCGTGCGCGTGTGATGCCCAGGTGGCGGAATGGCAGACGCAAGGGACTTAAAATCCCTCGACCGCAAGGTCGTGCGGGTTCGACTCCCGCCCTGGGCACCACGTTTTTTATCAGCAAAATAAACGCTTTAGCCAATGTTTACAGGCCCCTTCTGGTTTAGCCCAAATCGACACCTGTCGCATCCTGCTTCTTTGTGCGGTTGCGTGCTTGTCCTATGGGCGGAAAGTTTTGTAACCAAATTGTAACCACTTGATTGGTGAGGCGCTGGCAACCCCCCTGCAAGCGCCGGTTTCAGGTTTCAGGAATGCGTGACAAGGATATCCAACGTTTGGAAAAGAAGGCTGGCGGGCGTTCCAAGGGTTGGGGGAAGATGGCAGGGGCAATGCGGAGAACAAAGTGAGCGCCGCTTTCAGTTTCACGCAACAGCTAATACGTGTACTTCACTATCAAGCTTGTCACCAATCCTGTCTTCCGCCTCTTCAAGATCATAATGAGCCTGAAGATTAAGCCAGAACTGAGGAGACATCTTAAAATACCGCCCCAAGCGCAAAGCCGTGTCTGCGGTTACGCTTCGCTGGCCATGCACTATTTCGTTTATTCGACGCGGAGGCACACTTATATCCTTGGCTAATCTGTACTGGGAAATCCTCAGAGGTATCAGAAAGTCCTCGGTCAGTATTTCGCCAGGATGAATAGGTGGCATTTTCTTTTTCATGTCCATCTCCTAGTGATAATCCACAACTTCCACGTCATGGGCATTACCGTTTTTCCATCGAAAGCAAACTCTCCATTGGTCATTAATTCGTATGCTGTGCTGTCCTGCCCGCCTGCCCTTAAGCGCCTCCAAGCGGTTCCCCGGAGGTACCCGTAACGAGTTGATGTCCGGCGCCGCATCTATCATCCAGAGTTTTCTCATGGCGATCCGCTGAATGTCCCCGGGCAGTCTTCGCGCGTACTCCC
>PWVE01000027.1 GCA_003562335.1 PVC group bacterium
AGATCCAACTGCACAATATGATCCACGATATCCTGTTCCACGATCCGCTCCCGAACAGCATCGTCTTTAATCGGTGTGAAATGTTTGGGATCAATATCCACGCCACCGCGAATGGAAACATGCTCGCCTGGATAAGCACTGTAAACAATGGGCCAGTCAGCCGTCCCGCTGTCGTGAAAGTCGAATACTAAAGATTCTTCCAGCTCAAAAACACCCTCTCTGAGCCACACATTAAACCCGCCTGCCGGAAAGCCCTTTTGCTTCTTATGTTCACGAACCGCTTGACGAGCACGGTCGATGGTGGCGAATGGTGCATCTTTAGACCCATCGTTGGTGTCGTCACCATTGGCATCAACATAAAAATCTTTTCCCAGCAATTCGCCACAGCATAATACCGAAAAGACTAACACCAACGTTAAAATACAGTTTTTCTTTGTGCGCGTCATTACTACCCCTTTGTTAATTTCACGCTTCGCATTCATGCACGCATGCTGGCGGAGGGAGGAGCGGTCGTCAAGTGCCTTTTTTGGGGGGGCTTTTGGGGGGCTAGGGCTGCTTTTTACCCGTAAATAAATGCTGGACATTACCGCTCGCGGCAGGAAGACATGATTGAATCCGGCCATTCTCCATGCATTGACGGAAGCGTACGGCAAGTCACCGACGCCGGAAGGCATCTTCCATTACATTTATGCCGTGCTGTATGCGCCTGCCTACCGTGCCAAATATGCTGAATTCCTGCGCATGGACTTCCCCCGCGTACCGTTCACAACCGATGCCAAGCTGTTCCGCAAGCTGGCCGCCCTGGGTGAAAAGCTAGTGGGATTGCACTTGTTGAAATCCCCGGCATTGGATCCCCCCGCCTGTCGCTTTGAGGGTGCAGGTGACGGTCTGGTCGCCAAGGACCGGAAAACCGGATTGCGTTACGACGCCGTGCAGGAGCGGGTTTACATTAACGCCGAGCAGCACTTTGCGCCGGTTCCAAGGGTTGGAAAGACGAGGCTGAAACTGTTCCAGGGAACAGCAACCACTATATTGACAATCTTATCTGTTGAAATATCTAGATGACAATCCCTGCTTTGGGTAGTAGTTTATCCATATGGAAGACTCCATTCATTTCGCGGACATGCTGCAGGAACGCGGAATTTTGCGGGAATGGGTGGATGCTGCAATAGAAGCGCCGGAACGAACAGAAGAGCATGATGATGGAACGCGTCACTACATCAAACGAATACCGGAATTCGGGGATCGTTGGCTTCGGGTTATAGTGAATGTTACGGCATTTCCGGGGAAAAGAGTCACTGCTTTTTTTGATCGAAGGCTGAGGAGAATGACATGAAAATCAAACTAGATAGGGAAAGCGACGCTCTTTACTTCCGATTGGACGAAAATCGGATTGTTGAATCAGAAGAGGTGCGCCCTGGAGTCATTCTGGATTTCGATGAGAACGATAAAGTGGTCGGTGTTGAATTCCTTGGTGTCTCGACACGAGCCACGAAGGCTGAACTTTCAACTATGCAATTTCAAACAGCGTAGCAGAGAGCTCCGAAAGAGCTGTTGAAACAGTGTCGCTTGCCGACCGTAGCGGGTCATTTCACGATCGGATCGGATTCTGCTGATGCCCCTTGATCATGTGTTTTGATGTGCAGCTCGGGATGTTTGGTCGCCACAAAGCTGTTGGGCGGGACGCTTTCCATAATGAATACGTTACCGCCAATTGTGGAATTCCGGCCAATCACGGTGTCCCCGCCCAAAATGGCGGCGTTGGCATAAATGACCACGTTGTCTTCCACCGTCGGATGGCGGCGAATGTGCTTTACCGGGCGGCCGTGCTCGTCGAGCGTGAAACTCTTGGCACCCAGCGTCACCCCTTGATACAGTTTAACATTGTTGCCTATCCGGCAGGTTTCACCGATCACCACGCCGGTGGCATGATCGATGAAAAAGCCGTGGCCAATCCGTGCCCCGGGGTTGATGTCCACGCCGGTCCGGGAATGGGTCCACTCGCTCATTACCCGCGGCACAATGGGAATATCCAGTCGATACAGTTCGTGGGCCAAGCGATGCGACACGACCGCCAATAGCCCGGGATAGGCCAGCTTGACTTCGGCAAACGTCAAGGCCGCCGGGTCACCTTCGTAGGCCGCCTTGATATCCTCCACCACCAACTTACGCACATCCGGCATGCGCTCGTAAAAGGCGTTCATTGCGGTGAACGATTCTGCCCGGGCATCGCTGGCCGGTGGCGCGCCGTCCATTACCGCCGCCGCCCCGCGCCAGCGGAACGGGATGGCTCGCTCAATCTCCGGCCGTAACAGCCGCCACGCCTGACTCAACCGCCGGACCAGGAACAAGCCCAGCTCGTCGCGATCCACATCACCGTGGGTCATGCGGCCGGGGATAACGGTGTCGATCAATACCTGCAACGCCTCAATGATATGCCGGGTCTTGGGATAACCATTGAGCACACTGTCCGCCCGGTCTTCGCCGTCATGACTAAACAGCGGTTCCAGCGCGGCGGCCGTCCGGCACACGGTATAGGTCATGGGCTCCTCTTGCGGCCCTTTTGACGACGATGGTTGATCTTTGGACATGGAAAACCTCTCTACGAAAACGGGTACACCTTATCCTGAATAGACGCCGGTAGCAAGTCCGGTCAGCCATTCTCATTATGGCTGCTACGGCTCACCGGGACGGTTCGCCCTACTACGCGCATCCAGATCATTTTAAGGAAAAATGGTAGGGCGAGGCGTCCCAGCCGAGCCGCGATTCGGAATAGGAGGCCATAATGAGAACGGCTGCAATCATATACCCAGTCGCTCCGCCAGCAGGGCCAGGCGCTGTTTCGATTGCTGGGTGCGCACCGCAATACCAAGGGCTTTTGAGGTTCCGACCAGTAACACCATCTTTTTGCCGCGGGTGATGGCGGTATACAGCAGGTTGCGTTGCAATAATATGTAGTGCTGGGTGTGCACGGGAATCACGACGAACGGATATTCGCTGCCCTGACTCTTGTGGACGGTGATGGCATAGGACAACGCCAGTTCGTCCAGCTCCTGATAGTCGTAATCGACCGTGCGGTGCTCGAAGCGCACGGTTACGGTTCGTTCTTCGGACTGCAAGCGGGTGATGCGGCCAATGTCGCCGTTAAACACGTCCTTTTGATAATCGTTCACCATCTGCATCACTTTGTCGCCGACACGGTACGTGTAGCCGAACCGTTCAATCGATTCGCCGTGTGGGTTCAGCGCAGCCTGCAAGGCCTGGTTCAACGCGCGCGCACCGAGGACGCCGCGTTGCATGGGCGTGATCACCTGTACATGGTTGAACGGGTCCAAATGGAACCGGCGCGGCAGGAAATCTTTCACCAGCCCGACAATCCGGGCGGCAGCCGCTTCGGGTTCTTCGTGATGGATGAAATAGAAATCGCTGGGCGCGGCCTTGCCCTCCGTCTTTTCCGGCCACACGGGGAGCTGTCCCTGATTGATGCGGTGTGCATTGGTAATGATCGCGCTCTGGGCCGCCTGCCGGAAGACCTCGGTCAAGCGGCACACCTGGAAGCGTCCACTCTCGATCATGTCGCGCAAGACCGTGCCGGGACCGACCGACGGCAACTGATCAACATCGCCCACCCAGATCACGGCCGCCCGGCGCGGCAGGGCGCGGCTAAGCTGCGCGGCCAGTACGATGTCCAGCATGCTGGCTTCATCAATCACAAACACGTCGCCGGTCAATTTCTTATCGGCATCATGTTTGAAGCGGCCCGTTTGCGGGTCAAACTCGAGCAGACGATGAATGGTCTTGGCCGGCAGCCCGGTGGTTTCGCTCATGCGCTTAGCGGCCCGGCCGGTGGGCGCGGCACATACGACCCGGCACTTTTTGGCGCGGACGATTTTGAGGATTGAGTTGACGATGGTGGTCTTGCCCACGCCGGGACCGCCGGTAATGATCATGACCTTGCTGCGGACGGCGGCGCGGATCGCGTCTTGCTGGGCGGGCGCCAGTTCCAGCTGCACTTGTTCCTGCACCCATTGCAGCGCTTTATCGATATCAATCGGCGGGCACGGATGCGGCCCGGTGGCCAACGCGCGCATATCGGCGGCGAAACCCGTCTCCGCCTGGTACAGGGCGCGCAGGTAAATCAGTGCCTCGCCGTGGCGGTCGGTATCCTGTACCAAGCGTTGCTGTTCCAGCCCGTGATCAACGGCCGCCGCCACAATGGCGGTAGGAATATCGAGAATTTTCTCGGTCTCCTCGATCAACGCCTGGCGCGGATAGGCGCAGTGACCGTCCTGGGTCAGCGCCTGCAGGACATGCTCCACGCCGGCCCGCGCGCGGATGTCGGAATCCTCGGCGATTCCCATGTGCCGTGCGATCTGGTCGGCGGTCCTGAAGCCGATGCCGCGAATGTCGCGGGCCAGGCAGTACGGGTCGGCCATGACCGTTTCAATGGCCTTTTCGCCGTAGGTTTTGTAGATACGGAACGCGCGCGCGGTGCTCACGCCGTGGCTGAGCAGGAAGGTCATGATATCACGCACCACCTTGTGCTCGGCCCACGCCTCCTTGATGGCCGTGCGGCGACCAGGCCCGATACCCGGAACCTTCAACAAGAGCGCGGAACGGTTATCGATCACGTCGAACACGTCTTTCCCGAACACTTTCACCAGTTTTTCGGCGTAGACGGGTCCAATCCCCTTGATCAGGCCCGAGCCGAGATAGCGCTCAATGCCCTCCAACGTGTCGGGATGGGTCGTGCGCAGTTGTTCGGCCTTGAATTGCTGGCCGTGTTTGGGGTCGACCAGCCACCGTCCCTCCGCCTCCAGCCATTCGCCGGGCGCGATATTGGGGATGGTGCCAACCACCGCCACCGGTTCGCGCAGGCCGCGCACCTTGACCTTCATGACGGCGAACCCGGTTTCCTCGCTATGAAACGTGACCCGCTCGACCGAACCGGTCAAATGCGTTTCCCGCGCGACAGCGGCGGGCACCGGCTTAGTGGTTGTTTTCTTGCGGTAGGTCATGTTCAGACTAAAGAAATCGTGTTATGAAATTGAGCCTGACGGGACACGTCCTATATAGGCAAGTCAAATCAAACCATAAGGAGGAGATCATGACGGAATGGACGCAAAAGAAATGTGAACCGTGTGAAGGCAAGACCGAGCCCATGCGCGAGGATGAGGTCCGCAAACTGTTACCGGAAGTGGCCGGTTGGGAATGGGTCGACGGCGCACTGGAAAAGACCTTTGCTTTCAAGAACTATTACCAGACCACGGCCTTTGTGAATGCGGTGGTGTGGATCGCGCATCGCGAGGATCATCATCCCGACATCATGTTTGGCTACAAACAGTGCACCATTCGCTATGCAACCCACGCAATTGGCGGCATCTCCGCCAACGATTTCATTTGTGCGGCAAAGATCAACGACCTCAGTTGATCTTGACCAAGTGGCGAGTGGCCGGTCTCCAAGGCCTGGGGAAAGAACCCCAAAGACTTCCAACGTTTGGGAAACACTCCCCAAACGCGTTCCAAGGTTTGGAACGCGAATTCAAATGCGCGTGGTTGTGCGCGCATGGCGCGGCCGTTACGAGATGAGCGGGCGAAACATACCCCACCCTGTCTGAATCCCATGACGGGAATCGGCTCGGCTTGCGGATACGCGACGCGTATGATATGGGTGTGCCAATACTATAGGCGGGATTGTCGCAAGTTTATGAAAACTATGAATGAAAGGAGACAGCTCATGATAACGTATAGAAAACACCGGCGATGGATACTGTTATTGGTGCTTATGGTCGCGACGGTGGGTTACGCTGAATTGAGCGTGTGGACCAGTGTGAGTGGTGCCGAGCTGGAGGCGCGTTTTGTGGGCATCGAGAATGAGCAGGTGATCTTGCAACCGGAGGAGGGGGATGAAGCGGTCATTCGGCTGAATTTACTAGTGCCCGCTGATCAAGCCCGGGCACGGGAATTGCAGGCCAGCCGTGATCCGACTGATGCGGATACGGATGATGCTGACGACGATGATGATGGCCAAGCCCGACTGCCGGTCCTGAGAGACGGGCCCGGCGAGGGTCAACATGCATACTACAGTCATGCGCACTTCGATGCCTGGGTGAGACCCAACGGACGCCTCTACATTCATCCGAAAGAGGAAGGCGAGCGGGTAGGCCGGGCATTTTTTGTTCGGCCCCGTGTAATTGAGACTGTTTCCGGTCATCCCTCGGCCCGTGTTTATGACTTTCTGGATTATCAGGCGCCAACCGCTAATCCCCGCACCGTGAGCTTTAAGGTGTTGGCGAGACGCGATGACAAGGAACTGACCTACCAAGTGGAGTATACCTTCGATCAAAACACCATTTGCAGCACGATAGAAATTGTTGAGCCCCGGCGCTCGGACCGATCGTTTCGGGCGAGCCACTCCTTCCGCTTTCCTCGCGTAGAGAACATCCCTGCAGCCATGCCGCAAACCGAACGGGTTCAGTTACTGGAACCCCATATTTTGCGATGGCGGAGTACTGGTGGCGGGGGCTGGCAAGAAGAAAACTTTTACGATGCACGCACACTGCGAGGCCGGGTGGACGACGCCGAAATCAGCGGTCCATGGGGCGAGCGGGTGGTAAATTTTAGCGGGGAAAATCGCCGTTCGGGCAACAGCACGCACTTTTGGAATTACAGAGGACGCACGCTCAATGACGGTTACCGGATCAACCATGGCGTTCGCCTGGGGGAACGGGGAGGCGAATGCTGCATCACTGTTGAGTAACCAATAGTGCACGTAATGCGATCTGAGAGGCAGCTCGATGAAGATGGACTTATCACCCGATAGAAAGCAAAATCGGACCCACCCATGCGGGCTATTACGCGCCCCGGAGCGCAATTGCGATCAGGCCTGCCGCGACGAGGCCTTCCCCCAGATAGATTAACCGGATGGTCCAGGTGGACCGGTTTCCGAGCACGGCGTTGTACCATTGCTTCACGGCACCGGGTCGTTGCCCCCAAAAACCGGCTAGCATGCAGACCACGCCGATCATAAACAGCGTGCGCTGCGCCAAGCCTTGCCCGGTCCACGCCAGCGCCCACAGGAGCAAGGCCAGGGTCCAAAAGAAACGGTGCAGGGTGTTGTCGCCGATGCCGCTCTCGTCCAGCATGGTGCGCACGCGGCGACGCATCGATTCCGGGCGACAGCAGCCCCACAGCGCCTCGCCGATCATGGCGAGTGCGATACCCAATAACACTATTTCCGCAACATTCATGCCGTCTCATTCCTGCGGCCGCAAGCTGACGCGGGTGGCTCCGCGATAGGTTTCAAAACGTGTTTCATCCCGGCCACGCAAACGGACCATCACGGCACCTTCCTGGCCGGTCTGGATCAATGTGCGGGCGGGGTCTGGCGGCAGCCCATCCTGGAGATCGTCCACCGGAATCGGTTCATCCCCCGCAATAATCAGTACGCGCGGGCTGGTGCGCCGCACCGCTGTGCGCAGCCATTGATGGTAGGTACGAAAGGTACTGAGATTAGGCACCACCAACACGTCCGCCGTGGTTGTTTCCGCCAGCGCATCGAAGAGCGCGTCGGGCGTGGTCTCGGTGATGAACAGCCATTCCAATCCGTGGATTTCAGCAAACAGCACCGGCGTCAAGGCGCTGCTCGCAAAGCGACTCGGCGTCTGTGCGGGAGCCGGTAGTCGTTGGAACCGGGCATTACGCCAGCGCGGCAGCGTTTCATCCGTCAGCTCCTTCAGCGATACCCCTTCTTCCGTCGCAACGCGGCGAAGCGTTTCAAAGCCCTCATCAATGTTGACGGCCCAGAACGTGCCCTCGGCCACTTGGTCCATCAGGTACTGATCCCCCAAGGCGGCGGGCAGGCTTTGGCCGGGTTCCGGCAACGTCCCGACCAGTATTTGCTGTACGGGCATGCGGTCCATCAGCGCGGCCGCCCCGCCCGTCCCGGCACGAGGATCAGCGCCCGGCAGGAGTATCGTATCCACCTGGGTGGCCCCTTGCGCCCGCAAACTGTCGAACACCAGTCGCCCGCCGACAAAGCGGCTACCGGCATTGAGCAAGGCCGCCGTGTCCTGGCCGGTAAACACCACAATCGGGTAACGACCGTCAGCCAACACCCGTATTTGTCGCAGCTCCGGTTCCGCCCGCCACTGGTGTGCCACCGGCCATAGCAACAGCAGGGCCGGAATCACCAACGCCCATTTGCGGACGGGCCCACTGGGCCCGGGCGGTACCCCACGGTAGATCCAGCCCCACACCCGATTGCGCTGCCCTTCCAGCAGAATGAAGACGGCCAGCCCGGTATAGTAGCCGAACATCCACCAACCGGTCGGCAACGGCGTGGCCGGGTAGGGAAAGACCGAGGCCCCGATGTACGCCAGCCAAATGAAGAAATCACCGGCCAGGGTCGTCGCGGCACCAAAGGGGATGGCCAACCAACCGCCCATCCATGGCAGCAGTCCCACCAATCCCGTCAGCATGCCCAACTGCACCAGTATGCCCACCCCGGGGATGGCCAGTAGATTCACCAGCACGCCGGCCACCGGTAACTGACCGAAAAACCAAGCAGACATAGGAATCATCATGCCAAGCTGGATGGCGAGCTGGGCCGCAAAGAAGATGCGGACCACGGTGGGAATCCGCTCCAGATTGAAGGCCCACATGCGCGGCCAGCGCTGGTTCAAGCGGGTACCGGCCCAGATGGCCAACCACAACGCCCCGAGCACGGCCATCAGATTGGGAGGTTGAATGATCCAAGGTAAGTGCCAACCGGCCAATCGCAACACACCCGCAAACCAGATCATGGCAAACAAGAGGGTGAACCCGCGCAACAGACAGATTAGCCGGTCCAAGGGCGGGGCGATCACGATCAGGGAAAGCACGGCCCCGTAGGACAACAAGAAACTCGGCGCAAACAATACGGTCGGGTTCCGCATGAGAATAAAGAAGGCGGAAAGCGAGAGGCCAATGGCCGTGGCGGACCGGATATTGCAACGCAGATAGGCGATGGCAATCAGGATAACGCTGTTCATGATCACCGCGCGCACGCTGGACGGCCGCGCACCGGTCAACACCGCAAACAGAATCAGAAACAAAATCAGGAACGGGACAAAGCCTTTGGGCTTGGCACCGGTCATGCGGAACAAGGCAAACAGCATGACGGCGATCACCGACACGTGCAGTCCCGACACCGCCAACACGTGCCCCACCCCGGCGTGCCGCAGCACCGTGGCCAGATCACGCTCGCGGAAGGTCACGTGCTCCACTGACCGCCGGGCACCCAGGGTCGCCGCGGCCGTCAGTCGACTCGCCGGGGACCGGATCGTATCGCGGAACGTTTCCAGGAATGACATCTTGGCGGCCAAGGCCAGTTCGGTAAGAAAGTTCCCGCGACTTTCCTCGCGCACGTCTACCCGCGAAACGTGCGTGCGCAGCCGGGTGTCCATGCCGCTTTGGCGCAGGAAGCGGGCGTAGTCGAACGTGCCCGGATTGAGCGGTGACTCGATGTGCTGGTAGGTCGACGACAGTTCGAGCGACCAGCCGTACGCGGCAGGCGAAGCCAAGCGGTTGAACAGCTCACGGCTGGCAGCGGCATGGGTGGCGCGCACATACACGCGTGTCAGTAACCGGCCGCGCCGCACAGGCGTCCACGGCGCGTCCTCGCCAAGTTGCAGCGCGTGCACCCGGATATCCAAGTCCAGCTCGCCGGACCCGCGAATTTCCGGTTCGGCCGCGATCGTACCGCGCACGCCCAGCCGGGTCCCGTCTTCCACGTCACGCAGTATGTAGCGCAGCGAGCCTTCGGTGGGCGGTCCCACGACATCCATGGTGCGCAAGTATCCCAATGGCAACGCACAGGCAAAAGCCGCTGCCGCCAGGGTCAAGGGCGGCCAAGGGCGCCAGCGCCATTCACTCAATAAATTCGCCGCAGTCAGGGCCGCCCCGGCTACCGCCAAACTCCAAAGCCCCGCTGTGGCCAGTTGCACGTCCTGAGCCGCCGCCACAATGCCGGCCATCAAACCGGCCGCCAACCCGCCTATGCGCCACGCCATCACAAGATCGTCTCCCGCTCATCCAATTCCGGCTCCGCTTCCTCCTCCAGTTGCGGGAAAAAGTCGGCATTGCTTGCACGGACCCGGTCTAATTGATAGGACGGCACCCACGCCACCAAGGCGCACCCTAGCGCGATGGCGCCAATCAAGATGATCGCCAACCGTTTGGTACCGCGACTCCATAAGGACGGTGGCGGGACGGAGGTGTTCTTGATCGTCGCCACCGGGTGCTGTTGTTCCGCCAGGCGATCCGCCAGATAGCGATTGAAGCGCCCGAATTGGGCCGCGTTGACCCGTCCCAGCAGGCGGCGCGGATACTGCGGGTTGGCGTCGGGCCGGCAAACCGCCGCCCCGGCATGGCCGCCATCGCTGGGATGCCCGATGGCCGGCATCAGTTGCCCGAGATTCAAGACCGTATCGGCATGGTCCAGGCGGCGGGCCACCATCAGGGAGGAACCCCAGCAGTAAAAGATGTAGTGCGCGTCCGGATAGTTGTCGGCAAAGAACTCCACCGCCTTGCCCACCGGTAATTTCGGTTTGCCCGGATCGGGATGCACGGCCAGCGCGCTGATGATGGTGGTCTTCTTATCGGCCAAGGTTAGCTCGTAGGCATTCTCGCGCAACGTTTCGGCGGTCGCCTTAATATCTTCCTGCCATTGCGTCGGCAACTCGGCCCAGCCCCGCGTGGCCAAGTGCGCCTGGGCGTCATCCCCGGCCAGGGACTCCAGCAGGATTTGGCCCAGTTCCACCTTGCAAATGCCGCCCTTGATCAGGTCGGTCAACAGAATACCGAGCGGGGTACGTCCCCGCACGAAATCCTCACCGTGCGCGGCCGTCCGTAACGTACGTGCGCCAGGAGTATCGGCAGGCGGTAATGGTTGTATACAATTTGCATACACCATATCGGCGCCGCACTGTAGTTCCTCCTCGGCCTGCTCGGTCCCCTGTTCCGGACCCGACAAGGCGAGCTTACCCAGTTTCCCTTCCGCAACCAGTTTTTCCAGCGCCTGCTTACGGTCGCGCGTCCACGGATGATGATCCTCGAACCGGATGGTCTTTACGTCCTTCGCGTGTAACCCGCGTATGTCGTCTTCCAAGTCCGGAAACGCGCCGATCGGCAGATCCGCTATGTACAAATCGGCCGGGGCCCATTCCGCCAGGCTCATCAGTGACTCGTGATAATTGACAAAGACAAAACGATACTCGTGTCCGTAGCGGAACGGACGCCCTTCCGCCCGGGCCTGGGCACCCAACCAGTGGGCATAGAAGGTGGCGCTGCCGACCGTATCCAGGTCGCCGCCTGTTTCGTGCATTTCGCGCAAATTTTCGAGCAAAGGCACCAAGTCTCCGGCCCCGGCCTCCGTAGACAAGGTTTGCAGCGTTTTGCGGATATAGGCTTCCGTGAGGGACGCGTCATCATCCGCCACCTGGGCCTGCAGTTGTTGCAGCACGCGGGTTACCGGGGCCAGTTCCCGTTCCGCTTCGGCTTGCAATTGGCGGGCCCGTTCCCAGCGCGTGGCGGGGCCAACCGGAATCCCGAAGCGCGGAAAATCGTGGCGCAACCGCTCTTCCGCAAACCGGCTGTAGGCCGCTTGATCATCGGCCACGGCGCGTGACGCCGTCGGCGCTTGGAGAAAGCGACTGATAATCAATTTGCGCAGGGCGGTGATATAGCGATCATCGGCCGGTTCATTGAGCAGATGCCGCAGCAACCCGGCTTGCCGTCGCGGCACCAGGAACAATCCGTTGTGCCACCACGCCTCCACCTTTAGCAGATCCGTCACGCGGCGCGCCGCTTCCAGGTAGGATCCGCCCCAGCCATGCATGATAATCAAGTTCAGTCGCGGCGTTTCCGCCATACACACACCTCTTTCATCTCAGCCACACCATCACCGGGCGAACATACAATCAACCGCCCTGTTTCGCCAGAACTTATCCATGAATTTGAGGATGCAATTTGGCGAGGGGAGCGGTATCGTTTCGCCATGAACGTGCTGGGACGAATAGGACAGGCCTGGATCGACAAAAGTCGTAGCGGGATTTACGCCGTGGCGATGATGGCGGCCGCCGTCCGCATGGCTTGTCACCCGCGCTACTGGACACAAACCGTGCGCAACGTGTGGGCCCGGCAAATGCTGTTTACCGGGGTGGAAGCGATTCGCTTTGTAGGGTTGATCGCCATTTTAATGGGGCTGTCGGTGGTGGTTCAGGTCCAATTGTTGCTCACGCGTGTGGGCCAATCGGAGTGGTTGGGACCGATCCTGGTGGCGGTGATCATCCGCGAGCTGGGACCGTTGCTGACCAACTTTGTTGTCATCGGCCGCAGCGGCGCCGCCATTACCAGCGAGCTGGCCAGTATGAAAGTGAATGGCGAAGTGCACGTACTGGATGCCCAGGGACTGGACCCATTCCCCTATCTAGTGTTGCCGCGTGTCATGGGCATGATGGGCTCTATTTTTTGCCTGACCGTGGTGTTTGTGGTGGTGGCTTTCGTCAGCGGCTTTCTGAGTGGGATTTTAATGGGGGTGAACACAGGCACACCGCGGCTCTTTGTTAACCAGGTAATGGGTGCGGTCCAGCCAATGGATGTGCTGGCTTTCCTGGGGAAAACATTGATCCCGGGCCTGTTGACGGGCACCATTTGCTGCCAGGAAGGTTTAAGCGTGGAGGGCGCGGTAACTGAGGTCCCGCAGGCCACCACGCGCGGGCTAGTGCGCTCTGTTAGAGCCCTGTTTATTGTCTCGGCCTTGATTACACTGCTATTATTGATCTGACACGTATCATGACACCTATACTTCAATTTGAGCAGGTGCGCTGGACCACGGACGGTACCACCCCCACGCCGGAACCCGTGATGGATGTTCAGTTGGCGGCCGGCGATGTGTTGGGGATCGTTTACGATGAGCAGGACGAATGTCCGCCGATCGCGGATTTGACCGCTGGTTTGCAGGCCCCGGTGGCGGGCCGGGTTCGGTTTGCCGCACAGTGCTGGACGGACCGGTCCCCGCAGGCTGCAGCCGCAGCACGCGGGCGCATGCGGCGAATCTTTGCGGGACCGGCTTGGGTGAGCAACTTGGATATGGACGAAAACATCACCTTGGCGGAACGCCATCATACCCGCCGTCCACCGGAGGAAATCCGGGCGGAAGCAGAGGCGTTGGCGCGACGCCTCGGGCTGCCGGGTTTGCCGCTGACCCGGCCCGCGTGGACTCCGCGTCGCGAGCAATACCTCGCGCAATGGGTCCGTGCCCTGCTGGGCACCCCCCAACTGTTGCTGGTGGAGCAGCCGTGGACCGACTTCACAACGCCCGCCGGCCAGGCGTTGTGGACGGAAATAAAGGCCAAACGCGCGGCGGGCATGGCCGTGGTCTGGTTGACGACGGATGCGGCGGCGATGAATAATGACGTGTTAGAAACGTCTCAATGGGGACGTTTGCAAAACGGGAAATGGACATACATGGCATGAGTAAACCCTTTAAATTCAGGTTCGTGAACGAAATCGTCGGCTTCTTCGTCTTGCTCGTGCTGGCGTTGGTTATTGCGGGCATCGTGTTTGCCGGCCGCGCCCAGGGCTGGTTTGAGCCGACGCATGAAGTGCGGGTGGAGTTTCCCGATGCGGAAGGGTCCATGGGGCTGCGGCCCGGATCGGAAGTACGCGTGCTGGATACACCGGCAGGTATCGTGCGGGACATTGAGCCGCGCGAAGACGGCATTATGGAGGGCGTGTTCCGGATACGGGGCCGTTTTTACCAATACGTGCGCCAGGATTCGACCGGCGTCGTGATGCGAGCGTTTGCCGTAGCCGGGGATGCCTACGTCGAAATCACGCGGGGCCGCGGCGACCCGTTACCGGAGGATCACCCCTACATCCCCATCGTGCGTGATACGGAACTGCTGGATTTGGCGGAATCCTTGCTCGACGAGGTGCGGGCCACGACCGTACCAGCCATCGAGCAATTGCAAATATTGCTGGAAGAGGCAACGGAATTAACCGTCGAATTGCGTGATCCGGAAGGCGATGTACAACAGATGCTGGCTTCCGTGAACCGCATGGTGCAAGGCGTGGAAGCGGGCGAAGGGGCCGTCGGCAAACTGCTGCGCGATCCGGAGATGGCGGATGAGGTGGCCCAACTGGTCACCCGCGTCGGGACGTTGTTGGAAGAGGTTCAATTGATTTTAGAAGATGTGGGGCGCGCCACGGCGCAACTGCCGCACATGACGGATCGGTTGGCCGGTGAGCTGGAAGACGTGCCGGGCCTGGTTTATCAGACGCAGGCGACCTTGCAGGAGGCGGAAGTCTTGTTGTCCGGCATTCAGCGGCATTGGTTGCTGCGCCGGTACGTGGAGCGGGACGAGCGCCCGGAAGCCGACCGCTTGCAACCGACGTGGATTATCGGAGCCGGGGGGGACACGTTATGAGGCGCTACGGTATATATGGCGTTTGGCTGCTTTGCGGTTGGCTTGTGGTGGGGTGTGGCACGCCTCGGCCCGCGCGGGAACCGGACCCGATGCCGGACCCGTACTTTCAGCGCATGATCACCTCTGGACACGCGGCGTTTGAACGCGGGGACGTGGTGCGTGCGGCGGAGCTGTATGCCAACGCCTGGACCCGCGCGCAGGTCATGGATCGTCCGCAGGCCATGGGTGCGGCGGCTCATAATCTGGCTTTGTGCAACATTGCGCTGGGCCACTGGCCGGAGGCCCAGCGGCTGCTACGCGCGGCGCGGGCCGAATTGGAGCGGGGCGGTGAACCGGTCATTGACACCTGGGTGTTGGAGGCGGAGGTGCTGCGCCATCTGGGGCAAACCGATCTGGCATGGGACGCAACCGAGGAGGCCTTGACCCGCATCGATGGTCGCCGGGCTTGGCGTACGGCGGAGATACAGGTGCGGTCCTTGCGCGCCCTGATGGCGCTGGACCAGGACGACCCGACTACTGCCCAGGCCGAGTTTGAGCGGGCGGAATCGATCCTGTTTCGCCGCGCCGGGCGCCGCGTACAGGCGCGCTTAGCCGAAGTGCGGGGGCGCTTGGCGTGGGCCAACGACGATCCGGCCAGGGCAGCCGAAGCCTTTGACGAAGAAGCCCGTTTATATCGCGTGGACGGCCGCTTTCCTGACATGGCCCGGGCCTTGCACCGTGCCGGGCGCGCCCATGAACGGACCGAGGCCCCGGCCACAGCGGCGGACCGCTACTTCCGGGCCGCCCGCCATTACGCCGCCCGCGCTAATGATGCCGAGGCCCTGCGCTTGCTCGAACGGGCGTTGCCATTGCTGAAAACTGTGGAAGACCCGGAATTGACCACGCGCATCGCGGATTTAGTAGAAGCGGTGTTATCCAGAATGGAGGATGATCATGAATAGACGAATGGTAGGACTAATCGGATTGGGCCTGTTGGCCTTCACGCTGACCGTGGAGGCGCGGACCCGGATGCATGTGCAGGTGCGCGAAGGACAGATTCGGGAGCGTCCTTCCTTTCTCGGGGCGGTGGCTGCTGTGGTGGAATATGGCGACCGGGTTTACGTGCTGCGCGAACAAGGTCCCTGGCGTTGGGTGGAAGCGGCGGATACACAAGGTTGGATGCATGAGTCCGCGTTGACACGCCAGCGGATCAAGCTGGCGGCCGGCGAGGAGGACGCGGCCGGCGTCGCCACGGACCAGGAGATGGCGCTGGCCGGAAAAGGGTTCAGTGCCGAAGTGGAAAACGAATTCCGGAACCGTCACGACGCGATCAGTTTTGAATGGATTGATCGCATGGAAACGTTTGAGAAAAGCACACGGCAACTAATTGATTTTCTGCAAGCAGGCGACGTGGAAGGAGCGGATCTATGAACCGGTTATTCTCTTT
This sequence comes from PVC group bacterium, assembly GCA_003562335.1. Lineage (GTDB taxonomy): Bacteria > Verrucomicrobiota > Kiritimatiellia > SLAD01 > SLAD01 > SLLF01. The sequence continues at coordinate 15,898 of PWVE01000027.1, forward strand.
GTTGTCTTGGTCAACGCGCGCGGGGCAGGGTCTCGCCATCACGATGCTGGGCTTGGTGGTGGTGTGGGCCAGCGGCTGCGCAACCATCACGGATATCGGGGCCACGGTTGGCGAGAACGCTGGCGTGATCCGGCCTGAGGAAGCGGAATCGTTGCGCCGGGCCGGCGTCGCGGTCGGCCGCACGTTCGAGGATATTACGCCGGAACAGGAGTATTACATCGGGCGTACGGTGGGCGCGACGATTTTATCGGCATACCGTCCCTACAACCACCCGGCCGCCAACGAATATGTGAACCTGCTCGGGCAAGCCCTGGCACTCGCGTCGGACAAGCCCGAGACCTTTGGGGGCTATCGGTTTTTGATTTTGGACAGTGACGAAATCAATGCCTTTGCCGCGCCCGGCGGTTTTATCTTTGTCACGCGCGGGATGCTGCGGTTGTGCCGCACCGAAGACGAGCTGGCGGCTGTGCTCGCCCACGAAATCGGGCATGTGCAACATGCCCACGGTTTGAGCGCCATCCGGTCATCGCGCTTGGTGACCGCGTTTACCGTGCTGGCCATCGAAACCACGCGCACGTTGGGTAGCGATGAAGTACGGGAACTGACGACGGCCTTCGAGGGGTCGGTGAGCGATATCACGCATACGTTGATGACCAGCGGCTATTCGCGGCGCGCTGAACGCGAAGCGGACCAGGCGGCGGTCACTATTATGCAGCGGGTCGGCTACAATCCCCACGCGCTCGTTAGGATGCTGGAGGAAATGGATCAACGACTCGACCCGCAAGGTTTGGACTTTGCTGCCACCCATCCCCCGCCGCGCAACCGTATCCGGGAAATTCAGCGGTGGATCCGCGATGTGCCGGCCGCCACCCCCTCCCCCGCCTCACGCCAACAGCGCTTCGAATCGGCCCTGCGGGAGATCTGAACAATAGATGAAAAAATTCCTGTACGCCCTGCTGCTGGCCACCGTTAGCGCTGCCGTGGTCTTCGGTGTGGACCGGCACGGGGGATGGGACCGCTGGGAGTTTGCCAGCTGGAATTGGCGCGTGGCCGCCCGGGCCGCGCCTAGTCACGCCACGGAAGACATTAAACTCATTTTGTTGGACCAAGGCAGCTTGGATTGGGCCGTGCAGGAAATGGGCCTGTCTTGGCCCTGGCCGCGCGAGGTGTATGCGCCCATCATCCAATTTGCCTCGCGCGGCGGCGCCCGCGCGGTGGCCTTCGATGTGCTCTATACGGAACATTCCGGTTTTGGCGTGGCCGACGATGAGGTGTTGGGCGAGGCGATTAAAGACGGACCACCTTTCACCCCGGCGGTCTTTCTGGGGGAAGGCATCGGACGCTTTACCGCTTGGCCGGATTACGTGCCGGACCGTGCGTTGCCCATCGCAGGATTAACCGACTGGCTTGCCGCCCAACCGCGCGACGATGTGGTCATGCCGCGAGCGACCTTTCCGATTCCCGAGGTGGCTGAACCATCCACACTGGTGGCGGATGTGAAAGGACATTCCGATGTGGACGGTATTATCCGGCGCGGGGCCTTGTTCCGGGTTTTTGATGACCGGGCGGTACCGGCCTTGGGCCTGGCCGCTTACCTGGCGGCCTATTACGAGGAACATGACGGGCACTGGCCGAATATGCAGATCGCCGAAGGTCGCTTGCAAATCGGATCGCGGCGCATACCGATTGACGCCAACGGCCGCGCCATATTCCGGTATCGCGGACCGTCCGGCACCCATCAGGCCTTTTCCGTCGCCCAGATCATTCAGTCGGAACTGCGCCTGCAAGCCGGGGAACAGCCGACGGTGTCGCCGACGGTCTTTGAGAACGCGTATGTCTTTCTCGGCTTCAGCGCGCCCGGGTTGCTCGACTTGCGGCCAACGCCGCTAAGTCCCGTTACCCCGGGGGTGGAAGTCCATACGACCATGCTCGACAACTTTTTGGCACAGGATTTCGCCCGGCCACTGGCCCGGCGATCGGTTCTGGGGTTTAGCTGGTTATGGGCCGTGCTGGCAACCACTGTGCTATTGTGGGCCGGTAAGGCATGGCGTGCAACGCTTGCGTTTGTCTTGTTTATGAGTGGGCCGTGGATTGCCGGCTTCGTGTTGTACGATTTCCATATTTGGTGGCCGATCATGCCGTCGTCCATGACGCTGCTGCTGAGTATGATCGGCGGGGTGGTGGTCAGCTACGCCTTGGAAGGACGGCAAAAGGTTTTTATTAAAGGGGCCTTCAAACATTATCTAAGTCCGGCCGTCATCGAACAAATCATGCGGGACCCCGATCAACTTAAACTCGGCGGCGAACGGCGCACACTGTCCATTTTTTTCTCCGATCTCGCCGGATTCTCCGCCATCTCCGAAAAACTGCCCCCGCAGGAATTGACCCAGCTACTGAACGATTACTTAACGGACATGACCTCGATCATTCTCGAGGAAGGCGGCACGCTGGATAAGTATGAGGGTGACGCCATCATTGCCTTTTGGAACGCCCCGCTTGAGCAACCCGACCACGCCTTGCGCGCCGCCCGTACCGCCCTGCGTTGTCAGCGCAAACTGGCCGAGCGCCGGCCCGCGTTCAAGGCCCGGACCGGCGTGGACCTTTACATGCGTGTAGGCGTCAACACCGGCGACGTGGTGGTCGGTAACATGGGGTCACACGACCGGTTCGACTACACCGTGCTGGGTGACGCCGCCAATCTGGCCTCCCGCCTGGAAGGCGCCAACAAGGCCTTTGGCACGGCCACCATGGTAGCGGAAAGCACTTGGCAAGGAGCGCAAGACGGGCTCGTCGGCCGCGAAATCGGGCACATCACGGTGGTCGGGCGCAAAACGCCGGTGCGGGTGTATGAGGTGTTGGGATTGGCGGGAGAAACACCGCCGATCGATCCCGACGCCTTTGCAGCGGCCCTGCAGTTATGCGTACAAGCAGAATGGGCGGAAGCGGCGGACGCTTTTGCCGCCTGGCCTGACGATCCGCTGGCCCAAACCTATCTTCGCAAGTGCCGGGCATTGGCTGATGAACCGGATGGACATTGGGACGCCGTTTGGAATTTAACAGAGAAATAAGAGGGGTGCGATGAAGCTGTTTTTCGGTGGTGTGCGGGGGGCTTATCCGGTTACCGCTAAAGATTTTCAAGAATTCGGTGGCGATACCACTTCGTTTCTCATTATGGGCGACGGTGGTGAAGCGATCATTTGCGATGCGGGTACCGGTATTCGTGGCGTCTATGAGCAGCTCACCGCCTGGGCCCCGGAATTACGTACGGTGTTGTGTTGTTTTAGTCATTTTCATCTCGACCACCTGGCCGGGTTTCCCTCGTTTCGCAGCTTATATGACGAGGCCTGGACGGTGGAGATTGCCGCGCGTGTGAT
>PWVE01000115.1 GCA_003562335.1 PVC group bacterium
CAGAGGCTTCGCCCTACCGGTGCTAGGCCTGACCAAAGCGGCAGTTGGTAGGGCGAGCTCACCGAGCGAGCCGCTGAGCATGATTAGCCAATGATCCGAGCAAGCACGGAACATCGTCCTGTTCTTGCTCCCGGCTCAGCCAGAGGCTTTGCCCTACCCCTGTTGTGAGGGGGATTCCTTCCCCACACTTAACCGCTAAACTTAACCGCGTGCCCCGCGCTGCGGGCGAAGGGAAAGGGTTTACGATAGCGGGCGACGATAGCGGATGACGAGCAGACAGCGTCCCAATCGTTCACCGCTCTCGTCGCCCGCTATCGTTCACCGAAATGACAATGACCCTGGCCGGTTCCCATACGCTTGCGGTTCGCCCGTGGATTCTGGCATGGTGGAGCGATGAACGGTGGCACGCACACATTGCAGCATTGGCACGTAGCCGGGGTTGGCGGAGTTGGCATGAACGCCATCGCCCAACTGGCACACTTTCAGGGGGCGCGAGTGACGGGCTCGGACCGGCTGTGGGATCAAGGCGTCACGACGCCGGTGTTCACCAAATTGCAACAGAGCGGAGTGACCCTTGTGCCGCAGGACGGAGCGGCCCTGCAGGCGGGGACCACCGGTTTGGTCGTGAGTTCGGCCATCGAGCCGGACAACGTGGAGGTGCAAGCGGCGCGCGCGCGGGGGATTCCCGTTTGGCATCGTGCCCAATGGCTGGCCGATGTGGTCAAAGGCGGCCAGGTCATCGCTATTGCCGGCACGGCCGGCAAGACCACCGTTACCGGCTTGACCGGTTGGGCGCTGACGGTGTTGGGGCTGAACCCCAACGTGGTGAACGGCGGCGCGCTGCTGAATTGGCGCACGGCCGATACGATTGGCAATGTGCGGTGGACCGGCAGCGAGTGGTGGGTGATTGAAGTGGACGAGAGCGATCGCTCCCTGTTGCAGTTTCAGCCTGACTGGGCGGTGTTGACCAACTGTTCACACGATCATTTTTCGCTGGACGAAACCATCCGCCTGTTCCGCCAATTTGTCGGGCAGGTCAAACAAGGCGTGATTGGGCCGCGCACGGTACAGGCGCAGTTGACGGCTGCCGGACCATCGGCGCACTGGATATCCCCTGAAGAAGAATGCGCTTTCGCATTAAGCCCGGGGTTACCGGGCGTCCACAATCAAGCCAACGCCCGGCTGGCGGCCGCGCTTTGCCGGACGCTGGGCTATGGCGACGATGCGATTCAGGATGCGCTGGCCCAATGCGCGGGTATTGAGCGACGGCTGGAATATGCGGGTACGCTCAACGGTGCGCCGGTCTATGACGATTACGCCCATAACCCGGCGAAAATTGCGGCGGCTTGGCAGGCCGTTTGCCCCCGGGACGGTCGCTTGTTTGCCAGCTGGCGACCGCACGGGTTCGGACCGCTATCGGCACTGGCCCCTGCCCTGATCGAGGAATGGGCGCAACGGTGTCGACCGGCTGACCACCTTTACATCCTGCCGGTCTATTATAGTGGCGGTACACCCGGTGCCCATGAATGGACGGTCGACGGCCTCGTGGCGGCGCTGCGGGCGCGGGGCGTGACGGCGATGGCCGTGCCCGATTTTACCGATTTGGAACAGCGCCTGCGTGCGGCGGTACAACCCGGCGACGTGGTGCTGAGCATGGGGGCGCGCGACCCGGAGTTGCCCGTTTTTGCCCGGCGCTTGACGGGGAGGGCTCTTGCAAAAACTCCCAGGTCGACACGGAGGCCGCCCCTCCAGTAAAAGATCAGGCGTATTCCGCAGGTTACCGGAGGGGCAGGCTCCGTCCTGCCCTCATGAACGGGAGGTTTTGCAAGCGCTTGGCAGGGAATTTGATCGGCAGGCAATAATTAGCAGCTGGCTCCGTTATGCGAACGGAGCGGGCAATGGATACACGGCATGGACCCACAGGACGAAGCAAGGGATCAGGAATGGCTGGCACGGTATCGTGCCGGGGACATTGAGGCCTTGGGGCAGTTGATGTCCCAGTATCGTCGCCCGTTGTTGGGATTTATCATGAAAATGATTGCGGATCCAGTTGAGGCGGAGGATGTGTTTCAGGACGTGTGGATGCGCGCGATCCGTCGGCAGGACCGGTTCCGGAAGGGGCACTTCCTGAGCTGGTTGTTTCGCATTGCGCACAATCTGGTCATCGACCGCGCGCGCAAACGCGGACCGGCACCGCCCGTGGCCCGGACCACTCCGGACGGCACGGCGGCCGAGGAAAACATTATGGCGCGCGGGCCGGGTCCGGATGCCATGGCGGGGCACAAGGAATTGCAGGCACGGATTGACTACGCGGTCCAACGCTTGCCGGTGGATCAACGGGCGGTGTTCGTGATGCGGGTGGAAGGCGATTTACCGTTCAAGGATATTGCCCGTATCCAGCGGACGTCAATCAACACCGCCTTGGCGCGCATGCAATACGCACTGGCCAAACTGCGGGAGTGGTTGGCGGAGGACTATCAGTTATTGGCGAGGGAATAACGCATGAAACCACGAGACAAATGGCAACGCGAATGTCTGTTGGACGCCGCTGGCGAACTGTCGGCCCGGCGCCGCCAGGCCTTGCAAGCGATGTTGAAGACCGATCCTGAGCTGCGCGCCTACCGGCAGTTTGCGGAGAATATCGGGCCGCGCGCGCGCTTGGACGAAAGGCAAAGCGAGTGGACCGGGTTCACACGCGAGCGACTGCTGGCGGCCGCCCGGTGCCACGCACCCGCCACCCGGCATCGATGGCGCGTGACCGTGCCGCAACCGGTGTGGACGTATGCGGCCGTTTCCTTGATCGTGTTATTGGCCGGCCTGGGGTGGTGGACGCTGCGCCCGCCGGGTTCCGCGCTCCCTGAGCAGCGCGTGGCGGGCAATGGGTATCCGGCTCCGCCATTCACCGTTGTGCCCGGGGATGATGTGGACTGGGCCTTGTGGGAATTGCAGCAGTACGTGGATGAACTGCACGAAGCGGTTGAAGCGGTTACGTGGTGGGTGGATGATGGCCGTGCCGAAGAGTGGGCACGGGAACTCTTGTATTGGGAGGACTCATAATGAAGAAGCAATGGTTCATGACGTGGGGTTTGGCTATTATGATCGGCACCATATGCGCCACGGCGCAACCGCCGGATGAAGCGATGCCTGGTCGCGGCAGGCAGGGCGCGCGCCGAACGGCGGACGGGGAACAGGCGACGGAGTTCATTGAGCGTTGGTTGGAACGGTTGCGCGAACGCGATCCGGAGCAGTACGAGCGCTTGATCGAGCTACGGGAAACCGAACCGTGGGCCTTTCGATTGGCCCTCAGGCGGCGCTGGCAAGAGACGCGGATTGATCAGCAATTGCAGGCGGAACACCCTGATTTTTATCAGTACTGGCAACAGCTTGACCCCGCTGAACAGCAGTCCATACGTGAATTGTTGGCACGCCCGGTGCACAGCGAGCGCGAGCCACGCCCCGCGCGGCGCGGCCCACTGGGACGTCAGCTGGGCCAACATGCGGAGGCGCGTCAGCTGGTGGCCGCGTGGCGGGCCACGGATGACGAAGCAGAACGGGCGGAAGTGGAAGCCCGGTTACGCGCTTGGCTGAACGCACAGCTGGAAACTCAGATCGCGGAACAAGAAGCGGAAATTGCGGAGACCGAGGCGGCGCTGAACCGCCTGCGCGAGACTCTTGAGCGGCGACGGGCGCAGCAGGAAGTGTGGATCAACCGCTTGGTCGACGGGCTACTTCAATCCGGTGAGCGCATCCGTGAGCGGCGCGGCGGGCCGCAGGTTACTGATCCATAAATTCCCGGCGCAGGCGCCGCATTTCGCGTTGGAGGTCTTTGGTCTCCTCATCCAGTTGGCTTCCCAGTGCTTCGAGGTCTTCGGCCGGCGGCGACTCAACTTCCCGCCTGGACCGGGACCGTGGGGAAGCCGAGAAAGCTTCGCGCAGCAAGTGCGGGGCGAGGGCCATGACCAAGTCGGAGCCCAGTTTTTGCAGCACATCTTCGAGATCGCTGGCGTCCGTGAAGTTGCGCTCGTAGTTCAGCCGGTACTCGCGCACATGCGGCTCGCCACCATCGGCGTCTTCCTCCAGAATCTTGATGGTGCCCAGCCGGAAGGTTAGGTCGCCCACTTGGAGTTCACGTGCCCGGCGCTCGGCCGTTGATCGTTCCGGTTGGGGTGCGCGCGGGGGGGATACGGCCTCGTCGGGAGCCGCCGGGACCGCGTCCGGTGTTGTTGGTTCGGGGGCGGGCGGCGGGTCGGCGGTATCCGGTGTTTGGGGCCTTCCCAGAGTGGAAAAATCAAGTTGGCCGTCAGGCGGTATCGTCACCGTCACCTGTTCAATATCCAGCAGTAATTCCGGGAGTTCCACGACCGAGCCGAACAGGCGCGTGAGCCGGTAACGCAAGTCGACTGTCCGAATCATCACCGAGGCGTCCAGCGGCCAATCGTCGGTGGCCGCCAGTTGAATGCCCGAAAGCGTGATCCGCGATGAACGCCAGCGGGTTTGTACCGATTCCACTTGCGGCGTGCCGCCGACATGGGGGGCCAGCGCCGATTCCAGCCAATGCCGGATGACGCGGTCCTGGACCAGCCACCAACCGCCAACCACGAGTACGACCAAGACCAGCACAATTAACCACCAACGTTTCATCATTATCTCCGGGTTTATGAATTTACATGCGAAGGGCGCGCGACGGAATCAGCTAGGTGTCCTCGCCGAGTTCCACGTTCCAATAGGCCAAATCAACAAAATGTCGCCAGCTGTGATCGGGGGCATGGCGAAACTGGACTTCCAGAAAGGGGCGCCAGCGTGGTTTGCGTGGCGCGTGAATCAAATGCATCCCGGCTTCCGCCGGTGTCCGGCTGCCCTTGCGATGGTTGCACGGGATACAACTACAAACCACATTGGTCCACGTGGTTTTACCGCCCTGGGTGCGCGGCACCACGTGATCGATGTTCAGCTCCTGCCGGGGAAGGGTGCGTCCGCAATACTGGCAGGTGTCCTTATCGCGCTCGAACAGGTTGTTGCGGGTAAACTTGACCTCCTTGCGCGGGAACCGGTCAAAAAACAGCAAAACGATAATGCGCGGAATGCGGATACGGAAGGAGACGGTGTGCAGGCAATCGTTACCCGTATGTCCGGCTGACAGGTCCCGCCATTGATTGAACGAAAAGGTGTTGAACTGGCCCGCCTCCTCGTACACCACTTGCGCATGATCCGTATAAAGCAATCCGAGCGCGCGCTCGACACTGCAGATGTTCACGGCCTGCCAAAGCCGGTTAAGGACCAATACGCGATTATGTGGAGTGGCCATCATGCAATCATTTTCCGCCATAAATGACCGGAACCTACCACAGCAAACAGGGGGTTGTCAAAGCAGAGGGGCGGGAGCCGATTGGGCGCTGTCGGAGAGGTGCGTGAGTAGAGGCTGGAAAGAGGGTGTTGGATTTCAATCCCCCAGATTGGTTTCGAAAACCCCAATGATTTTGAATGGAGGAAGGGGAAAGCAACTTATTTGAGAAGAGGGTAACCACCAAAATCACTAACGCACACGAAAGGGGTGCTCAGGTATGGCGGCCCGGCTAGTGACA
>PWVE01000205.1 GCA_003562335.1 PVC group bacterium
GGCCTGAATCAGTTGCTCATCCAACTTTCCGGGCAAGCTGGCGCGGTGGGTTTGGAAGTCCAGCAGCATGGCGTTGACATCGACTGGGGTCGGGGCGACGGCCATTTCCAAGCAGGTAAGGGCCTCTTTGTTCAGACTTCGGCCGTGACATTTCGCCCGTTTTTTAAGAGCGGAATGCACACGTGGCGGAATGTTTTTAAGTGTTATCGTCTTCATGATGGAACCGTATCACCACCATTACGAATGTCAAGCCGAATGGCTGGAGCCGATAGGGCAAACGCAGCTAAGTCTTATGCATTTGCCCCGGACCCGTGGCCGGGTCAGTGGCCAGGTGACAAGCACCCGGCAACCTGCTAGGCTGCGGGTGGAGTAATCAGGAGGAGATCGCCATGGCTTTGACCCGTTTCAGTATCTCGCTTGACGAGAAAATTGTGGAGAAATTTGATGCCAAGATACGCGCGGACAACTGTCCCACGCGGTCCAAGGCCATCGGGGACCTGATCCGTACCAGCTTGGTCGAGACGGAATGGCGGGCGGGCGAACAGGTGGCCGGCGCGATTGTGCTGGTATACGACCATCACCAACACGACATCAGCAAAAAGCTGACGGACATCCAGCACCACTACCTGAACCTGATTATTTCCACGCAACACGTCCATTTGGATCACGACAACTGTCTGGAGATTATCGCCGTTCGCGGCGATCCCGTCCAAATTGATGCGCTGACCAAACAATTGAAGGCCGTCAAGGGGCTCAAGCATGTATCGATCGCGGCCGGGACCACCGGCCACGGGTTTTGATGCCATGCCGCCAAGCCACCGCCCCCCCCGTTGCGCAGGGATAGATTTTACTTGGCGTGAAGGGGAATTCCGGTAAGCTAGCGGTCAATTACGGAGAACACGATGAAAGTAACGATCCAAAAAGACGCGATCATTAGCGGGCTGCAAAAAGTGCAGGCGATTGTGAATCCCCGCACCACCCTACCCATTTTGTCCAACGTGCTGTTGCGCGCCGAGGACGGGCGCCTGTGGTTCACGGCCACGGACTTGGAGGTGAGTGTGCGGGCAAGCGCCGAGGGCCAGGTCATTAAGGAGGGGGGCATCACCCTGAACGCGCGCCGGGCCTTCAGCATTTTCCGCGAGTTGCCCGGACCGGAAATTGAACTGGAAGCCGACGATGACGATATGGCCCATATCAAGAGCGGGTCGGCCGATTTCCATATGGTGGGGATATCCGAGGATGACTTCCCGCCGCTGCCCAAGTTCGATGAAGGCCAGACCTTCACGCTGGAACAAAGTCAGTTGCGCGATATGCTGCTGAAAACCCATTACGCGGCCTCCACGGATGAAACCCGGCAAGTGCTGAATGGAGCTCTGCTCAGTTTCCGCGACGATAAGTTGATGGTCGTGGCCACCGACGGGCGCCGCTTGGCCTTGGTGGAACAAGAAATGGAGTTGCCGGACGAGACATCACTGGATTTGATTGTGCCGTCCAAGACCATCAACGAATTAATTCGCACCCTGGGCGAAAGTGGTTCGCTGAAAATCGTCGCGGGCCCCAAACAGGTGGCGTTTGATTTTGGCGGGATGCTGGTGATTTCGCGATTGATCGAGGGCACCTATCCCAATTTCCGTCAAGTGATTCCCGCCTCCAGCGATCAGCGCGTGCCGATCGAGCGCGAGGCCTTGCTGGCGGCGGTGCGACGGGCGGCGTTAATGACCACCGACCAATCGCGTTCCGTGCGGTTGAACTTCCTGAAAAACCAACTGGAACTGGTCACCGAAAGCCCGGAAGTCGGTACCGCTCGCGAGACCGTAGCCATCAAGTATACCGCCGACGACATTTCCGTGGCGTTCAATCCCGAGTTCTTAATGGAACCGTTACGCGCGGTGGAAAGCGACGAGATTTTCATGGAGATCACGGACGAGTTGAGCCCGGGCGTTATCAAGGCCGACGTGCCCTTCCTGTACGTCATTATGCCCATGCGGATTTCGTAAGGGTCCGGTTGCTTGACAAACCCCATTAGTTTGATAGGGTGACCGCCGTTTTTGGAGAGGTCGCCCGTTCCCCTTGTGTGATGACAGGGAAGGGGTGTGCGCAGCGGGGCTGTGCGCTCACTGAACAGGATCGAAGTTGACGATACGAACAAAAAAACAAACTGCAGCAGGAGAAGTATACATGATGGCAAAGAAGGCGGATAAACAGTACGTCTATTTTTACGGGTTCGGCAAAAAGCACACTGAAGGTGGTTCCAGCGACCGTGCGGTATTGGGCGGCAAAGGTGCCAATTTGGCGGAGATGGCGATCGCCGACCTGCCGGTGCCCCCGGGCTTTACCGTGTCCACCGAGGCCTGTGCCTATTATTCCAAGCACGGGCAAAAGTACCCACCCAAAATGATGGACCAGCTCAAGGCCAAACTGGGCAAGCTGGAAAAACTGATGGGCAAAAAATTGGGTGATCCGAACGATCCGCTGCTCGTCTCCGTGCGTTCCGGCGCGGCCGTGTCCATGCCGGGCATGATGGACACCGTGTTGAACCTCGGCCTCAACGACAAATCGATCCACGGGTTCATCAAGCAATCCGGCAACGAGCGTACGGGCTGGGACTGCTACCGTCGCTTCATTGACATGTTCGGCTCAGTGGTGATGGGGCCCAAAACGGGGCTGGAACACGAACACTTTGAGCAGGAATTGGAAAAACTGAAAGAAAAGGTCGGGGCCAAGGAAGACACCGATCTGACTGCGGCCCAATTGAAAGAATTGGTGGCGACGTACAAGAAGGTCTATCGCCAGAAAGTCAAGAAGCCCTTCCCGCAGGATCCGATGCAACAGCTCGATCTCAGCGTGCGGGCGGTGTTCGGCTCGTGGACCGCGCCGCGCGCCGAAAAATATCGCCAACTCAACAAGATCACCGGATTGCTGGGCACGGCAGTGAATGTGTGCACGATGGTCTTCGGCAATATGGGCGAAGATTCGGGTACGGGCGTGGCCTTTACCCGTGACGGTTCCACCGGTGATTTTGAACCGATGGGCGAATACCTGATCAACGCGCAGGGCGAGGACGTGGTGGCCGGTATCCGGACCCCCAAGAACTTGCAAGACATGCCCAAGGAAAAGAATCCGGTCTGGAAAAAAGCGTTCAAAGACTTGAACGTCATCATGAAACGACTGGAAATGCATTACAAATACCCGCAAGACGTGGAGTTCACTGTCGAGCGCGGCACACTCTGGATGCTGCAAACGCGTAATGCCAAGCGCGTCGGCTTGGCCGGCGTCCGCTGGGCGGTGGAAATGGCCACCGGCAAGGATGTAGAAACCGGGAAATCGCAACCCAAGATTTTGACACCCAAGGAAGCGTTGATGACGGTGCAGGGCAGCGATTTGGAGCAGTTGCTCTTCCCGATCTTCGACATCGCGTCTGAACAGAAGGCCAAAATCTTCAGCACCGGTTTACCGGCCGGCCCCGGTGCGGCGGTCGGCCAGGTGGTGTTTACCGCAGCCGAAGCCGAAAAGATCGTCAACCAGGACCCCAAAGCCCGCGTCTTGCTGGTGCGGCATGAGACGAGCCCGGAAGACGTGGGCGGCATGTGGGCAGCGCGCGGTATTTTAACCAGTACCGGCGGCATGACCTCGCACGCCGCCGTGGTGGCGCGTGGCTGGGGCAAATGCTGCATCTGCGGGGCGGGCGGCCTGCGCATCGATTACAAGAACAAGACCGTCAGCAATGGCAAGGTCACGCTAAAAGAAGGGGACTGGCTGAGCTTGAACGGATCGACCGGTAACGTGTATCTGGACGAGTTGCCGACGCAATCGAGCCCCGTCGTGGCGGCGATTGTGAGCAAGGACAAGAAGGCGCTCAAGCATTCCTTCTACAAGATGTACAAGCAAATCTCGGACTGGTCCGACGAGTTCCGCAAGATTAATGTGCGGACCAACGCCGACACGCCCACCGATTCCAAAGCGGCGCGCGCGTTCGGGGCCGAAGGGATTGGATTGTGCCGGACCGAACACATGTTCTTCGAAGGCGACCGCATTTGGGCCATTCGCGAGTTTATCCTAGCGGAAAACAAAGCAGCGCGCGAAAAGGCTTTGGCCAAGTTGCTGCCCTATCAGCGCAAGGACTTTGAAGGCATCTTCACCGCCATGAAGAGCTTGCCCGTAACCATTCGTTTGCTGGATCCGCCTTTGCACGAATTTGTGCCGCATGGACCCAGTGAACAGGCCGAGATGGCCAACCGGTTGAACGTGCCGCGCGAGCTGGTGGCGTCGCGCGTACAGCAGTTGCACGAGTTCAACCCGATGCTGGGCCATCGCGGTTGCCGCTTGTCGATCACCTACCCGGAACTGTGCGTGATGCAGACGCGCGCGATCATCGAAGCGGCCATCAACGTCCAGAAACGGCGGAACACCAAGGTGATCCCCGAAATCATGGTCCCGCTGATCGGGACCAAGGCTGAACTGGATTTCCTCGCCAAGATCATCCGCGCCACGGCGGACAAAATCATCAAAGCCAAGAAATCCCGGTTGACCTACCTGGTGGGCACGATGATCGAGATTCCGCGGGCGGCGTTGACGGCCGACGAAGTGGCCGAATCGGCCGACTTCTTCAGCTTCGGAACCAATGACTTGACCCAGATGGCGTTCGGGTATAGCCGCGATGATATCGGAGGCTTCCTGCAGGATTACCTGACCGAGAAAATCCTGCCGTACGACCCGTTCCAGTCGATCGACGTCAACGGCGTGGGCCAGCTCGTGGAAATGGGCGTCCGCCGCGGGCGCGACACCAAGCCCGGCTTGAAGTGCGGTATCTGTGGCGAGCACGGTGGCGACCCCGCCAGCGTCAAGTTCTGCGCCAAGGTCGGCTTGGACTACGTGAGCTGTTCCCCCTACCGCGTGCCGATCGCCCGCTTGGCGGCCGCGCAGGCCGCGATCAAGGGATAAGCCCCACAACCATCCTTAACCAAGGAGCCGCGCCCGTCACCGGGCGCGGCTCTTTTTCCATTTGGAGGTCGATCGGGCCGCTACGATAGCGATGCCGATCCCGATCAGAATATCTTGACGTTCACCCCCGGGTATTGCCACGCTTGCACCGTGAAGGCAACATGATCAGCGACCGTGGCTCCTCACCGACAGCTGCCCGAAAAACGATTTCTGATCCGTGCGGAGTGATGGGGACACAGAAACTGTGCCCCTTGCCACTGTTCTCCCCTCTTGTGACCGGCGGCATTCGTATTCCAACCCTTGGAAGTAAAAACGCGGGTAGTTTCCAAGCGTTGGAAGTTTTTGGGCGATTTTTTCCAGGCCTTGGAAGCGAAATTGAGGGTGTTTCCCAAGCGTTGGAAACCGGTGGTGGGGGTGACCATATAGCGCCGGTGGGTAACGGCGTCGCAGAGCTCCGCCCCCAGCGCGGGCCAATCAGCGTTGTCTTCCACACGTAGTCCATATACACGTAGTCCTGTTACGCGTAGTCCTACTACACGCAGTCCTGTTGCACTTAGTCGAATGGCCGATGTGTTGGCTCCTGGGCGAGTGGGAAGCGGGACTAGGTGTGCCGGGGACTAGGTGTGGATGGACTA
>PWVE01000180.1 GCA_003562335.1 PVC group bacterium
CCAATAGGGGCGCTGGCTCCGAGGACTCCTGAACACTGAACACTTACAACGCTTGGAATGGGCAAAACATCAGGCTATATTACCGACTCATTTACTCAAACAATTTCCGATTAAGGAGCTAGTCATTAGGGGCTCTTGCAAAACCACCCACCTCACCAAGTGGCACGGGCATCTTGCCCGTGAATCATGGGCGGGACGCCCATGCCACTATCGGTTTTGCAAGAACCTCATTAGAAGACCAAGCGCACACTCAGCCCGGCTTCCAGCGTATCGTTTTCCGGCTCAAGGAAGGCGGCTACGCCGTCTGCAGCTCGCACGAACACGATTTCGGAGTCGTCGATATCCCAGTAACGGATAAACGGTTCGATGGTCCAGCCGAATTGGGCCGTCGTGCCGCTTAATGCCACTGCTGCGCGTAGTCCGAAGCCGTCGTTTTGGGTGTTCCGCAACCGTGGCCCGCCGAAGGGGCGTAGGTCCGAGACTTGCTCGCCGGACAGAAAGAAATCGTATTCAAGCGAAAAGGTCCAGTACCGCCCATGGGCCTGCTCGCGATGATGCCGCAGCGCCACCGGAATATAGCGATACGTCGACTCTCGCTTGTAACCGGCCGGATCGAAAGAGGCATCATCATCCTTATAGCGATAGCCAAATCCCAGGTAGAAAGCTGTGTAGGAGGTCTCCGTAACGAACGGGGCATAGCCGGCCAATAAGCGGAATTCGTAGGTGGTGGCGTCAATACCACTCACCTTGTACGGGGTGCCATCCATGAGCGCGCCGTCATAGTCCGTTTCCCCTTGGGCATAGCGACCCTGTGCCATAAAGATGATTTTTTCGTGCCGGACCGTGATCTCCGGTGGCGCATCCGGCTCGTCGCTGGCCCGCTCAATACGGCGCAGGCGCGGATGATACCACGAAAAGCGCGCATCCACACCGTACAGCCAGCCGTCCATTTCCATGACCCCGGGTTCCTCATAGGCATAATAGAATAATTCCGGGCCGATCTCGAAGCGACCCCAGGCCGTCGGTCCCGCAGGAACCACAATGTCGGCCGGATCCAGCTCCGGGTCCGCGTTATTCGCCCACAGCGGAGCCGTTGTTAACAGTACACCCAACGAAATAGTAAAAAAGACACGCATAGTATTCTCCCTTTGTGCAAGCAGGATAGAGCCATCACGCTTCAGTCGTCAACAGACTTCTTTTGACAATGCGGACGAGTTGCGGCAGCGTCGGTGGAATACGAACTATCAAAAGTTTTATCAAAAAGGTGAGTGGGTTGACAACTACGGCGACTACGGACTACGGGGAGAGATTCTTGAATCCGTCCACCGTAGTCGTTTACCGACATGGACGGGGAACAGGAGAATGAAATGAAGATGCGCTTACAAAAGATGAAATGGCCAGCCATTGCTTGGTGGGCGGTGGCGGTAACCTTAATGGTCGCTGCCCCGGCGAACGCACAGCCGACATCGCGGTTGGGCGTCGGTGCCAACTACTGGACGGCACTGAGCAGCGTGAAAGTGGACAATGTGGACCGCGACGGGTTCAGCTTCCTGGCCTCCTACCAGTACCGCCCCGGACTGTTGGGGATGCAGCTGGACCTTGAATGGTTGCCGGACCGGTTTGGCGAAAAGGCGTATGCGCCGGCCGCCTATGTGGTGTTGGGCCGTGGGCTGTATGCGGCAGCGGGCGTGGGGATGGTTCACCAGGACGGTGATTGGGCGGACAACCCTTTCGTGGCATTGCGGGCGGGCGTGGATTTGGAGTTTCTCCAATTCTTGTTTCTGGACTTGGGCATCAGTTACCGGTTTGACAGCAAAACGAAACTCAGTGATGCCTTTGATGATATCGACACCGACACCCTGTATCTCGGTGCCGCTGTACGCATGGCATTCTAACGCGTGCGCGGTACGCCGTCCTGTTCCAACGCCGCCAACAAGGCCGCCGGATCCTTAAAGCGACTGGTCAGCATCATGGCGGCGATGATGAAGGGCTTGGCACCCGCTTCCTTGTAGGTTTCCAGGCGGTAGCGTTCGAACACCGATTTAGCCACTTCACCGGCCGTGCAGGAGACCCCCGTGATGTCGGCCGGTAGACAATGCATGTAAAGGGCCTTCCCGCCACGCGTACGCTGCATGCGCGCCTCGGTACATTCCCAGTCCTTGAAGCGCGCATTGTTTTCCAGGCAAGTCGCTTCCAATTCGTTGAGTGCTGTGCGGTCACCAGTTTTTAACAGCGCGGTACGTTGTTCCATGACGGCGTAGGGGGCCCACGATTTGGGATACACAATGTCCGCTCCGTCAAAGGCGGCGTCCATGTCGTGGTCGTGGGTAAATGTACTGCCCGACGCCTGGGCCTGCTGGTCGGCGCGGGTCACCACATCCGGGATCAGGTTGTACCCCTCCGGATGGGCCAAGTGGACATGCATCCCGAAACGGGTTAATAGCCCGATGATTCCTTGCGGGACAGACAGTGGTTTTCCGTAACTGGGCGAGTAGGCCCATGTCATAGCCAATTTCTTGCCACGCAACGCGGCCAAATCCCCGAAATACTCCTTTAACCACAGCAGATCGGCCATGGCCTGGGTGGGATGGTCTATATCGCATTGCAGGTTCACAATGGCAGGCCGTTGTGGCAGCACGCCATTGGCGTACCCGTCATCGAGCGCCGCCGCCACTTCCAGCATATACGTGTGGCCCGCACCGAGATACATGTCATCGCGAATCCCGATAATCTCCGTCAAAAACGAGATCATGTTCGCTGTTTCACGTACCGTTTCCCCGTGCGCGATTTGCGATTTGGTTTCGTCCAGGTCCTGTACGGCCAGCCCCAACAAGTTGGCGGCCGAAGCGAAGGAAAACCGGGTGCGGGTGGATTGATCGCGGAAATTGGAGATTGCCAAGCCGGACTCGAAGCAGGTGGCGCGGATATTCTGACGGTACAAGGTCCGCAACGCTTCGGCCACCAACAGGACCGACTGAATTTCCGCAGCGGACTTATCCCACGTCAGCAGAAAGTCCTGGCCATATAAATGGGCGTCCAGTTCTTCAAGCGCCTGCACCAGCGGCTTCAGTGCCGTCACGTTTATTCCTCCGTGACCATTTGATCATAAAATTGCACATAGTCGTCCGGTGTGTCGCCATCGCGAAAAGCCATGGCGAAACGCGGATGCGCGTTCAGTTGCCCCGTGATTTGGTAGGGGATAGAGGGACCCCAATCCAGCTTCTCGCGCAGGGGCAGGATGGTGTTTTGAATGGTGTCCAGCACCGGACGCAATTTGAATTTCGGATTGCGCAAGAATCCCAGCAGCAGTTCGGTGGGGCAATTGCCGGCCCCGCGTCCCAGGCCCATCATGGTGGAATCCACCCGGTTGCACCCGAGAATAATCGCTTCAATGGTGTTGGCAAAGGCCAGTTGCATGTTGTTGTGCGCGTGCATGCCCACTTCTTTGTCTGTCCCGGTCAACGCCTTCTTGTATTTTTTTACCAAGTGATCCACCTGTTCGCGGTACAGGTTTCCGTTGCTGTCCACCACCACCACCACTTTGGCCGGGGTGGTCCGGGCAATTTCCAAGACTTGATCAATCTCCGCGTCCTTGACGGTGGAGATCGCCATAATGTTGAGCGCGGTCTCATAGCCCAGCTCATGGGCATGGGCCAGCATTTCCGCCGCCTCGGAGATCTGTGAGGCATAACACGCGATGCGCAGCATATCCAGTACACTGTCTTTGCAGGGTAGGGGTTGATGTGCCCAGTCGCTCTTACCGCCGGCATCGAGCATGGCCGCCAGTTTTAAGCCGGTTTTTTTGGCGGTATGATCACCCACCACGCGGCGTAAATCCTCCTCCGCAGAATGGCGCCACGGGCCGTATTGCTTTTTCGGGAAGGCCTTGGGCGAATTCATATAGCCGATTTCCATGTAATCGATACCAGCCGCCACACAGGTTTCATAGACGGTCTTTACCTGATCGTCGGTGAAACGGGAATCGTTCACTAACCCCCCGTCGCGAATAGTACAGTCCAACACTTTCAATTCCGGTCGATACGTGATCCACGGTGCTTTCTTAGCCATAATCTTGTCCTCTCAATAGTGGTCTAATGCGCGGATCATTCTCTACAGAATCGCCGCACTGGCAAGGTAAATCGAAGCGGTTGCATTGACAAACAGTCCAGCGGGCGGTACGGTTCACTGATTGCTATGTAAAACAAATGGTTGATGAGGCGACACGGGAGGGCTTCCAATGGCGAATGAAGTATGGAAACATTTTGAGGAAAACCAGATTACGCACAGCGCGGCGCATTATCTGATGACAATCAATACGCTACTGGCCGAGCACGGCTACGCGCGGGTGACGGATATTGCCAAGCACCTGAATATTACGCGTGGTAGCTGCTCGATCAGCTTGCGCCCCCTGAAGAAGCGTGGACTGGTGGTGGAGGACGACAACAAATTCCTGCAATTGTCGGAAGAGGGCAAGCGCTTGGCGGAATTGGTGGAGCGCAACGATGAGCTGCTGGAAACGCTATTTCGGGATGTCTTCGGCGTCGGCGATGAGCAGGCGGAGATTGATGCCTGTAAAATCGAACACTTGTTGAGCATCGAAACGAGTGTCAAACTGGCGAATTTCATTCATCTGATCCAATCGGACCGGAAAGTGGTCCGGCCGTTTCTCAGGGCCTTGCGTGATCAAGCCGTCAGTTGCTCGCAGGAAGTGGCGCGTTGCGATCTCTGCCAGGATATCTGCTTCTTCGAGGAGTCGGCCAAAGTTCCGCCCCCCACCAAGCAACCCCGTAAGCGCAAGGCCGTCGCCAAGCGTTAAGTGTCGTTGACGATGAATGCCAGATGGAAAATGCCAACGTGGGCTTGGGCCGTGCTACTGCTGGTGCTGGTGTGGGCCGGTTGGACGCGGTTAACCTGGTTGTCGGGCCGGGAAGGTGCTGCCGATCTGGTTATTTATTCCGGTCGCAGCGAAGCACTGATCGCCGACCTCATTGCCGAGTTTGAGGCGGAACAAGAGTGGACCATTCACGTGCGCTACGGCCAAACGGCCGAGCTGGCCGCAACCATCCTGGAGGAGGGGGCCAACAGCCCGGCCGACGTATTCTTTGCCCAGGATGCAGGGGCCCTGGGCGCGCTGGCACGGGCGGGCCGCTTGCAAGTGTTGCCGACAGAATTGCGCACCGCTGTGCCTGCACCCTTCCGCTCGGCCCAAGATCAATGGGTCGGCATCTCAGGCCGTGCCCGGGTACTGGTTTATCATCCCGACCGGGTGGCCCCGCATGAATTACCTACCCACTGGGACGACCTGCGTGACCCCGCCTGGCGCGGGCGGTTGGGGTGGGCACCCACCAACGGTTCTTTTCAAGCGTTTGTGACCGCTATGCGGGTGACACGGGGCATGGACGCGACCCGCGACTGGTTGATCGGGTTACGCGATTTAAGGACCCGCAGCTATGCCCGGAATACCCCCATTGTGTGGGCCGTCGTGGCCGGCGAAATCGATGCCGGACTGGTGAATCACTACTACCTGCATGCCTTGGCCCGGCAACGAGCGGAACCGCTGCCGATTCGTAACCACTATTTGGATGAGGTCCTGGTGAACGTGGCGGGAGTGGGCATCCTCGATACCAGCGCGCGCAGCGAGGCGGCCCGTGCGTTTATCGCGTTTCTGCTGTCCGATCGTGCCCAGCGCTTCTTTACCGAAGAGACGTTTGAGTATCCTTTGACCGGGCGGGTGGACCCGCATCCGGATTTGCCGCCGCTGAGTGCGTTGCAAACCCCGGACCTGGATTTGGATGATCTCGACGATTTGGAACCGACCCTCAACTTGTTGCAGGAGTGCAATATCCTCTAGCGCGTCGCGTGGGGGTTCACAATTGCCGCTACCCAAACCATGTGTGTTACGCATCGATATGCTTGTTCATGGTGGGCCGCTGTTCAGCGCGGTGGCCGCCTGACCTTTTTCCCCGGCCGCATACCTGCAGGCAGCCCGGCGGTGCGCGTGCTGGCCGCTACGGCTTGGGGCGTTGCGATCCTGTGCCTGCTCCCGCTGGTGTATCTCTTCGTGCGCACGCTGCAAATCGGGCCGGGCATCGCCCGCATTCTGGGGCGGGCCCGTATCTGGCAAGTGGGCGGGAACAGCGTGGCGCTGACGCTGGCGGTAACGGCTTCCGCCGTGTGCGTGGGCACCTCGCTGGCTTGGCTGACCACCCGGACGGATTTACGCGGACGCCGGTTTTGGAGTGCGGTGACCAGTTTGCCGCTGGTTTTGCCGTCGTACGTGGGCGCTTTCGCCTTGATCGCCGCCCTGGGCCCCAACGGCATGCTACAAGCGGTCCTGGCTCCCTTGGGCGTGGAACGACTGCCTTCCATTTACGGCTTTCCCGGGGCTTGGCTGGCCTTGACGTTGTTTACCTATCCCTATGTTCAACTTAGCGTGCGCGCCGGACTCCGTGGCTTGGATCCTGGCCAGGAGGAAGCCGCGCGGAGCCTGGGCCTGTCGAGCACACAGGTCATGTGGCGCGTGGTGCTGCCGCATCTGCGGCCGTCCATTGCCGCCGGGGCGTTGCTGGTAGCACTGTACACCCTCAGCGATTTCGGTGCGGTGGCCTTGCTGCAGTTCAACGCCTTTACCCGCGAGATTTACGTGCAATATACGGCGGCCCTGGACCGCAGCGCCGCTGCCGTGCTCGGCGTGATGCTGGTGGGACTCACCTTGCTCATTCTGCGGGGGGAATACCATTTGCGCGGTCGGGGGGTGCACTACCGGTCCGGCCCGGGCACGGCACGTCGACAACCGGTCGTAGCCTTGGGCCGCTGGCAGGGGCTTGCGTGCGGGTGGTGCGCCTTGGTCACACTACTGGCCTTGGGCGTTCCGTTGTTGGTGATCGGTTATTGGCTGGTACAACCGGCCAGTGTGGCCAATCCCTGGGCCGGGGTGTGGGGACAGACCATGAATTCGGTCAGCGCCGCCGGTGTGGCCGCCGTCACAGCGGTGATAGCCGCCTTCCCGGTGATGGTATACAGCGTGCGTCGTCCGGGACGATCCAGCCGCTGGGCCGAACGCTGCGGCTACCTGGGACACGCCCTGCCCGGCGTAGTGGTGGCCTTGGCCCTGGTCTTTCTCGGAGCCCGGCACGTACCGCGGCTCTACCAGACCGGCCCGCTGCTGATCCTGGCCTACGTGATCCTGTTTTTGCCGCTGGCGCTTGGCCCATTACGGGCGGCACTACTCAACCTTTCGCCTCGCCTGGAAGAGGCCGCCGCCGCCTTGGGCGCCACGCCTCTGCGGATTCTGCGTACCATTACCCTGCCGTCCGTAAGGCCGGGCGTATGGCTGGGCCTGGCCCTGGTTTTCCTGACCGTCATGAAAGAACTGCCCGCGACCTTGATTTTGGGACCTACAGGTTTTCACACGCTGGCCACGCGTATCTGGGGTGCTACGGAAGAGGCGTTGTTCACGCACGCGGCCCCGTCGGCCCTGATATTGGTGGTGGTCAGTGCCTGGTCCCTGTGGATTATTTTGCAACAAGAGGAATCCGTCCGATGATCAAACCCGCTGCCCATACATCCACACTGGCCATCGCCTGTGACGGGCTGGACAAGGCCTACGGTCCGGTCGCAGCCGTGCGCGCGGTGAACTTGCAGGTGGAACCGGGCCGCTTTCTGGCCCTGCTGGGCCCCAGCGGTTGCGGGAAAACCACGGTACTGCGCCTCATCGCAGGTTTTGAGCGGCCTGACCGGGGATCGATCGCCTTAAACGGAAAATCGGTAGCGACGGCGGAACACTGCGTCCCGGCAGAAAAGCGGCGCGTCGGGATGGTTTTTCAGGAGTACGCCCTGTTTCCGCACGTGAACGTGAACGATAACATTGCGTTTGGTCTGAAGTCCGGGCCCGGGCGGGAAACGCGGATACGCGAGATATTGGAGCTGGTCGGGTTGGAAGAAGTACGCGACCGCATGCCGCAGGAATTGTCCGGCGGCCAGCAGCAACGCGTGGCCTTGGCCCGCGCCCTGGCGCCCAATCCGTCCGTTATTCTGTTAGACGAACCCTTTTCCAATCTCGACGCCAGCCTCCGCAACCGGGTGCGACAGGAGATCCGGCGCATTCTGCGGGCGGCCGACGTCACCGCGCTGTTCGTGACCCACGATCAGGAAGAGGCCTTGAGCTTGGCCGACGAAGTGGCGGTAATGATGGACGGACAAATCTTGCAATGCGATTCGCCTGAACGGCTCTACCGGCGTCCGTCCTCCCATCGGGTCGCCACCTTTCTCGGCGACGCCAACTTTCTACCCGGCACCGCGCACGGGCAGACGGTGGAATGTGCGCTCGGTACGTTGCCGTTGCACGACCGACACGAGGGGCCGGTCGAACTGATGATCCGGCCGGAAGACGTTTTGCTTGAGCCGAACCCGGACGGTCCGGCCGAAGTCGTGGACCGCACCTATTTCGGTCATGACCAGCTATTGCGGCTCCGGGTCAATGGCGAGATCGAACTAAAAGCGCGCTCGGTCGGTTGCTGCCGCGGCTTGCATCCCGGCACACGCGCCCAGTTAAAAATCGATCTGCCCGTGATGGCGTATCCCGCGAAGTCAAACGCCGGGTAACTGATTTTCCAGGAGGACTAATCATAGATACCTTTCGCGCAGGTGTTTCTTATAATCCGACTCGGATACGCGGTGTTTCTTCATAACCCCGAGGAGTGACCGGGTAGTAGGGGGCAAGGTTTCTTCACTTTCGGGAGCGCTTAGCGAGACAATAAACTCTCGAAACATTTGCGAGACCGATTTGCCGCGACGTGCCGCGTGTGTTTTAGCCTCGGCAACAACCATGTCGCTTACCCGTAATGTCAATTTCGTGTTCATGACGTACAGTTTCTCAAATTATATACGTCTTGTCAATCTGCAATTTTAGCGTCCGAGCCGATTGCGCTGTTGGAACGGTGCGTGAATAGCGGCTGAAAAGAGGGTGGTGGATTTCAATCCCCCAGATTGGCTTCCAAACCGCCAATATAATTGAGTGGAGGAAGGGGAAGTGCGGGTTTTCCGACCACAACACGCGTGATGCGGGGATTCTTTGCGATGGGAGCTCTGGCGAACACTTGGGCGCACTGGACACCGTGATAAGCCGCGCGCTCATCTGCTGTCATTTTGAGCGGAGCGGGGCGTAGTCGAAAAATCTCGTTCTCCGCCGAGCCGCGTCGCCTTTGAATCCGTTCCCAACGCGACGGTCGTTGGCGCGATTCTGAGATGTCTCGACAAGCTCGACATGACCAAATCCTTCCGAGTTCAACAACAGCCTCCATGCAAGCCCTCAAGCAAGTACTCTATCAATTTTTTACAGCGCAATCGCCTCTGAGCTTCTTGCAAAACCTGTCGTGGCATGAACTGTTTGCCGCGCGCAGCGTTTTGGCAATTGGTCCGCTTCGCGCCTTGCGCCGGCCATGCGTTTATGATTCTATGCGCGCCATGGAAACTATAGCGACGCTTTCACCGGCGACCATCAACTTGATCGCCCAGGCACTGGCCGAGGATGTAGGGTCGGGCGATGCCACCACCTTGGCACTCGTCCCGGCGACCGCGACCGGCGAGGCGTTGGTGGCCAGCCGCAGTCCGGGCGTGGTGGCTGGTATCGGTATCGCGGCGGCGGTATTCCGGCAATTGGACGAGGAAATCACCGTCAAAATCATCAAGCCCGATGGAGAACGTGTCGCACCCGGCGATGCGGTGTTGCGTCTGCAGGGCAAAGCCCGTGCCTTGTTGACCGGCGAGCGGGTGGCCTTGAATTTCTTGCAGCAGCTTTCGGGTATCGCCACCGAAACAGCCCGCTATGTGGAACGAGTCAAACCCCACGACGTCGCCATTCTGGATACGCGCAAGACCATACCCAATCTGCGTGAATTACAAAAATATGCCGTGACATGCGGGGGCGGGCAAAACCATCGGATGGGCCTCTACGATCGAGTCATGATCAAGGACAATCACCTCTCCTTCTGGCAGCAGGGGGTGAAAAGAGACCTGGCTGCCGCCGTGCGCACAGCCCGGACACGATATCCCGACTTGGCTGTGCAAGTGGAAGTGGACCGGCCGGAACAGTTGGCAGAACTGTGGGCGGAACCGCCGGATTGGGTGTTGCTGGACAATATGACGCCGGACGAAGTCGGCGATTGCGTGGCGCGCTGCCGGGGACGCTGTAAGGTCGAGGTCTCCGGCGGAATCACGTTGGAGACCGTAGCCGACTACGCCGCGCAGAAGCCCGACGCCATCTCCGTTGGCACCCTCACGCACAGCATCCGCAGTCTTGATCTGGGGCTGGACTGGATTTCCTCATGAGTCGTGCGTCCACACGTGTACCGGCCGCCACCTTGTTGGTGGTGGATGTGGGTAATTCAAATACCGTGCTGGGACTCTATCATCGTGGCCGGATACGTCGTACCGCCCGCATGCCGACCTCCGCAATCGGGATCCGTCGCTTCACCCAAGCGGCCCGCGATCTGTTGGGGACCATGTCGCCGACCGGTGCGGCCTGGGCTTCTGTGGTCCCCCGCGTGAACGCCATAGTGGAGAAGGGCCTGCGCACACTTTGCGGCCATTCCGTGCTGGGCGTGCATCATCACTTGAAGTTGGGGGCCCCGGTCACGTACCCCGACCCGGCCGCCATGGGCCCGGATCGGCTGGCCAATTTGGCGGGCACCGTGGCTCGTTATGCGCTACCCGCCATCGTCGTGGATATCGGCACCGCCACCACCTTCGACGTCATCCGTGCGCGCAAAGGGCACGTCGGTGGTGTGATCGCTCCCGGGCCGGACTTGATGCTGGATTACCTCGCTGAACGGACCGCCTTGTTGCCGCATATCGACTTGCACCCGGTACGTGCACCCGTCGGCCGCAGCACCACCCAAGCCATGCAATTAGGGGCGTTGCACGGCTATCGCGGGATGGTCAAAGAGATTGTACAGCAACTGATCAAAAAACTGCCGGCCGCCCCGGTTACCCTCTGTGCCACCGGTGGCTACGCCGCCTGGGTGCTGCGCGGAATGGAACTACCGTTTGTGTACGATCGGGACTTGACCTTGTACGGCATCGCCCGCATTTATGAACTGAATGTGGAGTGAGAAAGAGAAAATGACGCGCATCGAAAAAAATTTCACCGCCTTACAAGCCGCTGGCCAAAAAGGGTTCATTGCCTATATCACCGCTGGCGACCCCAACCTCGACGCCACCGTCGAGCACATTTACGCCCTGGAACGAGCGGGCGTGGACATTGTGGAATTGGGGATTCCGTTTTCCGACCCGCTGGCCGACGGACCGGTCAACCAGGAATCCGCCATGCGGGCGCTGGACGCCGGGACCAATCTCAAAGGCGTCTTCGAAATGGTCCGGCAAGTGCGGCGCGTCTCGGACATCCCGCTGATGTGCTACTGCTACATGAATCTGCTCTATGCGCCCGGCTTCGAGCGTACCGTCCAGCAAGCGGCCAAGGCGGGCATCGATGGATTGCTGATACTGGACCTGCCCACCGAGGAGGCGGGCGACTACGCCCGTACCCTGCAGGACGCAGGCCTGAACCTCATTACACTGATCACGCCCACCACCCCCGAGGCACGTATGCGCCGTATCGTGCAGCATGCCAGCGGATTCGTATATGCGGTTTCGCGCACCGGCGTTACCGGCATCCAAAAGTCGCTGGCAAGCGATGCGGGCGAGCTGGTGCAGCGCGCCCGGCGGGTAACGACGCTGCCGCTGGCACTTGGATTTGGTATTGCCGACCCAGCCCAGGCGGCCGCCGCCGCGCAGAACGCCGATGCCGTGGTGGTCGGCAGCGCCATCGTCAAGCAATGGCACGAGGCCGGGGCGTCCGCCACCCGGCAAAAACGGGTGGAACGCTGGATTCGTTCCATGGTGCAAGCGGTCAAGGAGGTCCCGGTCCAATGAACGATGCCCATTATGCCGTGATACTGGCTGGCGGCCGCGGGGAACGATTTTGGCCATTGAGCCGACATCACCGCCCCAAACAACTGCTGCGCCTGGTCGGCGAACAGACGTTGCTGGCACAAGCCGTCGACCGGTTGGCCGGCTTGATTCCGCCCGAACGGGTGTACGTCGTCACCAACCAAGACTTAGTGGAAGCTTGTCGCATCGCCGCGCCGCGTGTGCCGCCTGAACAGATCATTGGGGAACCCGTCGGGCGCGACACCGCCGCCGCTGCGGCGCTCGGGGCTGCGCTGATCAAGGCGCGCGATCCGCAGGCGGCCTTCTGTATCTTGACCGCTGACCACGTCATTGGCGACGAGGATACCTTCCGCGCCACCCTGCGCGAGAGCCTCGCCCTCGCCCGGCGCGCGCCGTGGTTATGCACCATCGGCATCCCACCGACAGAACCCAGTACCGGCTACGGGTATATTGAAGTCGGCGACCCCTTGGAAGAGGCGGGCGGTATCGTTTTTCAACGTGCCAAACGCTTTGTCGAGAAACCGGACGCGGCCACGGCCCAGCGCTACCTTGAAGCCGGTACCTTCTGCTGGAACTCGGGCATGTTTATCTGGTCGGTCTCCACACTGGAAGCCGCCTTGCGTCAGCATTGTCCGGGCTTGGCCGCGCTGATCGCTGAATTAACCCCGCACGTGGGATCGCCCCGCTGGGAACCCGAACTGAAACGGGTGTACGAGCGCTTGGACAAGATATCCATAGATTACGCATTGATGGAAAAAGCCGACAACATCGTCATGGTACGCGGCACGTTTGCGTGGGACGATGTCGGTTCCTGGCCCGCGCTCGCCAATCATTTCCCCGCCGATAGCGCGGGGAACGTGGTCATCGGTGACGCCGTCACGCAAGATGCCCACACCAACATCATCTACTCCCAAGGCCGCTTGACCGCCCTCATCGGCGTACAGGATTTAGTCGTGGTGCAGGCCGAAGACGCCACCCTGATTTGCCCGCGCGACCAAGCCCAGCAGGTCAAAAAGGTTGTCGAGCAACTCAAACAAAATGAGCGGTTAGCGCCGAAAGTTTTATGAAACGAGGCACTTGCAAAATCTGCGGCGTCGCGGAGCTCCGCCCTCCACATCGCGGACAAATATCAGCAAATGGAGGGTCGAGCTCTGCGAGACCGCCTGCCGTGAACCGGTTTTGCAAGAGCCTCAAAAAGGAAATAGGCTGACGACTACGGACTACGGGGAGAGATGCTTGAACTCGTCCACCGTAGTCGTCGCCGTAGTCGTCCACCGAAATGGACGCAAGAGGAGGAATTGGTATGAAACATTCATTTGGCGTATTTGGTATGGGGGTTATGGGAGCAAGCCTGGCCCTGAACATAGAAAGCAAAGGGGTAGGGGTAGCCGTATACAACTATACCTACGATTTGACCGAGCAGCTGCTGAATCGGGCCGGCCAGGGGCGGGCGATCTTTGGCGCACGCACGGTGCACGAGTTTGTCAGCGCGCTGGAGCGGCCGCGCCGTATTTTGCTGATGGTAACCGCCGGACCAGCGGTGGATGCGGTGCTGGTAAAATTGCGGCCGTACTTGGAGCCGGGCGATATCATTATTGACGGTGGCAATTCGCATTTTTCCGATACAGGCCGACGTCAAACCGAGCTGGAAGACACGGGCATCCAATACATCGGTATAGGCGTGAGCGGTGGCGAACAGGGCGCTTTGCTGGGGCCTTGTCTGATGCCGGGCGGCGATGAAGGCACGTGCCGCTTCTTGATGCCCGACTTGGAGCGTATTGCGGCGGAAGCCGACGGCGATCCCTGCGTGGCCTACATGGGACGGGGCCATGCGGGCCACTTCGTGAAGATGGTGCATAACGGCATCGAATATGGGGATATGCAATTGATCGCGGAGGCCTACGACCTGTTGCGACAAGGCCTTGGATTGGAACCGCAAGCGGTCGCGGGCGTTTTCGATGCATGGAATCAAGGAGATCTGAGTTCCTACCTGATAGAGATTACGGCCGCAATCGCGGCCTTCCCCGATCCGTATGTGCCGCACACGGTGCTGGTCGACCACATCCTGGATAAGGCCGGTATGAAGGGTACCGGCACTTGGACCGGTATGTCGGCGCTTGATCTGGGCATTCCGATCCCCACCATCATTGCCGCCCAACATGCCCGTGGCTTGTCCTCGTTAACGGTCGAGCGGAAGCAGGCCCGCCAGTTCTACGGCGGGCAGGATCAGCGTTTACCCGGTGATGCCGAGAGCTGGATTGAGCGCATCCGCGCGGCACTATATGCCTCGAAGATTTGTTCCTACGCGCAAGGGTTCGACGTGTTGCGCGAGGCGGACCGGCAATACGGCTATGGATTGAACATGGGCCGTATCGCCTCCATTTGGCGCGGCGGCTGTATCATCCGGGCAGGCTTCCTGGACAAAATCAAAGAGGCCTACGAGGTCGAACCCGGCCTGACCAACCTGCTGTTCGATCCCGCATTTGCCATTCAGGTGCATCGCTGCGTGGCGGATTGGCGTGAGGTGGTGTCGGCGGCGACGGCGGCCGGATATCCCACGCCCGCGATGTCCGCCTCGCTGGCCTATTTTGAAGCTTTACGGCGCGATCGCAGCCCGGCAAATCTGATTCAGGCCCAACGGGATTATTTCGGCGCACACACCTATGAGCGAACAGACCGGTCCGGCAAGTTCCATACCGAATGGTTATCGCCCAACACGGTCGAAAAGGGTTGAAATCAGGACCTTATATTTAAGACAAGAGCCTCTTGCAAAACCTCCCAGGTCGACACGGAGGTCGACCCTCCGGTAAAAAAACAGCCGTATTTCGCAGGTTCCCGGAGGGGCAGGCTCCGTCCTGCCCTCATGAATGGGAGGTTTTGCAAGAGCCTGACAAGAAGGAGAATAGCTGATGAAATTGAGAGACTACTTGCATGATCGGAGAGGATTCGCTTTCCCGTCCCGGCGTTGCGTCGCGTTTTGCCTGGTCGGATTTCTATGTTCCCTGGCCTGCTCGGAGGCGGGACGCGTGCTTTATGTGGCGCCAACCGGTGACGACAGTCATCCCGGGGACCAGGAGCGTCCGCTGGCCAGTTTAGCGGGTGCGCGGGACGTCGTCGCGGCCATCATTGCAGACGAGGGCCACCCGGAAGGGGGGATCACCGTCCTTTTCGCCGGTGGCGTCTATCCCATCACGCAACGGGTCACGTTTGGCGCGCAGCATGCTGGCACGGCGGCTGCACCTGTTGTTTTTCAAGCGCAAGCAGGGCATGAGCCGCGGTTTTCCAGCGCGGTGACGCTTGAGCCGGGTGACTTCCGTCCCGTAACCGACCGCGCTGTATTGGAGCGTATCCCGGAGGAAGCCCGCGACCATGTGCGGGTGCTGGATTTGTCTGATTACACGATCGATCCGGGACAACATTTTGCTCGTGGGCACAGCGCGGGTATCAAGTCCTGGCTGCCGCGGGGCCCAGAAACCCCGGAACTGATATTCAATGATCAACCCTTGACGCTTGCCCGCTGGCCTAACGAGGACTTCGCACAATTTGCTGAGATTATTGAAGCGGGCTCTGAGCCACGTCGGGGCGCCCGCCGGGAAGACGAGGATTATCGTTTACCCGTTCTCGGCTACGATGACCCACGCATGGATCGCTGGACAACGGCAACGGACGCGTGGTTGCACGGCTACTGGGGTAATGAATGGTCTGACCAGACCATTCCGGTCAAATCCATCGTGCCAGAGGATCGCACCATCGCATTGGCGCACGCCAGCTCCTACGGCATCAATCGCCGCCACCGCTATTTTGTGTTTAATCTTCTGGAGGAACTCGAGCAACCCGGGGAGTGGTATTTGGATCGACAGCACATGAAGCTCTACCTTTATCCGCCTGCGGCCATGGAGAACGCGGAAATCCTGCTCACTCAGCTAACCGAGCCCTTGATTGAACTGAATGGAACCGCGCACCTGGTTTTCAAGGGGTTGACGTTTGAGGGCGGGCGCGGAGCCGCCATTGTCGTTAACAACAGCGATAACAATCTGTTTGATAGCTGTCGTGTACGCCATTTTGCCGGCGACGGGATCATCATTCGTAATGGAAAGCGCAACCAGATACTGAGCGGTCATATCCACAGTATCGGGGCTACAGGCATTAGCGTTAGCGGCGGGAACACGAGAGATCTGATTGCGGCTGAGCATACCGTCAAGAATTGCCATATTCATGACTTTTCCCGTATTCGTCGCACCTACACCCCGGCGATCCGCGTCGGCGGTGTGGGACAGCGGATCGCGCATAATGAAATCCACGATGCCCCGCACATGGCCCTCAGCTACAGTGGAAATAATCACGTTTTTGAATATAACGTGGTGTATGATATCGCCCAAGAGACCGGTGATGTCGGAGGGATTTACACCGGCAGGAGTTGGGTGTCACGCGGCGCGGTGATCCGCTATAACCTGTTCCATTCCGTGGCGGGTTTGGAGGGCGGTCACGGCGCCTTTCCCGTTTATTTTGACGATGGCATGTCCGCCGCCCTGGTAAAGGGCAATATCATCCACGGTACCCACGGCCGCGCGGTGCTCATAGGGGGTGGCCACCATATTGAAGTCGTCAATAACCTGTTTCTGGAGTGCGAAACCCCCGTTGGTCTTGATGCGCGCTTGCTGAATTGGGGCGACCATCACGTCCCCAACTTGAAAAGACGATTGGCAGAGGTGGTCAATCGCCCCGCTTGGCTGGCGGCGTATCCCGAGCTGGCGGACATCCTGACCCGTGAGCCCCATCCATCCGTGCCGCATAACAACGTGATAAAAAACAACCTCTTTTACCGTTCCGGCGATATCCGGGTAGCGGACGAGGCGCGCCCTTACACCGTCACCGAAAACAATCTGGAAACCGACCGCGATCCTGGATTCGCCGATCCAGCGACCTTCGACTTTTCCTTCCCGGAAGATTCCTGGCTGTATGAGGAAATTCCCGGCTTTGAGCCGATACCGTTTCATAAAATCGGACGATTTCAGTATGGGCACTGATCTTGCGGGATCCCTGTCGATTCCAATGCTCACGCGCCACTTCTTCGTCAAGCCGTCATCCAGCAGCAAGTAAGTGGGGTCGCATAGGCGTATCCGGTTAAGTGTGAACCGCCGACTTCCAACGCCTGGAAAACACCCCTCATTTCACTTCCAAGGCCTGGAAAAAATCGCCCCAAAACTTCCAACGCTTGGAAAACACCCCCCAAACGCGTTCCAAGGTTTGGAACGTGCGGAGTGGCACCGCGCTGTCCATTAGGCTACACACGAAAATACGTCGGAATAGACAGTCATCACATAACATGTTCATTGTTAAAGCATTACTGATATTCACCCTGAAAGTGTAGTAAACACCGACTCATTCATCGACAATTCTGTTCTTGCCAATCTTGGGCTATCTTACACTATCAATGATATATGATGCGTTCTTGCGTGGTCACGGAAGATCAATCCACAATGTCCTCTACCACCTTCCTGAGAAACTGTGAATAATTGGGCATCCATGCGGCTGGAGGGGAAACTTCGTGCCCCACAGCCTTGTCGATCCGACCCCAGTGATGGAACCCCGCGAGTATGATCCGAAGAAACATCCAGATGGATTCCCGCAATCTGCAAATGCAAGAACCGTTCAAATACAGACAGAAATCGTGAGAAGAGCGGAATAGAATGGAAAGAATCCAGCAATGATGAAGAGCTTGCATTTGTTCCAGATAGAGGGTAGGTTAGCCAAATCATAAAGGATGTGAATACACACGACATCAAAGCAATCGCTGATCGCCTCGCTTTTCAGGCGCAGAAAGAGAGTGTTCGCGTCACGGTACACGCCCATCAGGAAATGGTGGAAGAGAATATCGTGCTTGATGACGTGCTTCGCGTGTTGCATCGGGCAACGGTTGTCGAAAATTACCCGGACCATAAACGAGGGTCCTGTTGCCTTGTCTGCGGTCAGAATTCAACAGAGCGGGATTTGCATGGTGTCTGTACAACATCATTGGATATCGCGATAATCATAACAGTGTACGAACCGAAACCACCGAAGTGGCAAAATCCTTTCACAAGGGGGATAAAAGAATGAAATGCAGTATACAAGGTTGCCCCGGACATTATGAGCGTCGCCTAATCATACACACTGTGAAGCAGGGCCCGAAAGTGCTCGTGTTCGAGGACGTACCGGCGGAAGTTTGCGATGTCTGCTCAGATACGCTTCTCTCACCGGAGACAATCCGGCATATTGAGGCGTTGATGAAGCAGGAAGCCAGGCCTCGATCACAAGCTCCCGTCTTCGCATACGTCTGAAATCGCCAAGGTGTGGATTGCTGATCGCCTCGAGCATGCGCACGTCTAGTAAAGATTCGAACAAGTCCATGGGAAAGGGGACACCGAAATAGCGTTGCTTTTCGACCTTGGCGGCGCGTTCACGGCAGGATTGGCGTGGATGGTGGGGCGAGGGGGCACTCGAACGGGGTTTTGGCACGGCAACGTACTATTCATGGCGAACGACGACACCATTTCTGTGTCCCCACCACCTTGTGTCCCCACCACCTTTAAAATGTAGTATCTATCGTGATATAGTCCGTATATGCACAGGTGACGCAACAAGAAAGTGTCGAACGGGACCAAAGTAAGTTATGAGAGTTTTATTGGCCATTTTGTTACCGATAAGCGTTCTTTCATTTGCGAAAGCGGATGAGTCCCTGCCAGCGGGCATCCTCAAGCAATTGGATGTGTCACCCGTGTGGTCCGTTCATGAAACAGGCCATCCGGTTTTGATGACCCGGGAGGGTCGCCAATACGTCCTTTACTACGATGACCACCGATTCATGAATATCGCCAGCCGGGCATTGGGAGGGGATGCCTGGCAGCATTTCCGCTTTCCGGTAAGAATGGGGTGGGCGACAGGGGGGCACGCGAATTTGAGTTTAGGCATCGACCGTGACGGCTATCTTCATGTTACCTGCTACCGTCGTCGGATGACGATTGAACCGCCTACGCCTCCGTTGGCCATCTATTATCGCTCCAAAGCGCCGCATTCGATTGAGGCCTTTGAGCAATTGCCGATGGTGCCCGAGGAGGTGAATCCGAATTACCCAACCTTTTATGAAGTCAGTGGCGAATTGTTTTTTGCCTTTCGCCGGGGCCACAGTGGGGGGGGCGATCAATTATTAAAC
>PWVE01000223.1 GCA_003562335.1 PVC group bacterium
AATTGGCTGTGATCTCGACGGGTACGTTCTGCATCAGAGCTGATCTGATTTTCCCCGAAAGCTCTTGGGGCAACATATCGTCAGTCCAGGCAGCTTTACTTTCCGGACAAGCACCGATCCCAAAAAGGACCGCCTTTCTATCCCTCGCTGCTACGGCCAATGCAATCGATGCCTTCAAGTGTTTCACAGCCCCCAGGTCTGCCTCTGCAACATTTTCTTCCAACGCACTAAAGACGTCAAGAAAGCTATTGGCGTTTACCGTAATGGCCTGCTCGTCGTTCTCGACTGTTACCTCCAAACGGTCTTCGAGAATCGGAACAAAATATCCGTCGATAACGGCCAAGGACAACGAAGTAATATCAAACTTATCTGTTTCATCTCCATTGCCCAAAGCTAGCCAAGGGACCACCACAGATAAGCCGGTTTCGCCATCCTGTCGCATGAGATTAAAATCCGCTCTGAATTGAGCAAGCGTGGCTGGATTCTCAACGGGGACAGGCAATTCCTCGCCTGGACGCACTTCTATAGATTCGCCAAAGTATCCATCCGGCCTGTATACGATACCATAAACGCTATGGTGCTTAAGCACACAACTTCCCATCATAAAACGGTGGTTCGCCCCATTCGTGCGGACTTCAGAATAACCAAATAGTGATTGGGCCATGCTCGATCGTGGGAAGACCTGCTTGCCAACACCCCACCGACCCAGCTTGTTGGACTCTTTTTCCGTCGCTCCTTCGGCCCGGAAAAAGTAAAAAAAGAGGTTCTTGGCTCCCGGTTTCACTTCATATTGCAAAGGGTCTCCGACCAAGCCCGTTGTCTCAAAATCTTCAAAGACCAAAAAATGGCAATTGGCGTCTGGTGAAATTGTCTCCGGTTGAAGCCCATTTCCCCGAGCTTGATAGTGAGGCCATGCTGAGTCAAACCATCGAGCATGTGCATCCGGAGACAAGGCTGTTTTGGGGCCGGACACATAAATACGGACCCGGGCTTTCCCATTTTCTCGATCCAACCTTGCGTCCAGGCTATTTTGGACACCCTCTCGTACAAGAGCTTCGCCCGCATTGCGGATAGCATCTGCCGCAAAAAACTCACTTGACACAGGATCGCGAGTTCTTTCTCCGGGACTCTTAGGTGTAAACATCCATTTCATGTACTAAATCCTCGATCATTCCCAATACCTTGCCTTATCGGGGAATATCCACCGCACCCCACCCCGCGGGTCTGCTTGATCGCCGGTGTATCTTGGTATCACATGAATGTGTGCATGCGCAATGGTTTGGCCGGCGGCGGAGCCGTCGTTGAGGCCGATGTTGAAGGCGTCGGGTTGATGACGTTGTTGCAGCAGATTCCGTACGGTGGCGACCGCTCTCCAGAGGGCGGCCTGCGTTTCGGCGGGGAGATCGTACAGAGAGGCGGTGCCTTGTTTGGCTACGACCAACGCGTGGCCGGGTGAGACGGGGTAGCGGTCGTAAAAGGCAACCGTGTCAGCATCCTCATAAATAACGCGATCCGGTTCAAGCGGAGCGAAGGGGGAGGAGTCGGAAAGGATGAAGGATGAAGGATGAAGGCGGAAGTTCATCGCTCTATTTTCTGTTAGCTTATCCATTTTGCCCCCCCGCAATTTTTCCGTTTTCCAATCAAACGTCTCTCCCCGTTCCATCCATTCGATGTTTTGCGACTCATTCAGCATCCGCTATGTTCTCCAAAAGATCATCCAGAAGCTCCCAATGACCACCTTCTGCCCCCACGCAATGAATCAAGCTCTCAACCCATTTCGCCGCGCACCACATCCGCTAGTTGCCTAGCGGTCGGCAGCTTTCCTTTCAGTGAGCCGGGGAGTCTGGATTGCAGCTCGTAGGCGGCGACGCCGATGGGATTGTCCTTGGTCCGCAGGGCGTATTCGATATCCACATCGTCCTTTTCCGCGCAGAGGATGATGCCGATGGATGGCTGATCGTCAGGGCCGCGTTCCTTGTCGTTCAGAAGGTTGAGATAGAAATCCATCTTGCCCGCATGTTCCGGCTCGAAGGAGCCAACCTTGAGGTCGAACGCGATGAGTGCCTTGAGAAACCGATGGTAGAAAAGCAGGTCGATGAAATACTCCTTCTTGCCCGTGGAAAGACGATACTGCCGCCCGACAAAACAAAAGCCGTAGCCGAGCTCGAGTAGGAAGGCCTGTAGGCGGGAGGTGAGTCGATCTTCAAGTTCCCGCTCCTTGACGGCTTTGCGAATACCCAGGAATTCGAGGTTGTAGCTGCTCTTCAGCATCTCTTCGGCCTGCTCGGCGAGGTGCTCCGGCAGGGCAAGATCGAAATTGTGCGTTTTCTTTTCGGTGACAGCACGTTCATAGGCGCCCGCCTTGATCTGGTTGAGCAGGACGTTCCGCGACCAACCGAACTGCGCGGTGGCACGCAAATACCACAGCCGTGCGGTGGGTTCGGTGAGCTTCTTCAGAATCAGCAAATTCTGGCCCCAGGGAATTTCTTTGAGTAAATGTAATATGTGGTTTTTGTTTGAAACCGCAGATGAACTGACATTGGTCATTTCTGGGACAGGTTGTCCCAGAAATGGCGGCACGGAGGCCTTGAACCCACGAGAATTAATTTCTGGAACAGGTTGCCCCAGAAAGTCTGAGCTGGAATAGGCCAGGAAAAACTGACGCATCCGCCACACATTGTCTGCCGAGAAGCTGGTGCTTCCAGGAAATGCCTGTCGCAAATCTGCAGCGACCATTTCTACAACCGAATCCCCCCATCCATCGGATTGTTGCTTTTCCACGATTCCACGCCCGATATCCCAGTAGAGCAGGATGGCTTCATGCGTAATTGCCCGTGCAGCCGAGATTCGGGCGGAAACCACCCGATCTTTCAGTTCCTCGATAAACTGCCGGTATTCTGGCGTGATGATGAGAGATGGTTCTGTCTTTTTCATTCGGATACTCTTATACTGATCTTACCGTGTCGTCTATTCCTCAATGGCATCCTGGGCCCGCCCACCTCTTTCCAATACCGGCGGATCTTAGGTGTTTCGCGCTCACTCCCCCGTCCTCTGCTCCCGCCGCCCCTGATCCAGCAACCCCTTAACCTTCGCCGGGTCACGGATGCCGCTGACCACGATTTCCGCCTCGCCGCTGCCGGCGGAGGCGATGCTGATGGTGCCGGTGCCGAACAGGCGCTGGGAAAAGGTTTGGTAGACCTGCACGTTGCGGAATCTGTATACCATTCGTCTTCATGTGCTCCCGGAGACAGACCACCGGTTTCCGCCTCCAATCATTGGAACCCAATCTGCCAGCTTTTCCCAATCATTGGAAGCATTTTCGGTTTTCCCATCCGCCTTTGCGTATTATGATCAGCCGAAACATACCCATGGTCACAAGCGGAAGGGGCCTGATTAAGCGTTCTTTGTTTCGTGTCCCTTCGTGTCTTTCGTGGTTGTCCTTTGCATGAAAGATGTCCGGTTCGCAGCATCCCCCAGATTTAGGCCGATGTTGAAACCGTCAGGATGATGGCGTTGTTGCAGGATGTTGCGGACGGTGGCAACGGTTTGCCACAAGCCGGCTTGGATTTCCGGCGGAAGGTCGTAGAGGGACGGCGTAACCTGTTTAGCCACGACCAGCGCGTGCCCTGATGAGACGGGGTATCAATCCCTCACTTCAGCGTCTGGAGACGATCCTCAAAACGCGCCGCATAATCAGCTTGGGCCGGTGCCGACAAGAAAGACCGGGCGATCCAATCGATCACCTGCTGGCGTTGCTGCGCAAACCGGTCAAGAAACCGGGTGGCCCGGTCCGTTTTGATGCCGAACAATTCTGCCAGTGCCATGAAATCTGGTCGCCCGTAGAACCCGTTCATCCGAAAATAGTCCGATTCATACCGGTCGAAGAGGTCCAATGCCGTCCGGCTTTCAGTGGGAAAGTGAATCGATGTACTGATGAGGTCATAGGCCGGTGTCAGGATGTAATCGCCGTATTCGGTCCGGTAGAGTGAGAAATTCTTCAAATGGGCATCCCCATTGGAGAAGATGTAGTTGAACACAATACGCGCGAACAGCTTTTCCACCTCCACGGGGTAGGCCTTGCAGAACTTCTTCAGGATGCGCCCGGTTTCTTCGTAGGTGGCATCATATTTGTAGTTTTTGCCGTCGGTCTCTTCCGAGCGATTCGATAGCTGACAGAAATCCTCCTGCGCAATTTTACGGTCGCCAAGCCGGTCGAAACGCCGCGTGATATAGGCCAGCTCATTATCGGCAAAACGGATACACGCATTGATCGCCGTTTGAATACCGAAGATTTGTTCGGCAATCTGCATGGTAAGGTGTTCGTTGGCGGGAACATCTGCCCTGAAGCGAGGAATATCGACCGAAGGCACGGGCTTCAGTATATACGCTCCGTCCTTCTCGGTCGGGTACAGTTTACCCCGATCGAGCCGAAGCGACACCTTGTCCTGCACGCCGGAGATGGAAAGGTGCCTGGCCTCCCGCATTCGGAATTCGATTATATCGGAACGGTTGAAAGCAAGACGGTGGGGGAATTTCCGATTGCCTCCGGCAAGGCGTCGCTGAGCCGAGCGACTGTATCCTTCGTTCGCAATGCCTGCCAGCGTTGACATACACCGGCACATCATGTTTCCACCTCCTCGACCACCGTGACATCGCCAATCGTGTCGCTGTGGGTTGTCTTTAGGAGGCGTCCGAAATGATCGTTTTCATCGATGCGCAATTGGCGGCACTGGGTTTCCTTGAGTGCCCCTTCGGCGAGCAAGCCAAAGAAGAAAGGAAATAATACAGGCGAGCGAAATGGTTCTGTCCGCTTCGGCAGGGTGAGGCTGATAGCCGGGCTGCTTGATGACGCCAGATAGTGCGTGTCGTAGGCAAACAGGTAGCCACTTGTTGTTTCTTCTATTCGGCCAGCCCGATTTCCTTTGCAGTACACGACTCCTTTGCGGCTCATTTCTCACCTCTACGTTTTGATACGGAGGTCCAACTCCATACCCAGCGCATCCAGCACTTTGGCCAGCGTGGATACCGTCGGATTACCGCGCCCCCCTTCGATATTGCTAAGCGTATGCACAGCCACGCCGCTGACCGCGCTCAAAGTGCGCTGGTCAAGCCCAAGCGTTAAGCGACGCCGCTTAATCTGATAACCTATACCTTTGTTTTTCATTTGAATGAAAATATACCCGAATGGGGCTGTCAAATCAACAAAATAGATGCCCATTATTCATCACAATGAACACAGGGGGCATGCCTATACGTGCCCGTGAAAGGCAGCACACATTGCTGGCACCCCAAAAGCAAGGCCGTCTCTGTTTCCAAACCTTGGAACGCAACTTGCGCTCCTTTCCCAATCATTGGAAGGTTTTTTTGCGGTTTTCCCAAGCGTTGGAAGGTTTCATTGCGGACTTTTCCAGGCGTTGGAGGTCCAAGTGAGCCGACCACGCTATTCTTGAAAAGTGCGTAACTAGAAGCTGAAAAGAGGTTGGTGAATTTCAATCCCGCAGCCAGTGGCAGGTGTAGCCGCCGGGATTCTTGCGAAGATAGTCTTGATGATAGTCCTCGGCATCCGACCAGTTCTTGACGGGCTCGACGGTTGTTACAATGGGCCGTTTCCAGCGTCCACTGGCACCGGCGGCTTTTATCGCTGCTTGAGCGATGTCTTTTTGCGCGTCGTTGCGGTAAAAGATCGTGCTGCGATAGCTGTCACCGATATCATTCCCCTGCCGGTTCAGCGTCGTGGGATCGTGCATGCGAAAGAACCAATCCTCCAACAAGGACTTAAAACTCAACCGTAGCGGATCGAAAACAATCTTAATCGCCTCGGCATGCCCCGTGCCGCCTCGCTTGACCGCCTCGTAGGTGGCATTGGGCACATCACCTCCACAGTAGCCCACTTGCGTGATGATCACCCCTTCGACCTCGCGTAGGATTTCCTGCATGCCCCAGAAGCACCCCCCGGCCAGCACGGCGGTTTCGGCTTCGGGAATCGGCACACCCGCCTCCCGAAAACGTTCCAGATAGGCACCATAGCCAAGGGGTTCCATTTCGACCAACGGTACAAACCGCAAGGCAGCCGAATTTATGCAATATCGCAATCCCCCCCTATCCTCGGGCCCATCCTCGAATACGTGACCAAGGTGTGAATTGGCCACCGCACTGCGCACCTCGGTGCGCACCATGCCGTGTGAACGATCCCTGTGCTCCACCACCGCATCTTCGCCCGCCGGTTGCGCAAAGGCAGGCCAGCCACAACCGGAATCAAACTTGTCCAAGCTGCTGAACAATGGCTCGCCGGACACGATATCCACATAGAGTCCATGCTCGAAATGCTGGTCATATTGACCGGTAAAAGGCCGCTCGGTAGCGTTCTGCTGAGTCACCCGATATTGTTCCGGTGTCAGCATACGTCTTAGTTGTTGTTCCGATGGTTTCACAAACTCCCTCCCTTCTTTATATGGCTGATTAGAGTCGGCTGATATGTGCCCCCCATCCTGGGATCGACTCAAATACGCACCCGCCCCCAGCACAGACATCACGGCCATCAGCAACGCAATTCCAGATTGTATGTGCTGGTTAAACTTTCTTTTAACTATCGTGCTCATCTAACTATGGGCCTCACCAAAATCCACCACTTTAGTCAGAATACCAGTCCTTTACTTACAAAATTTGCCGTCAGCGGGTCTTGCAGGTGCCTCAGTAATTAAACAAATCCGTTATGACATATGCTGAATGCGCGGCCTGATTCAGGGCGTCCAGCACAAGGCGCTGTGAGTGCGGTGTGAGTCTTCTGCCCTTGCAGGCCCGGGCCACCATCTTGTGCGTGATGTGTCGATTGGAAACGGACACCAGATCGCTGTGTTTCAGCTCCCGCTCCAGCATGATCCGCGCAATTGGTTGCTCACCCAAATTCCGCTCAATTTCATTCTTCATCTGTCATAACCTTCCTCACTTATGTTCAGGACAAGTCCCCCATTAGCCCATGCTGCTTGACGCCCAGGGTCGATATTTTGCATGGTAACCGAGAGAAACGTAGTTCGGAAGATAAAGCGGTGAACGCTATGGATAATGTCATTAATCAATCTGAAGAGCCGCTGGAATCAGGCCCAGTCGCTTCGGCGTGGCCGGTATTAAGCATGGCTGAATTAAAAACCTTGAAGGGGGAATTCACACAATTCCGTCAACAATTTGAGTGAGAAATGCGGGCTAGGCCCGCTCGCGTGAACAGGAGTTTTTATGGCGGGAGAGTATGTATTCAATCTGGTTGGCGTCACGTGCCAATATGATCGACGAACGGTGCTGGAGGACGTATCGCTGGCGTTCTTTTTTGGTGCCAAAATAGGCGTCATCGGAGCCAACGGATCGGGTAAGTCCTCATTGTTGAAGGTGATGGCCGGTTTGAACACCCATTACATCGGCGACGTACACGTTGCGCCCAATACGAAAACCGGATACCTGCCTCAAGAGCCCGAATTGGATAGGGATAAGGATGTGCAGGGCAATGTGGACGAGGGCGTGGCGGAAGCCCGCAAGATTCTTGATCGATACGATGAGCTTTGTGGCTTGCTTGGTGAGAATATGTCGCCTGAGCGGCAAGCGAAGCTCGAGGATGAATTTGATCGTGTTCAAACCTGCATAGATACCAACGATTTGTGGGAACTTGATCACCATGTTGAAATGGCTATGGACGCTTTGCGACTGCCTCCGGGTGACACCCATGTAAGTGTGTTGTCCGGCGGAGAACGCAGACGTGTGGCCCTGTGCCGCTTGCTATTGTCCAATCCGGACGTGCTGCTGCTGGACGAGCCGACCAACCACCTTGACGCGGAATCCACCGCTTGGCTGGAAACCTATTTGAAAAAGTATACGGGGACGCTCGTGGTCGTGGGTCAGGAAGCACCCTCAGACGGCCGCTTGGAAATCGGGCCGTCAGTGGTCATTTCCTACGTGGACCAAATGCGGGACGAGTTGAAATCGGATCATACGGTGTTTGAAGCCATTGCCGGAGGTGCCGAAGTCGTGGAGCTGGCAGGGCGCACCATGAACAGTCGTGCGTATTGCGCACGGTTCAATTTTCGCGGGGCGGATCAACAAAAGAAAGTGGGCGCATTGTCGGGCGGCGAACGGAATCGCGTGCATTTGGCCAATTTATTAAAGAGCGGCGGCAACCTGCTGTTGCTTGATGAACCGAGTAATGACTTGGATGTGGACACCCTCCGCTCCCTTGAGGAAGGGTTGATGGACTTTGGCGGCTGCGCGGTGGTGATCAGCCATGATCGTTGGTTTCTGGATCGAATCGCCACCCATATCCTGGCGTTCGAAGACGACGGGACCGTCA
The DNA here is from genome assembly GCA_003562335.1 of PVC group bacterium. Classification (GTDB taxonomy): domain Bacteria; phylum Verrucomicrobiota; class Kiritimatiellia; order SLAD01; family SLAD01; genus SLLF01. Next base: position 8,333 of record PWVE01000223.1, read on the forward strand.
ATTGGTTTGAAGGAAACTACGCGGCCTATCACGAACATCGGCGCCAACAACTTGGTGAGGAAGCCGATCGACCGCACCGCATAAAATTCCGACCCATCAGAAACACGAAAAGAATGAAAAAAAATACAGCGTATTGGAGCCTTTTTACGACTCAACATAATTGAAGAAAGCTCCGAACAATAAACCTGCCTATACGATGGAACGCTGCGGGCCCCAACCATGCGCGTATCACCTCACACGAAGTAACCGCTTGGCTTGTGGCTGCCGTGAGGTATCACCGCGAAGACCCCGCCTCATCTTACTATTGCCCGGGGCTACCGTCGTCCCCGTCGACCTCTTCCCCGCTTAAACTGCGGGCGTACGCCTCCAGCCAAGCTTCATAGTCAACATTGTATTCCTCGTCCAATTCCGCATCGGGGCCTTGATGGATTTGCTGCTCCCGGCAGTACTCCTCCCATGCGTCCCAGTGGGGGCACTCGACGCCCTCTTTCAATTCCTGCCCGCATTCCACGCACCACATATAATCGCAGTCCGGACAGATCCCCACCGTGGGGTCCCCCTCGCCCTCATTTCCCGCGACGCTCTCACCGTCCTTGGTCAATTCGTTGCCGCAACGGGGACACGGCCCGGTCATGACAAACGACACAAAATCGTCCGCCGTTTCAGCCTTGTCCAACAGGTCCATCAGTTCCCGCCTCGCCTCGTCCGGCAGCGAATCGAAAATCTGTTTCGCGATCTCTTGGTTTTGCTCATCTTCGTTCATGGGCGTCCTCCAGTTCTGTTTCCCCGCAGTAAAATGTCATCGCCCGGTAAAGTCAATTCAGACCATCTGGCGATCTTGTCATCAACACCGATATGCTGCAACAATGCTTCGGCAGCGGTGCAGCCAGCTACCCGACGGCCAAGGAATGGGGGCGCAAGGCAGTTCCGTTCATCTTGAGCCTGACAGCGAAGGAAAATGGGACGCCGCTGAGTGTGGGGTGACTTTACCACGTTGATACAGACTCGCCCATCGGGGCTGAACTCCGAAACACGCGATCTATCCCCCGATGGCCCGCATCACCTCTGCCTCGGAACTGTCGGCCCATACACCCTCGCTGCCCCCCTTAATTCATCCACCAAATTGTGAAATTCAACACGCTTGCAAACCCCACCCAGGCGGCGTAAGGGACCAACAAGAGCGCAGCGATTCGGTCAACTGGATGAAATGCGCGGATGGTCAGTATGATGAACACAAGCAGGACGAGAATTTCGACGAAGGCCCATCCAAGCAGATGAAAGCCAAAAAACAGCGGCGTCCAAAGAGCGTTCAGGCCCCATTGAATCAGAAACAAAGTCAACGGCGTACGCTGCCCTTTCCAGCCACCCTGTAACCATACCCGCCAGGCCGCCACCGCCATCATGATATAGAGCACCGTCCAGACCGGTCCGAATATCCAGTTCGGCGGGTTCCACGAGGGCTTATTCAGTTCCGCGTACCAACCACCGGTGGATACAAACACACTGGTCAAGGACGCTGTGAAGACCAGTGCCAACCACGCGATTAGACCGAGCCACTTCCGCATCACCTCACCCCCAACCGTGCCGCCACGTCCTCATACCCCGGATCCTGGGCGTACAGCTTTTCAAGTTCACTCCGGGCACGCGCCTTTTGCCCCAGGTCCTCGTAAACCAGAGCTCGCTCGTAAGCCAAGGCCTTCAGCAGCTCCTCCGGTCGATCCTTCTTACGCCTCAAACCTGCCGTCAGCGCATCGCGGACGGCGGTGTGCATGCCCAGCACCCGTAAGGCACGCGCCTTGTACAGCAATAGCGCCGCATGAATTTCACATTTGTTCTCCAGCCGACCCGTCATCTTGACCACGTATTTCGCGTGTTCCTTGTCATCCGGGTCGGTCGTCACCAGCAGTTCGGCCAATGACAACTTGATCACCACATCGCCGGGCCACGATTTACGCAATTCCAAGAGGGCGTCGACCGCCTCCTGATAGCGTCCCTGCCGCTGCCAGACCTCCACCAGCCCCAGCAGCACACCCCGCCGGTCGATCGTGACGTTGGCAAAAATCTCATCGGTGATATTCAACCCCAGCGACAACCCCAATCCGTACTTCTTCAAGCAACTGCCCAGCTCCTTGTGCCTGGCCAACGCAATTTTCAGGGCCTTTTCGCCCGTCTGGAAATCCTTTTCATTGATGGCCAGAAAACCACAGACATAAGCCGCATCAGCCGTATGCAGGCATTCTTTCAGGATGCCGAATGCTTTGTGGTGGTGTCCCGCCGTAAAGGCCTTAAGCCCCTCCATGAACTGAAGCTCTTCGCTCGATATCCACAACCGCTTGAAGAAGCCCGGGGTCAACTGATCGGGCGGCGGTGACGCTTGTACGGACCGGGCGGTTTGTCGGCTTTTGGAGCGCGTCGACTTGGTGCCCGACTTGGGTGTCATGGTATAAAACAACCCGGTCCCGGGCAGCCCGACCGTAGCCCGTTGACCGCGCCGGCCCACTGTATACTTCGCGCCCCGGGGCCCGAACGACGTGGACACCCCGGGCTTGCTCAGATTGAGCGTCACCCCTTTTGCAACCCGCACTCTACGCCAGAATCTAAAAGCCATTTAACATCCCCTCTTTTTGGTCCCTACAGTTTCCGCTCAAGGGACCAGCAGTGCCAGCAATTGTTTAAACCGTGGGTCGTTATGGACCGACTGCAGGTCTTCGTCCTGTGTCATCCATTACACCCTCCAGCAAACGCACCTCGGCTTCGTCTTCCCGGCTATGACTAGACGCATTCATATATCAAAATGTCGCAAAAAATAGTGCTCAGCACAGCAAAAAAACGGGTCGCCGGCTATTACCGGCACTGGCAGCGCGGGCAAAAGTAGGTGGCTTAATTTAATCATCATTCGGGACTTTCAGCGAATCTGCCCTCTTCATCCCCAAGGTCAGCCCGTTTTCCGTCAGTGCCGTTTTGATTTTCGCACGGACCGCCGGGGCCATCGCGGATCGGCAATCTGGTGCCCGAATATTTATCTCTCCGGGGCACGTTAGACACGCCAGCCATTGCACTCGCGCCTCATGAAGGAGTCCCATCACCGTGACGCCTGACTGATAATTCCAGGTCGAAATGCACCGCCAACCAAACGGTACCCCTGTCAGGATCCGTCCAAGTCACTTTATGTTTGGTATGTGCCGGAATATGGAGGTAGTCGCCTTTATCCAGTCGCTGTTCCGTCCCATCCTCAAACAGAATCGTGCCGGCCCCCTCGACTACCATCACCCACTCGTCATCGTCGTGATCGAACCAACCCTCCGCCGGCGTAGTGTGGCCTTTTGACAGGATCCGTTTGATGCGCACCTGCTCGTTACATAAGATATCCGTGACCTGTTCCCCGGCCAGATCGTTGGGTATGGCGTCAAATATGTTCATGTTAATCCAATCCCGGACGAGTTAAAACCCAATCATGATCGTTGTGATAAATCATTTGCTTGGTCATGCCTCCATCGACAACAAGATCCTGACCGGTAATAAAATGGCTTGCGGGGTCGCACAGAAACATGACCGCATGCACGATATCGGCCACCGTCCCCACCCGGGCGGCAGGATGTTGAGTGGCATGTACTCCAGTGGGCGTGGGGCCATCTGTAGCGATCCAGCCAGGTGATATGGAATTGACACGAGCCTTGCCAGCCAAAGATACCGCCATCGCATGCGTCAGGGCACTGATCCCTCCTTTTGCCGCCGTGTAGCTTTCGGTATCGGACTGACTCATGATGTGACGGGTGGAGGATATATTGACAATGCTGGCCCCCGGATTCAGATGGTCGGCAAATAATTTCGTCAAAAAGAATGGCGCTGTCACACCCACCCGCAGCACATAATTAAAATCCGCATACGTGCAGGTCTGGAGTCCCCCGCGGGACAGGCATGCGTTATTGATGAGGTAATCAATGCCATTATGATTTTCCAGAACCTGCTCCGCGAAAGCCATCAGTACTTTTTCATCTCCGATATCTCCAACAAAACAGGGATTTTCCTGCTTATCGATCATGCAGACAGAAACGCCCTGATCCGCAAATGCATCGCAAATGGCACGTCCAATCCCCTGGGCTCCACCGGTCACCACGGCAACTTTATTTTCAGTCATGCTCAAGACTCCATATTGGGTGCTACGGGGAATGATGCAAATCACTGGTGACGCCAGTACAGAAGCGCAGGCCGGAATCGCCCCGCAAGACAAAAATATACAACGCTGGTATAAAAACAAGGGGTTTCCGTAATCGGAAACCCCTTAAAATTGGTAGCGGGGTTGGGATTTGAACCCAAGACCTTCAGGTTATGAGCCTGACGAGCTACCAGACTGCTCCACCCCGCAGTTATCGGTACAACGAGAAGGAATGTACGCGATGCGTGATCGCCTTGCAAGCGCTAAAATCACTTTTTTGGATATTTTTTGAATCACGGCCTATTTGGCCGGGTTTAGCGGAAAAAAATCGCCTAATTGCGGGCCGCTGTCGCGCTTGGAGGGGCGGGTGACGCCGTGCCGGGGCGCACGCGCTAAAAAGTCATCGCAGTCCATGTAATTCGCGCCCGCCGCCATTATGGTTTGTATTTCCGCGTGATCGGATGTGATGACCATGATTCGGTCGGGCTGAAGCGCAGCACACACCCAACGCTCAATCACGGTGTCGGCCGTGAGCTGGGTGGGCGCAAAATAGATTTCCAGCGGGGTTTGGAGCGGCTCATCAGTCCCTGCCCCACCCCGTCCGCGTCCGTCGAAGACCACCGTCACGCGCGTGGCCCAGCAGGCTGCGATCCCTTCCACCCGCCGCACCAATAACTGGCGGGCCAAACCGAGATCCCGGGCCAATAGCGCCTTGCAGGTCGGATCCCGGTGCAATAGGCTGTAGCCATCAATCAGTAGCCAGTCGATGCCGCCCTGTTTCATTTTTCTGTGTTCATTTTTCTGTTGCCAATGTCAAATGTTGTGGTAGGGTGCGCTGCCGAACGTGAGTGTCCCCATCGTCTAGAGGCCTAGGACATCGGGTTTTCATCCCGAAAACAGGGGTTCGAGTCCCCTTGGGGACGCCAATGCGTCCACTACACCACGCTGGCTGATAAGCCGGCATTGCCGTCTACGCCCTCCCCGGATCGACTTCACCCCATGTCAACGGGGTAATGGCCTGCGCTCGCGCAAAATGGGAAGACCCGGGCGGGATGTCGACGGGGATTCCTCCTCCACGACATCTGCTGCGGGCGGAACTGGCGGTGGAGCCGGGACAACATTCGGCTGCGGAGTACTGGCCTGTCGGCGTGCGGCGCGTTCCCGTTCAATCTCTTCCATTTCCAGTAAAAGCTCGATTTCCTCCTCCAGTTGCGCCACCTGCCGGTGTAAGGCTTCGTTTTCGGCCCGGAGCGCGTGGTACAACACGCGGTAACGATCTTCATGCAATGGGGAATGCTCCGGCTCCTGGTCTATCAGGACCTCGCGTGACTGACCGCTACGGCGCTCGACCAGGCGCAGCTGGCGCTCGCACGTTTCCAGGCGAAACTGGTAGTAATCCTGCTCCCATTCGGGCGCAGTACGAATCAAGACCCGATAAATGGCATCCGCCATACTCAGTTCCTGTACGGCCGCAGCCCAGTCATTACGTTGCTGGGCGTCTTCTGCCCGCCGTAAATGCCGATAAGCCGTTTCCCGGTTCATTGCGGGACCGTCGTCGGCCAGCGCGTTTGCGCCCGCTGCGCACCAAATTAGACCCACCAATACGATCCACCGACCGCCACTATTTGCTAACCTACGTATCGAAAAGTTCATGCCCCTCCCTGTGCTAACATCGCCACTACTTCCGCCTGCACGTGTTCCAGCTCGGCCAGTTTAAGCTGGGGATCCGGAATAACAAAGGTTTCGTTGGTCTTGCGATATTCATAGATGCGCACTTTTAATCCATCTTCACGGAACTGAACATCTTTTTCCACCAGTAACCGTCGCCGCTCGAGCATGACCGCCAGAATGTAAACCGTATTGGCATGGGTTTCCACCTCGTCGCCGGCGACCAGTTTGCGTAATAACGATTCGGCACTCTCGCGCTTAACCGTCTCGGGCGGTGGTGGCGGCGGCAAGCGGAATACGCTTTGCCACCGGCTTAAGGCCGGTTCTGCGGCCACCTGTGACCAACATGATTGACAGTAATCCTCACGGCCGTAGCCGTCGTTCTCGTCGTAGACCAAGCGCGACATAAAGGCTTCGTTGTCCGCAAACGGAGCTTGGCACTGCGCGCATTGTTCGCTGCGGGAGCGGATTTCCCAATCTGATTTTTGTCCTGCCATTAGAGCTCCTTGGCGCGTGCTGTCCATTCATGGTCCGGGAAGCGTTCAGCCAGTTCGTTTATGGCGCGCTCCATTTCAGCAGGACGTTCAGCATGCTGTAATGCGCGGGCGGCCCGAAACAGAGCCTCCGGAACCCATTCGGTGTCGTCAAACAATATGCCCACCGACAGGTAGTAACGGGCGGCATCCCGCCATTCCTGGCGCTCTTCCGCCACGCGGCCCAAACCAAAATATCCGCGGGCACGCACATCAGCCCAGGCTTCCTCCCCGGCCCGCTCAGCGGTCTGCTCGAAATAACCACGCGCGGCCGCGCGTTCACCCGCCTCCAAGGCCAGCTCACCCAGTCGCCAAGCGGCCTCGGCACCGGCGCGCGTCCGGCCTTCGGCCGCGAGTGCCTCTTGCCAAGCCGCTTGGGCATCGCCGCCACGCCCCAACCCGAGCAGGGCCAACCCTTCCTGGTAATACCCCCATTCCTGTTCAGCGCCATCTTCCGGTGCCCGCTGACGCCGCACGCGGGCCACCTCCAAGGCAGCAGCGTAATTTCCTTCGTTCACCTGATAATCGGCCAGCCAATGCAGCAGGGCCGACGGCCATTCTTGCTCCACGGCCTCGGCTACCAGTGGCTGCAATTGCTCCGCCGCTTCCGCTTTCCGGCCTTGGCGCTGCATTAAAAGGGCTAATCGATATTGTGCACGCGCCTGCAATGTACCGGGATCCAGTCGTTCGCTGGCTTCACGCCAAGCATTTTCCGCCGGTTTGTCGCGACCGGCCCGTTCATGCAACACGCCGATCCAGAATGCCGCCTCACCGGCCCGCACAGGATCTGCCGCCTGTTCCCGTACCTTGGTCAAGACCGCCAGCGCCTCCGTTGCCTGGCCGACTTCCAACTGGGCCAAACCTTGCTGTAACCGGGCCCGCGTGACCCAGGCATGATCGGGATAACGCTCGACAAACCGGTCCCAGTTGCGAATGGCGTCGGCATAGCGCTCCAGCCGTGCGCGGGCAAGTCCGGCCTCGAACAGGGCGTAAGGTGCGAGATCGTCGTCCGGATACGACTCGGCCAATTGATGCCACAGGCGGGCGGCCTGCGCCTTGTCGCCCCGATTCATGAGTAGCCGGCCCAGCCGGTATTTGGCCCGCGCGGAACGGCTGGGTCCGGGGTCCGCATCGAGCAAGAGTCGATAATACTGCACCGCCTCATCGTCGCGCCCCAACTGCGCATAGGATTCCGCGAGCATCCAGTACACATCCGTTTGTGTTTCAGTGGTGGGGTCCAAGCGCATCATTTCGGCTACGGCCTCTTCGTACTGCTCCTCGCGAAAAGACAAGAGTGCCCGTTCGTAACGGGCCACGGGGGCCAATTCGTGATCGGGAAAGGCCTCAAGCAAGCGGGCATAGGTGGCCCGCGCCGCTTCCGTCCGCAGCAATTGCCGTTGCGTATTGGCCCACAAATACAACCAATCGGCTTCTGCCGCGCCCAGCGTGTCGGGCTCCGACATGGCTTCGTCCGCGAGGGTGGCGGCGTCGGCGTAGCGCCCAACATGATAATACGCCCACGCCGTGGGTAGGCGGGCGGCTTGAACACGCTCCTGCTCCGGCCAGCGCTCCCATAGCCGGTCAAACGCCGCTGCGCTGGCCGGGTAATCCCCCTCCGCAAAATACCACTCTGCCTTGCGCAACCACGCGGCAGCGGCGACTTCGTCGTCCGTGGCCGCCTCTGCAGCCTGCCCGTACAAGGCGCGCACAGTGTCCGCACGATCCGGGTCCGCGCGGTAGAGGTCGGCCAAGTCCAACGCCGCATAGGCCACCAAGGGTGAATCGGCACCGGCTTTGAGCACTTGTTGCCAGGCAGCTTCGGCGGCGTCCATACGGTTTAAACGGCGGGCGGCGTCCCCGCGATAATACCACGCCGGCCACTGCAAGACGGGCGGGAGGTCTTCTTGTTCCAATAAATCGGCTAGGGCGTCATAGGCCACTTCATATTCGCCGCGCAACCAGTAGGTTTCGGCACTGCGAAACGCGGCACGGCGGGCGTAGGGACTGTCCGGATGCTCGCGCTTGACGCGTTGATAAAAGCGGTTCGCCGCCTCGGGCGCGCCCAAACGACGGTGACACTCGCCGACCCGGTAAAGTGCCACATCGACGCGTTCATAGGTCGCGCTATCCCGCGCAATCCGCAAATACTCGTCCAACGCCAAGTCATAGAGGCCACGGGCGAACAAGCCATCCGCAAATTGCATTTGTTCCTGGGGAGTGACCGCTTGTACCAACCCGGCTATGCCCCACCATCCGATCAGGAGCCCCATGACCAGTCGGCCAACCGTGCGGCCTCGTCGGCGCGTGCGGTGGATAGCGCAGCTTACGTATGGATGGTGGCCGGCCCGTCGTGGCATGACGTCCCCCACTACTCCGGAGTTCCGGTGGCAAACGAAATGTTCCAGATATCCGCCTGTCGACAAATGTCCAGCACATGGATGATATGCTCGTAGGACGTCAGGCGATCGGCACGAATCAGGACCGGCTGCCCGGGAAACAGCTCGGCCACCCGTCCCAGCATCTCACCGAGCTGATCGTGTGACAGGGTCCGCGTATTCACCACAATGTCGCCGTCCGCCCGAATATTGACAATAACCTCGCCCGGCAAGCGCTCCGGCGTTTGCCCGGTTTCCGCCGTAGGCAGCGTGATATCGATTTCCGTTTCCCACTGCGCAAACAACTGGCTCGTAATAAAGAAGCACAGCAGCAGGAACACGACGTCGATCATCGGCGCCAACTGGAAACCGACCGCTTCCGGCTTAAGTTGTTTCCGAAAATTCACGATTCCTTACGCTTAATCAACTGGGTCAACATATCGGCCGACACGGCTTCCAATTGCCCGATTAATTTACCGGTGCGGCCACGAAAATAGGCGTAAAAGATCATGGCCGGGATACCTACCAGCAAACCGGCCGCTGTGGTCACCAACGCCTGCGACACGCCGGCCGCCAGCACGATGGGTTTGGCGCGGGCAATATCCAGGGCCACGGCGTTGAACGCAGTCAACATCCCCAGCACCGTACCCAACAGGCCGATCATCGGCGCAATGACGCCGATATCGAGTAAATAGGTGGTCTGATTTTGGATTTGGGCGGCTTGGCGACTGCCCTCACCTTCGATGATCTCCTTGACCATGCCTGGATCGGCGGTGTCCACCCGCTCCGTGTAGTCCAAGGCGGCCAACGCTACCGCGCCCACCGGCGAGGGGTGCTGCAAACAGGCGTTACGGGCTTGTTCCGACTCACCCGCCGCCAACGCACGACTCAATTCCAGCGTGAACGCTTTTGGGATAATCAGCTCCTGCCGCAGGGTCATGAAGAAATAGACGATCAGTGCCACACCCGCGATCGACATCGCGCCCAGCACATACATGATCCAGCCGCCCGTCTGAATAATTTCGCCCAGCGTCATCTGTTCCGCCAAAGGGGCCGCTGCGGGCTCCGCCGCCTGGCACACCCAAGGCACCAAGCCCACCCACAGCCACAGAGTCCAGCGCACCGCGCGCCCGCGGGACTCAGGTTTGGGGAACGCATTACCAAAAAACAAGCCCATCATATTCCTCCTGCCGGTATACGGCGGTTTAATCAATGCGCGACAGGCTACCTAATCCCCCTTGCGCTGTCAATAACCGGGAAAATTCCGTATTGCCCCTGCGCCGGTCACTGGTACTATCGGCCGAGGTTAACCAAAGGAGGTGGCATGGCAACAGGCGGAGAACGCTGGGGCACACGCGTAGGTGTCATATTGGCCGTGACGGGTAGCGCGGTCGGCTTAGGTAATTTTTTGCGGTTTCCAGGGCAAGCGGCCCAAAACGGGGGCGGCTTGTTCATGATCCCCTACCTAGTCGCTTTTCTCGTGGTCGGAATTCCCCTGGCGTGGTCGGAATGGGCGCTGGGACGGCACGGCGGCACCCGTGGTCGCAATTCGGCACCGGGGATTTTCCGGGGCGTGCTGCGTACGCCCAAGGGGGCCTACGTGGGGATGTTGGGTACCGTCATGCCCGTCTTAATCTATACGTACTATGTCATCATCGAGGCGCTGTGCCTCTATTACGCCTGGCATTACCTGACCGGCACCCTAACGGGGTTCGGCGATAGCGTCGCGGCGGTGGGCGAATTTTTCGTGGCCTCGCTGGGGTTGGCGGAACATGGCGCGTTGTTTCAAACCGGACAGGGCCCGTTTCTCGGTTTTGTCGCGCTCTGCTTCTTCATTAATTTCTTTCTCATCTATCGCGGACTCAGTCGCGGCATCGAAAAGTTCTGTGCGTGGGCTATGCCTTTGTTGGTGATCAGTGCCTTCATTGTGCTGGCGCGGGTGTTGACGCTGCAACCGCTGCCCGAAACGCCCGATCAAAATCTGTGGGCCGGTTTGGGGTTCATGTGGAATCCGGCCCATGAAGGCGAAACCATTTGGCAAGCCCTGGC
>PWVE01000043.1 GCA_003562335.1 PVC group bacterium
CTGAACACTGAACACTTGTACCACCCAGAACGTCGAGACATTCACAAACACCTATTGCCACCAATTAATTTCAAATATCTTTGGCTAGAAGTTAAAGCGACCGCCCAAACCGAACCACGCATCGTCGATATGCATGATCTCCCCGAACAGGGCAATCTGCGGGGTGAGGTCCACTTGGCCACCGACACCAATAGCCGGATCGGTTTCCGTGCTGCTAACGCCACCCGAGCCGCTGAAGCGGTTAATGGCCAACCCTAAGTAGCCGTACACGGCAAACATATCGTCAATCCGATAGCTGCCGAGGCCTCCAACATTGATCCCGGTAATGCTGATACTGAACTTGCGGCCCCCAAAGCGTTGATCCAAGCTGGCATAGCCGAGTGTACCGCGCAGGGCGACGTCAAAGGGAATCTCGGGGATCGGCGGCAAGCTATACAAGGCACCGGCTTGCAGCCCGTAGCCCATATCCCCGCGATCCGGATCCGCCAAACCCACATCACCAAACAACTTGATTTGATCATAGAGCCGATAGGAAAAACGACCTCCGAAAAGATTGAAGTTTTCGCCGATGACGATGTGTCCACCCGCAGACATCTCTTCAAAATGTCCGGGTGCCGCATCCGTCCCAATCGGCAACCCTGTCAATTGCGCTTGCGCGACGACGCCTGCGCATAACCAACCCGCTACTCCTAACCCTAAAACAGTACGCATATTCATCCAGAATCTCCTCTTTTGTTGATTCACCAAGGACGCTCCGTCCTTGTTTTACTGTCACCTACCATTACGACTACCAGCGGTATTGTCAAGTCATGCGTTCATCCAAGCCGTATAGGCCAGTAAACCGGCGAAGAACAGCGTAATGAGCACGGTGATTTGATTGAAATTGGGCTTAAACACCCTGATATTGGCCAGCCAAGCGTCCCAGCGCGAGACCCCCCAGCGATAACTCGCAATAGCTACCCCCAAAGTGGCGGCGAAGATGGCCACCTTACCCGGGCTAAACGCTCCGCGCACGGCGTATTCCGGTCCGTAGAGCAACGCTACTGTCGGACCGCCCAACACACCACCCGCAAGGATCGCCAAACCGAACAGCAGGGCGATGGCGCTCACAAACGGGTCCGCGCGCGGACGCACATTTTCGGGAGGACGCCCAAACAGGATGGTGCCATATTTAACAAACGACAACATGGTCCCAAAGTTGATCAAATACAGCCCCAGCTCCGCCGGATTACCGGCCGCGCCCAGCGAAATAAAATATTTTGAAATGCTACCATTGAAGAACGGAGCCCCGGTAATGCCCAACACGCCCGCCAAGGCCGCGATCCCGATCACCGGCATCCGTCGCAAGACCCCGCGGATTTCGCTGTAGGCCCGTGTACCGTAGGCTTCAATGATTACGCCGGCGGTCAAGAAGAGCAGTCCCTTGAACAGCGCATGGTTAATGATGTGGTACATGCCGCCCCAATAGGCTTCCGGGGTGCCCAGGTTCAGCCCCATCACAATCAAGCCGACTTGGCTGATGGTGTGATAGGCCAGGATCAGTTTGATATCCTTTTGGGCGATGGCCAGCATGAAGCCGACCGTTGAAGTCACGAAACCGACCACCAGGAAGAAGGCCTGCGCATTAACCACCGGCAGGAAGACGGTGCTCAAGCGGATAAGGAGATAGACCCCCACCTTCACTTGCACCCCGGACAGCACGGCTGACACAATAGCCGGGGCGCTCGGGGCGCCGTGGGCCCGCGGCAACCAACTGAACAATGGCCAGAGCGCGGCTTTCATCGCCACCGCCGTCATGATCAGGGCAAAGGGGATCATCGCGGCGCGCGGGTCGTCCAAGGCGGCCAACCGTTCATGGATCAACGTTAAGTCCAACACCCCCGTGATGCGATAGATATAGGCGATGCCGAGCATCATGAAGGCCATGCCGATAAAATTCATCATGATGTAGACCATGCCGTCGTAGACCGATTGCTTGTCCTGCCGGTACATGATCAGAATGGCAATGCCGATCATGCCCAACTCCAGGATCACATAGATGTTGAACAGGTCCCCGCTCAGCAGTACCCCGAAGATCGCCGCCTCCAGTAGCAGGAAGAGGAAGATAAACGTTTTGTCCATGTAGCCGGCCCGGGCCGCAAATAAATAGGTGCACGTAAAAAAGAGTGCGGTCAGCAGGACCAATGGCGCCGATATCGTGTCGGCCACCAAGGGAATCGCGACACCTTGCGGCCAGTCGGCCAGTTGTTGCCGCAAGGGTACCCCCCAACGCACCTGTATGAAGAGATGCAACGCCGCCATCGTGAGTACGCCGTTGCCCACCCCCATCCCCCATTGATAGGCGCGGCGCGGCAGAAAATAGGTTACCGCCCCCAGCAGCAACGGACCCAGGACCAATAAATGCAGCGGCCACTCCCCCATTGCCCTCAATCCTCCAGCCGCCGAATGAGAATATCCCAGTCGGCCGTTTCGTAGCGGTACATCACGCGCAAATACATCGCCAGACACATGGCCACCACGGATACGCCAATGACAATGGCCGTAATCATGAGCGCCTGCGGCACGGGATCCGCCATCATGACTGCGGCCGCATCCGCCGTCGCCACGGGCGGTCGTGCACCCGGGGTAAAATTGGTCGACACAAAAAACGCGACTGCCGCCACGTCCATAATTCCAACGGAAATGATGGTTTTGATAATGTTACGCTGGGTCATCGCACCAAACAGCCCGATGAAAAACAAGCCCACCGCCAGATCGGCCAACGTTAACTGCTGAAAAAATGCGCTTACAGACGCCATGTCTTCCCCACCCCTTCAAAAAAAGCAAAACGCAACACCGCCACGCCCAACTCCAAGCCCACTTGCAGCCCGATCAACAAGTTCATTACCAACAGGTAGTGCGTACGATAGGCTGGAAACCGATTCAGCAGACCGGTAAAGAGCACCACACAGGGGATCACGAGTATGAGCGCCAAAAAAGTGCGTTGGATGGTATGCATGCGCTCGCTGTTCATGGTGTTGACGGGAAAGATAATGTAGCGGGCAATAAACAAGGCGGCCAGGATCGTGCCCCCTTGAAAGCCACCGCCGGGATGCTGGTGCCCGTGCAAAATCATATAAAACCCGAGCAGCAGGATGAACGGGTAAAGGAAGCCAATGACTTCGTCCAAGATGGTGGATTGTGCCGGTAATTCAGTGTTACTCATGCTGCGCTCCCGTCTTTCGTGCAGCCGATTTTGTGGTTCGCAATTCTGAGCGGGCGGGCAGGAACTGTTTCATTCCCACAATGGCCGTCAACAGAATCAGCACTTCGAACATCGTATCGTACATGCGGTAATTCAGTAGAATGGCGGTCACCGCGTTGGTTGTCCCGCAATCAGCTTCAAAATTAGCCACCACGTATTCGTATAACGCTGGGGGGTGGGCCGCCGGATATTGCGCGGTCCAGTACGTCACCAAAATGAATAAAGCGCCCACCCAGCAGGCGGCCCAAACCTTGTTCATAGCCCACCCTCCTGGACCGGCACGTCCCCGTGCCGCACAATTTCCACGCCTTGCATGGTGCCATGAATCTGGAAAAGCATTTCCAACTCTTCCAACACAAAACTGTCGGCTGATCCGTGTGCGGTTAACCGATCCGCCTCTTCCCGGATCACGAGATCAAAAGCCGGATAAGCCAAGGCTTCTTCCAGAGTCTTTTCCGAAAAGATAATTTGCGGTTCCAATTCCCGTCGCTCAAAAAACTGGCGGATTTCACGGACAGCGCGCAGCCCTTCCACATACCGTATATAGGCGTCCGTGGTCCGGTAGCGGTGCCCCTCGGCCAACACGGCAATGGTGTACACCTTGTTACGCTTGAGCGAGGCCAGGTACAAGAGGGTCACCAAGCCGCTGCCGATGGCCGCCTCCGCCAACGCCAATTCCGGTGCCGCCAACTGCAAATACAGGAAGGCCGTTAGCACGGAAAACGCAGCCAGATAGATGACAGCTATGCGAATCAGCGTGGCTTGGATCGCCAGCAGCGCGAACAACATCATCAAGATGAGCGTCAACGTTTCAACCATCCGCTTCCTCCTCAACGACCGGGTCATCCATGGTGATGACCTCGCGCGTGCGGTAGCCACTGATCCACGCCGACCGGGCGATGGCGTGGGTGCTGGCCGATACGGTCAGCAGCTCAAAAAGTAGCAGGATAAAGAGCTTGGGTACGGTCAGGGAAATGCCCGACATCAGGATCGCTCCGATCACCACGGTCACGAACCCCATGGCCTCCACTTTCGACGTGACCACGCTCCGCGCATAAAAACCGTCAAGCCGCAAAAAGGCGTAGACCCCAAACCCGGTAATCAACAGCCCTATGATAACCAACGCTTGCCCCAGGTAGGTGGTGTACGTCGGCCATGCATCCATGAAACCGCCCATTACACAATCCCCCGTCGTTCGATGTAGCGCGCCAGCAGGACCGTCACCAAGAAGCCCAGAATCGACAATACCATGGCTAAATCCAACAGAAAACTTTCAGGCAAGGAAACAGCGGCAATGATCACAGCCAACGTGATTTTGCTCGCACTCAAGCCAATACCCAAAAGGCGATCCCACACCGTTGGGCCGATAACCACCCGGACCAAGCTGCCCACGGTTGAGCACAGCAACAATCCCAAGGCCAACTGCAAAAACGTCATGACGCTTCTCCCGCCGGGTCGGGATCCGGGGCGAGCAGTACCCGTTCGAACCGGCCTTTGATCGACTGCGCGGCGACGTCGGGGTCCGTGGTAAAACAATCAATCCAGATCACCTTGAAGCGCCCGGGCGAATAGTCGATGGTCACGGTGCCGGGTGTCAGTGTAATCGCGGTGGCCACCAGGGCCCCGCGTAGCGGGTCGGTTATGTCCGAGGGCAAATCCACCACGCCCACGTTCATGCGATCCGTGCACATAATCCGGATGGCATGATATCCCGACCGGAAAATTTCCACGCACAACACCACGACATAGCGCGCCACACTACGGAACGGCAAGCGGTAGTGCGAGAGGTAGGGGCGGTGCAGAAAGATCCGGCGGGTAACCAGCAGCGCCACACCACCCAATACGGCCCCTTCGACCCACGTGTTCAGCGCAAACGACTCGCTCCAAATACACCACACCACCGCCAGCACCAACGGCAATGCAGCATAACGATAAATCTGATGACCCCCTTTATTCATTCGCCACTACTAGATGGCACAGACTGCTACCCCTGTCAATACAGCGCCGACCAGCCATTCTCATTATGGTCTCCTGTCCCTCCATTTCGGTGGACGGGTTCAAGCGAGCCGATTGCGCTGTAAGAAATTGGTGGAGTAATTGTTGGGAGGAGCGTTTGTGGAGGCTGTTAGGGAATCCGGAGGGACTTGGTCATGTCGAGCTTGCCGAGATCTCAGAATCGCGCCAGCCACCGTCGCGTTGGGAACGGATTCAAAGGCGACGCGGCTCGGCGGAGAACGAGATTTTTCGACTCCGCTTCCGC
>PWVE01000064.1 GCA_003562335.1 PVC group bacterium
GGCGCTGGCTCCGAGGACTCCTGAACACTGAACACTGAACACTTACAACGCTTGGAATGGGCAAAACATCAGGCTATATTACCGACTCATTTACTCAAACAATTTCCGATTAAGGAGCTAATCCCCGCGCGCGTTGTCGCTATGCAAGGACTGAATCTAATATTGACGCGCTATAGCCAGTTGCTGGTCTTGCGCATCTTGTATCGTGCAGACCGATCACTGAGCGGACGGGAAATCGAACGCCAAACGGGGCTTTCCAATCGGGCCACGATGCAGGCACTGGAAGATTTACTGGCGGTGCATGCCGTCGATTGCGAGGTTACACGCACGGCCCACGCCTATACGCTGAACCGGGAGAACTATTTTGTAACCAAGGCCTTGAAACCGGCTTTTGATGCCGAAGATGCGTTCTGGACCGATTTCCGTAAGTGGGTGCGCCGCATGGTGGTGCCCCGCCCGCTCGCTGTTGTCGCCACCGGTCCGTTGGCACGTGACGAAGTCCCGGCCTATTGGCGTATTCCATTGGTGATGGTGTTTAAGAGCGGACACCAACGTATTCGCGCCTTTCGCGGTATGGACGACTTACAGGCCGCTGCTTCACAGCGCTATGCCATTACGCTGGAACCCATTCTGCTGGATATCAACACCATGCACGACCCGCAACACGACGCCTTATGGCGGCGGGTGGAACGGGAAGGCATTCTACTTTTTGGGACCATGCCATGAGATATATCCTGGCCTCACGTTCACAAGCCCGCGCCGAACTTCTGCGCGCTGCGGGCTACAAGTTTGAACAACACCCCTCCAGGGTGGATGAGCGAGCTTATCGGCCTGGGGAGGATCCGGGGCTGTACGCGGAAGAATTGGCCCGCGAAAAAGCCCTAGCGGTGGCGGCCCGCTTCCCCGACGCGCTGATACTGGCCGCCGATACCTGTCTTTACCTCAACGGGCGCACCTACGGGAAACCGGAGTCGCTCGACGATGCCGTGGATATGCTCACGGAACTAGGTGGCCACACACACCTGCTCATCTCCGGCGTGTACGTCATCGCACCGTCCGGCAGGGCACACTACAGTGGCCACGACACCGTCCACGTCACCATGCGTCACTGGAGCAGATCGCAACTGAAAAAGCACGTCGCCATCGCGCAACCACTCGCTTACGCCGGGGCCTACGCCTTGCAACGCGAAGGGGCTGCTTTAGTCACCCACATGGAAGGCGACCCCAACACGGTCATTGGACTCCCCCTGACCATGGTTGCCAATTTTGTCGAACAGGCAACGGCCGATTAGCGCCTGATACCCAATTAGCCATGCAGCCTTCAGGCAACCTCCGCAAGCGATTCCAGACGTTTCAACCATCCATCAAAGACGGGACACTCTTTACGCATCCGATCAATGCCAATGGCTTGTGCGATAGAAATGCCGTTGCTCGTCTTTTTGAACCGGCTGTATAGCTGTTCAATACGTCTGGATGGCGCCGTTTGTGGCGAATTGTCGATGGCTTCGGGCTCCCCACATTCCTGAATGATCGCGTCCACGCATTGCTGTTCGACTCGAATCGCGCTCGCCAATGTTGCTGGCTCGCTAAATAGTAGTGCTTCGAACTCGTGAACCGCGATGTTCGGTACAAACCGTACGTCTGAGCGATAGACTGCTAAATCAGCATCGATAGCGCGCTGAGTTGCCAAGCAAATAACGTTCGCGATCTCGCTCGGAGATGCACCGGGCCTAACAGCATCGATCCCCGGCCAATCACGACCGATCCCGTAATAGTCAACCAGAAGCGTGACATAGGTGTCATTTCGCTGCTTCAAGTGTCTGGCTATGTCATTCTTCGCACGAACAAAACGGACATCACCGCCTTTTTCGCCTGGTTTATCCAGAATAATGGGTGTGAGATAGACTCTGTGTTCTGCCATGTAAGGAGAAAGCAATTGCTGAACAAAGCGTTGCTCCGTCCGCCCCTCCACCAGTATCATGACGTCCGAGTAGTCACTCATGGGTCGCGCCCCCTTGGATAACATTCTTTGTCCAGAGCTCGCCGACCGAATAGCCTTCCAGCCATTGATCATAATCGGACCGTTCCAGCCGTTCGAACGAGGACTCACCGTCCCGCCGTTTCACAACAACTATGTCTTCAATGCCGAACTGATCCAGCAAAAGCGGAGATTGCGTCGCAATTACGACCTGCGTTCGCTTTGCAGCATCCCGGATAAGTTCACTCACAATCGCGATGGCCTCTGGATGCAGACCCAGCTCCGGCTCATCGATCACAATCATGGACGGCGGACGGGGCTGTAACAGTGCCGCAGCCAAGCAGATGAAGCGAATTGATCCATCCGAGAGATGATAAGGCTGCATCGGGAAGTCCGATCCCTTCTGTAGCCAGCTCAACGCGACTTTTTCGGCTTCGCCCATCTTACGAACATCCAGTTTAAAATCATCAAAAAACGGAATCACTAATCGTACGGCGTTCGCAATTTCCGCATAGTGGGAGGCATAAGCCGAATGTTCCTTTAGGTGAAGCAGGAATGGCGCGATATTGGAGGCATCGGGTCGCAAGCGACGGGTGTCTTCTACAATTTCATAGCGGCGCATTGGCGCATTGGCGCTTGTATCGTGGAAGTGGTAAACCATCCAGTTAGAGATCGACTGAAACACGAAATGGCCGACCCCGTTCCACTGCCCGTCCCAAGACTTCTCATCTTTTTCGTCACGCAAGCGGCTTTCCTCCGAAGGCGTGCCGTACGAACGCGGATTAGTCGTCACATATTCCCGCTCCTCGGATAGCAGGAAGCGCCGTCCGCCCGCTGCCGGAGTCGCCTCAAATCTATAAATGTTTGGCCCTTTGGCATTCTCGCTGTGCGATGTAAAGACAAACTCGGTGGTTATGGCCGTCGTGACTTTAGGCCCGGTGTAGAGGAATGCATCTGCCCCGCCTCGTTCCAATATGAATTTGCTGAAGTTTTTTTGGATCATAGCCGAAAGCATGCTAAACAGTTCAGTCAGGTTGCTTTTCCCTGCACCGTTCGCGCCGACAAAAATATTCAGATTATTCATCGGAAAACATTTCAGTTCCCTGATAGACTTGAAGCCGCTAACACTCAGTCTTTCAAGAGCACCTTTCATCATATATCCTCCACATCCTACACTAGGCGCATGAAGTCTTCCCTGATGAGGTAGACTTTTCTGTTTCGCCCTCCTGTTTCAGGTTTGGCGGGTTGTCGCTTCCGCTTACATAGATCACATCGAATTCAAAATCGCGAGTGCTGATTCGGGTCCGTTGAGAATAGAACAGGCGATTTCTGTAATCAATATCGATAATGGTCGGGCTTGAATGGACCGTCCTGGGGCACGCCCAAATAGTTGGCTTGCTTGCGGTTTAGTCGGTCCAGTTTCACGCCTAACGGTCCCAAATGCAGCCGGGCCACTTGTTCATCCAAATGCTTCGGCAATGTGTACACCCCGGTCGGATAACGTTCCGGATGCATAAACAAATCCATTTGTGCCATGACCTGGTTGGTAAAGCTGTTCGACATCACAAAGCTGGGATGCCCGGTGGCACAACCCAGATTGACCAGCCGCCCTTCCGCCAGCAGAAGCAATCGCTTTTTGTTTGGCAGGGTGATTTTGTCGACCTGCGGCTTGATGTTTTCCCAGCGGTATTTCCGCATCTTGTCCACTTGAATCTCACTGTCGAAATGACCGATGTTGCACACAATCGCCAAATCTTTCATCTGGCGCATGTGCCGTTCAGTAATCACATCGCAACAGCCGGTGGTGGTTACAAAGATGTCTCCGATCTTGCAGGCATCGTCCATGGTCATCACTTCCAAGCCGTGCATGGCCGCTTGCAACGCACAAATGGGATCAACTTCGGTCACGATCACCCGCGCCCCCTGCCCCAACAACGATTGGACAGAACCCTTGCCGACGTCGCCGTAACCAGCCACCACGGCCACTTTACCGGACAACATCACATCGGTCGCCCGCATGATGGCGTCCACCAGTGAGTGTCGACACCCATAGAGGTTGTCGAATTTAGACTTGGTAACCGCATCATTCACGTTAATGGCGGGGAACAGCAGCTCGCCGCGCTCATGCATCTTGTAAAGGCGATGCACACCGGTGGTCGTCTCCTCACTCACGCCGATGATTGATTTCGCCATTCGCGCAAAGCGGCCGGGATCTTTTTTCACGGCGCGCTTCACCTGCGCCAACAAAACCTTTTCCTCCTCGCTACCCGGCTTGCGGTCCAACACCGACGGGTCCTGCTCGGCCTGATAGCCCAAATGGACAAACAGCGTGGCATCCCCGCCATCGTCCAGGATCAGGTTGGGTCCCTTGCCTTTGCCCCAGTCCAGAATGCGATCGGTATAGGCCCAGTATTCCTCCAACGTCTCGCCCTTGTACGCAAAGACCGGGGTACCGCTGGCGGCAATGGCGGCCGCCGCATGATCTTGGGTGGAGAAAATATTGCAACTGGCCCAGCGTACTTTAGCGCCCAGGGTCTCAAGTGTCTGGATCAGCACCGCCGTTTGAATGGTCATGTGCAGCGAACCGGTGATCCGTGCGCCCTTCAGCGGCTTATCGGCTCCATATTGGTCGCGCAATGCCATGAGACCCGGCATTTCCGCCTCCGCCAGTTCAATCTCGCGTCGGCCATAAGCCGCCAGCGAAAGATCGCGAACCGCGAAATCAGTCTTGCGTGTTGTCTTACCCCCGCGCCGTGCGGTGCGCGTGCGACTCTTTGTCTTCTTCGTGTTAGCCATTGTTTTTTCCTTTCTTTTGTGTTTGCTCTCTTTGTTGAGACCCCTTTGTAAATTTTGGTGGGCGATCCGGAGGTTACCGCTCCGGGTGGCCAAGCGGGCTAAGCCATATCCAGCTTCCGTCCCACTACTAGTTGCACGGTCAAGTCTGCGGTTGAACCCGGCAAACGCTCCTCGGCCACCGGTTTGACGCCCGCCTGTGCCAACCAGGACGTAATCTGTTCCAAGTCAAACCCCAACCACACATCCGCCCACTCTTCGCGTACCCATTCCTGTTCGTGGCGCGCCAAATCCAGAATCACCATCAAACCGCCAGCCCGCAACACGCGCGCCGCTTCCTGGACCGCTTTTCCCGGGCGCGCCGCGTGATGCAACGCCTGACTCAAGAACACGGCGTCCATACTGTTCGCCGCCAGTTGTAGGTCCTCGATATCGCACTGCACCAAACGCAACCCCTGATCCATCCCGACTGCATCGGCCTGGCTCCGCAGGTGCGAAAGCATTTGCGCCGACGCATCCACGGCCGTTACCGTCCGCGCGAAGCGCCCCAGCAAGAGGGTCAAATCACCCTCCCCGGCACCTAGATCAGCCACATCCCGCCCGGCAAAGCCACAGGCCAAGGCGGTCGCCAAGGCCGACCAGCCACCACCCGGCTCCGTCAACGTCCCGTAACTTCCCGCTATGCGATCAAAAAAATCCTGTGTGCGCTGCTTACGACGCACTAACACCCGGGCCACGGACGCCCGATCCTCGGCGACCTGCGGTTGCTGCTGCACAAATTCCTCAATAAACCGTGCCAATAGCGCATCCTGACAAGCCGGACCGACATGATAAAAGATCGATGTTCCCTCGCGACGCGCGTCCAGCAACTGCACTTCGCGCAACGGCTTCAAGTGACGACTCACCGTGGATTGTGGCAAGCCCAGCACCTGCACCAACTCCGCCACCGACAATTCCGCCTGCAACACCGCCCGCACAATACGTAGCCGCGTCCCATCTGCCAATGCCTTGAATAATTCTACTGTAGCCATTTATTTGTTATTTCGGATATACGAATATATCCTAACATGGTTTGGTTGGCAAAATAAAATTTTGACGAACAGGGTTAAGATTACGCATCCTGCCGTTATGAAGCAGATTGAACACCTATTGCGAGCGGTGCACGCGGGCGAGATGTCGGTAGAAGCTGCGTTAGCCAAGTGGTCGGCCACACATGAAACCGATTTAGGGTTTGCCAAGGCCGACGTGGGGCGCGCTCGTCGTTGCGGACAGCGGGAGGTCATTTACGCGGCGGGTAAAACACCTGAACAGGTGAGCGCATTGTTTACAGCACTGGGCGCACAATCAACACCGGTGATGGCCACGCGCGCCTCGGAAACACACTTTGCCGCCGTTCAACAGGCGTTCCCCACTGCGGAATTCGACCCGGTGGCCCGCATTATCACGCTCGGCACCACCCCTGCAAAGCCGGAGGGCTTGGTGGCGGTGGTGGCCGCCGGCACATCTGACCTGCCCGTGGCCAAGGAAGCGGCCGTGACCGCCAGGTTTATGGGGGCTCGCGTGGAAGAATATGTCGATGTCGGGGTAGCCGGACTACACCGTTTAGTCAACCGGATTGATGCCATTCGCGCGGCGCGCGTTGTCATTGCCGTGGCAGGTATGGAGGGGGCGTTACCCTCCGTGTTGGGCGGCCTGCTTGACCGCCCGCTGATCGCGGTACCCACCAGCGTGGGCTATGGTATGAACCTGAACGGACTAACGGCGCTACTGGCGATGCTCAATTCCTGTGCCCCCGGCATAACCGTCGTTAACGTCGACAACGGATTCGGGGCCGGCGTAGCCGCCGCACTAATCAACCATCTACCGCCCTCCGAGACCCTCGCCACGTTCAAACGCAGGTCATAAACCGGCTGTCCTGGCTTCAATCGGACTAAAGCAGCATGTAGAATAACGGCCCAATTTCCAATAAGTTAAGCACTAAGGGACACGAAAAGGTTCAAGGGCGCTTTTCGTGATGTTCGTGAATTTCAGGTTCCCCTTGAATGGGGTCTCAATCTCCACATCGCGCTCATCAAGAAACACTACCCCGCGCGCGTCAATGCGGTAATTGAGCTCCGCCACTTCCGCGATAATTGACAAGGCATCGTAAAGCGATACACGGCGCAAGTTCAGTGATATTGTTCTCTGTCCCGGCGGGGAAGTCGATGATATCAAGGGGACCGAGGAAAGTGGTTAGGGCACGTTGGTTTTTATCGGGATTCTGACTGTTGGACACCCCAAATTGAAGTTCACAAAAAGTAATGGCAGAAATGCCAACATCTCCCACTTGAAGTCTTTGGAAGTGCTGATAGACCTGCCGGGGAGAGCGATTAATGATGTAAATGCAAGTATTGGTGTCTAGCAGATATTTCATCTATCCAAACTTTCCCGTGCCGACTGCGATCCTTGATCGCGCTCAACCATAAAGTCGTCGGTGAAAAGCTTCGTGGCCTCAAACATGGATTTCCATGGATCATGCCTCGGTACCAGCAAGACGTAGTTTCCCACGTGGTGAATGTACACAGAATCCCCTTCGAAACGAAACTCCTTCGGCAAGCGAACCGCTTGGCTCTGGCCATTCTTGAATATTTTTGCTGTCTTCATGTCACGGGAGTATAGACCCTATAGTATATATTTCAACCAGTAAGAACCATCTTAGCGTGTTGCTCAGTGTCCATCCGTGGTTCCATATTCAATTACGGCGTATCCCCACTGTGCATTAAGTGGTTCACCCCAAGAGTCAGCATCCTCGGACACAGCGCGTGTAGACAAATTCCATCAGCGGTTCTAGGTTGCGCACGTCTTCTTCGTTATAGGCCAGTAGACGCGCGCGAGCTTCGCGGCTGCCGTTCAAATGTTCGCGCCACAGCCATACGGCGTCCCATCCGCTCAGTGTCTGGGTCGCTTCGCTACGCATCAGGCCTAGTTGTTTCTCAATAGATTTTAGACCGCCGCGATACCCCAATTTGCGCAAGGGCCACATGCAATCGATGTGAATGTGATTAAACAGGTTGTGTGGGAAGTGCGCGCGAATGATCGGCAGATCAAAGCCCGTTCCATTATAAGTCACCACCACTGCCGCCGATTCCAGCCGTTCCAATCCTGCCTCAAGATTCTCGTCAGCCACATAGGCGTCATACCGGTGCCCGTCATAAATCCCCAACACCGTGATGGCATCGGTGCCGTCGGTTTCGATGTCCACGTAGATCGTCTGCGCACGCAGTGGGCCAAACGCACGCCATTTGGCGGCGGCCGGTAAGTGTTGTTCAAAAAAGTGCCAACGCCCGGCACCGTAATGTTCGCGCGAGGCCACCAGCAGCTCGTAGTTCACCGGGTCACGCAACAGCCGTGGCAGCTCCGTGGTCGGTACCGCCAAGCAACAGTCCCAGTCTTGCCAGCCAGCCGCCCATAATTTCTGTTCGGTCGCCTCACCAACGCCCGGCAAGTGCAGCAAGGTCTTAGTGAGCATCGGCCCCACCCTTCCCCAGCCGAAACAGCGCAGGCACCGCCAACATATAAATGACCGCTGCGGTCCATACCAGGACGCGGAATCCCAAGTGGATGGCGGTAAACGTTGCTAACGAAGCCCCCATGACGGAGGAGAATCCGTTTATCCCCCAAGCCCACGGCACCATGGCGGGATACCGATCGCTGACGCGCTGCAAGCCCGACGGGAACGGCATCCCCATAAAGAACGCCAGCGGCGCAATCAGGCACAAGGACAACACGATACGGGCCGCATCCGGCCAACCGGCCGTGGCGGCAAACAGCGGCGGCAAACCGAAGACATAGATCACGGTCAAGACTACGATCCCCGTCACGGCGTACGCCACCAGCCGGGCGCGGTCCCCGCGCCAACGGTCGGCCGCGTAACTGCCCGCCCCGGAAAAGACGAGAAAGGCGGTCAACACCACGGCCACAGCGTAGAGTGGATAGGCGAGGAAAAGCATAAATTTCTGGATAAACGCGATCTCCAGAAACATGAAGCCCAAGCCCAGTGCCGTGAAATAGGCCACCACCCAGCGTCGCGCACCACGGGTTTCCACGCGGCGCGTCAAGGTAATGAGCGGCAACAAGATCAACAAGACACTGGCAACCGCCCCCTGAACAATCACGCCGAGCAACGCGAGGTAGCCCCACTCGACAAACGGCAACCATTCCCAACCCATCTCCCGGCGCAGCACACCCAACGTGTCCCATTTAAAGAACTGGAAGAAATGAGGCCGGTCATCGGTAGCTGGCCGTACATTAAAAAGGTACTCGTCATAAAAGGCGGCGCGGTGCGGGCCCAGGATCGCGCGCGCGGCATCGAAATATACGGGTTCGTCGAGCACCATGAACCGGTTCACCTCGTCCGGTTCCAACCCCGGCAACCAAGCCAGATCGAACCCACGCGCTTGACTAAACTCCCGTATGCTGTCGATCTGATCCGGCGTCCAAGGCGATCGGCTCAGCAACAGCGTACCGGAGTTCCAAGACCGGATAAACGCGATATGCTCGCCCGGTGCGTCAATGCCCTGCGCTTCCGCCGCCTCCACCAGCGTGGCGAACATGCGAATCGCGTCGCGCGGCGGCGTCTTCAACCAGCGGGTAATGGCCAGCACCCCGTCCGGTTCCAAGTGACGCCAATACAGTTCCACCGCCTCACGCGTATACAGATAACTCTCGCTCAACGCATACACGCCAGCCGCGGCCGCGTTGAAGGCGTCGAGTAAGGCAATGTGAATGACATCGTACTGCCCGCGATCCGCCTGCAGAAAACCGCGTCCCTCCGCTACGACCGGGCGCACATCCGGCCGCTCATAAAGGCGACCGGAAAAATCCGCCAGAGAACGATCGATCAGCGGGAATACCGATGGATCCACTTCCACCGCCGTGACCTGTTCGGCTCCATGGTAGAGCGCCATCAGGACATCCGTCCCGCCGCCGGCACCGATGACCAGTACCTGCGGGGCGTCGACCACGCGGTACGCCAATGCCGGGGTAACATAGTCGAGGTAGCGCAGCGCCGTAAGGTCGCCGTCAAACCGGTTCACCACCGACAGCGACGACGCGTCAAAAAAGAGCGCCGCTTGTTCAGGGAGCGGTCCGGCCTCGCTGAACGGATAGTTGCCCAGCTGCCCCGGCGTCTCCCGGATTTGGGCGGAGCGGACAACGTTGATTTCGGACAGTGGACTTTGCGCTCGATCGGTTATACGCGCATCGGGAAACTGCATGGTGTACGACAGCGGTTTATAATCGGACACGCGCACCGGCGTCAGGCCCAGATGCAGACCGAACAACGCCACCCCCAACGCCGTCGCCCCGAACACCCAACGCAGCCGGTGTCCGTCGGTCCACATAAACCAACCCGCCAACACCCACAACGGCAGACTCAAGAGATAGGGCAACCACGCCGCCGGGAACCAAAACAACATGCCCACCACCAAGGCAGCGCCCACACCTGAGCCGAACAAATCCGCAAAATAGACACGGCCCACTTGTCGCGGTCGCAGGAAAAAGGCCAAGGTGGTGCAAACTGACGACAAGAAAAACGGGATAGCCAGCCACGTATACAGCAAAAGGAGCCAGCCCCATTGATCACCTTGCGTGACGAGGTGAAAGGTTTCAAACGGGATCAATTGCGCGCCGACATAGCAGCCCGGCAAGCTAAGCGCCAGCAGCAGCAAGGCCGGTCCGAACCAGCGGCGCTCGTGCCCGCGCACCCGTTCGCGTAGCAGGGTCAATAACGTGCCGCCCGCACCCAGGCCCAGCATGGCAATGCTGATGACCAAATACGCAAAATGGTGCCACTGCGCGATCGACCAGATACGCATCCAGACGATCTGGTAGGCAATGACCGTCGCGCTATTCAGGAAGATGGCCGGCAGCAGCGGCCACTGCCGCGATTTACGGCCTGTCGGCATCCTAGCGCTCGCCGGTCAACGGGACAAAACGCACGGGCATGACACTGCGCTGGCTCACCGTCCCGTCCTCGCGCTTTTCAACGATCATCAAGTGCTGCACCTGCATGGGGGGACCTACCGGAATGACCATCCGGGCACCGGGCTTTAACTGCTCGACCAGTGGTGGCGGAATATGGGTGGCCGCCGCCGTGACAATGATGCCGTCAAAGGGCGCATGATCTTCCCAGCCGAAATAGCCGTCGCCCTCTTTCACCGTCACATTGTCGTATCCCAGCCTCTCCATGCGCTCGGTCGACAAGGTCGCCAGTTGCGGCACGATCTCAATGGTGTAGACATGCTTGACGATCTCCGCCAACACAGCAGCCTGATAGCCGGAACCGGCCCCGATTTCGAGGACCACATCGCCCTCACCCACTTGCAGCATTTCCGTCATGGCCGCCACAATGTACGGTTGGGATATGGTTTGGCCGTAGCCGATCGACAGGGGGCGGTCAGCATACGCTTGCGCCTCCATGCCGGGCGTGACGAATTCATGTCGTTCGACCGCCTTCATGGCGCGCAAGGTGGCCGCATCCGTAATACCGCGTCCTTCTATTGTTGCTTCCACCATGGCCTCCCTTCTTGCCGTGTAGTCAGCGGCCAAACTACTGACCGCACCTGTGATAATGGCAACTGCGAATAGTAAACTGATCCGTTGCATAAAAACATCCTTTCTTTCAATCCACCTGTTCCGTGATATAGGACCGCACGGCCTCCACCTCAGCCGGTAGCGCCACACAGCGAGTGGGCGCGTCTTTCAGCGCGTCCAGCCGGGGGTGATGGGCTAAATCGCGACCAGTCGCGTCTTCAATGGCCTGGCTGAACTTGGCCGGATGTGCCGTGGCCAAGGCAATCAACGGCACACCGTCTTCCATGAACCGTTCGCCCACCGCCACGCCTACCGCCGTATGCGGGTCCAGCAAATACCCGTGCGTTGCGTGATAACGACGAATGGTGTCCAACGTAGCCACACGGTCCCCCACCCCGGCCGCAAACAGCGGATCCACCACGGAGCCGGACGTCAGCGGTACGCGCAACGCGCCGGTTTGTTCGAATCCCTCCAGCATGGTCACCAAGCGGTCCACATCACGTTCGACTTTATCAAACAAGTAGCGTTCAAAGTTACTGGCCACTTGAATGTCCATCGAAGGACTGGCGGTCGGTACCACCGTGCCCAGCTGGTATTCGCCCGTGTTGAAGAACCGGGCCAGAATATCGTTTTCGTTGGTCGCCAGAATCAACTGTTTTACCGGCAATCCCATGCGGGCCGCGTAGTAGCCGGCCAGAATATCGCCAAAATTACCGGTGGGCACCGCAAAGCTCACCTGCGCGGCGCCGGTTTCCCGGCGCACCTGCAAGCCGGCGTAGAAGTAGTAAACCATTTGCGCCAGCACCCGCGCCCAGTTGACGGAATTGACAGCGCCCAAGGCGTACTTTTCCTTGAACGGCAGGTCACGGAACAGCGCCTTCATGACGCGTTGCGCATCGTCAAACGTCCCGTCCACGGCCAAATTGAAAACGTTATCGTCCAACACCGTGGTCATCTGTTTTTCCTGCAACGGCGCCACGCGCCCTTGCGGATGCATCACGAAAATATTGATGCGGTCGCGCCCCCGCACCCCGTAGATAGCAGCACTACCCGTATCGCCACTGGTCGCCGCCAGGATATTCATGCGTTGCCCACGCTGGGCCAGGGTGTACTCAAAAAAATTACCGAGAAACTGCAGCGCAATATCCTTGAAGGCCAACGTCGGGCCGTGAAATAACTCGAGCACATGGACATCGCCCACCGTCACGGTCGGTGCCACGGCCGGATGGTCAAAGGTGGCATAGCTGCGCGCAATCAAGTCACGCAAGTCGTCCGGTGGAATATCGACAAACGGACGCATAACCTCGTAGGCCAGCTCAGGATACGAAAGCCCGGCCCACGCGTCCAAACGGTCCGCCACCAACGGCAGCTCCGTCGGCACCAGCAAACCGCCGTCCGGTGCCAAACCGGTCATCACCGCATCCTGAAACCCCAGCGGCGATCCGCCGCCGCGCGTGCTGATATACGTTATTGTTTCCATGGGAAAACAATCGGGAGGAAACCGTCCGGCGTCAAGAGCCGTTTTATGGACGGCCAGCATCAGTATCATTCAGTTTTCTAAAAAAAGGACCTCATCGCCACCTGGCGACCAAATGGGGCGGCTTACCGGTCTCGAATGCGCTCAAATTCGCGCTGGAAATCACGCGCCAGCGTCGCCGACTCGATAAGCACACAATTTTCGTAGCTCTCATTGACCGCGGTTACGGTAAAATTGAATGAACCGGTAAAGACGTGTCGCCGATCGATAACCGCAAATTTATGATGCATCGAGGCGAACCGCCCGCGCATGGTGATCGGCTCTGTGATCACGCCCCCCGCATCCAGGTTGTCGATGATTTCCCCCATCCGGCCGGTATCTATTTGACCCGCATCATACTTCACGTGCACACGCACGCCGCGCTGTGCGGCCCGAACGAGGGCCCGTTCAATTTCTGTCCGGGTAAAGGTGTAGATGGCCACCAGAATGTCCTGGCGCGCATGGTTGATCGCCGTAATAAGTACCCGCTCACATTCCCCGCCAAAGCCCGCCGTGGCCCGGTGCACACCGGCCACTTGCTCTACAGGCTCCGCCTCACGCACTGTCGGCTGGTCCGCACCGCTCAATTCCCGTATGCGCGCCCGGTCATCACGACTAAACTGGTCCAGTGGAACACGCGACACCAGCCCGTCGCGCGCCCCCAGCGTGACAATGTTCCGCCGCATTTCAATGAAAGCGGCTTCCACCTGTTGACCAGTCACACTCGTCCATGTCCGGAACTCTTTGTCCTTCCAGCCCGCCGGCAACTCGTCGACCACGGCTGCTTCCGGTTCCTTTACCTCCTCAAATTCATCTTCAACCGGTTCCGCCCCAAAGGCCTTCAGTAGTTGCACCACCGCCTCATGCTGACCCGCTATCGCCAGCTCGACGGGCGTCAATCCCTGCTCATTTTCCGGTCCAACATCAACGCCTTGTTCCAACAGCCAAGCCACCACAGTCACCCGCCCCGCCAAGGCCGCTTCGTGCAGCGGGGTATTTCCGCGACGTGCTCCCGGGACTTCGAAATCGGCACCCGCCGCCAAATGCAGCTTCAGGTCAGCCAACCGTCCGCGACGGGCCGCCGCATGCACATCGTATTCCGGCTCGGGCGGCGGCGGTTCGACCGGAACCTCCACGATGATTTCCTGCGGTGGCGGTGGTGGAGGGGCCGGTGGCGGGGCTTGATCGCAGGCCACCAGTAACCCACACAAAATCAACGCGCCGCTCAAGGGTCTCCTTCCCCGTAGACACCATTTCAATACGTCATTCATAACCGGAAAGTATAACGGCATCGATGCGAAAAGCAAGCTGGCAACGCCTTTGGCTATTGCGTCCGTCACCACGGGAATAGTACATTACGGCCATGACACGTATTCTGCTGTTTAGCTTAGCGGCCTATCTGGTTGGCGCAATACCGTTTGCGTGGTGTGTTGCCCGCCTCAAAGGAGTAGACATCCGGCAAGTGGGCAGTGGCAATGTAGGCGCAACCAATGTCTTTCGTAATCTGGGGGCCGGGTGGGGCATTCTCACTTTTGCTGCCGACGTGACCAAAGGGTTTATACCGGCTTATTGTTTTCCGCTATGGACCATGGACAACGGATGGCCCAATATCGCCTTGTGGTACGGAGCCTTGGCCATCGCTGGTCATAATTGGCCTATCTACCTGCGCTTCAAAGGCGGCAAAGGAGTCGCGACCAGCGCCGGCGTCTTGTTGGCCGTGGCCCCATTGTCGGTTGGACTGGGCTTGGTGGCCTGGGTGCTGTTCTTCGTAACCACCCGCTACGTTTCGGTCAGTTCGATGGCCGCTGCGATCGTGATCGCCGGTGCCGGCTGGTGGCAATATGGGGCGCATAATCCGCTATTGGCAGCCGTGCTTACACTATTGAGCACCTTGGTCATTGTGCGGCATCATAGCAATATCCGGCGGTTGTGGGCGGGTACGGAACCGCGCTCAGGCCGTGACAAGTCAAATTCAAAATGAGTAGGGCAATGAAAACAATTGGCGTAATCGGTGATGGAGGTTGGGGTACCGCCTTGGCCATGGTATTGCAGCGCAACGGGCATCAAGTCCGCGTGTGGGGCCCCGATGAAACCTATCTGCGGCAACTGCAAGCGCAAGGCGAAAACACCAAGTTTCTGCCCGGGGTCGCCTTACCACCGGAAATAGAATGGACAGCCGATGCCGCCGCCGTGGTGCACGCTGCAGATTTAGTGGTATTGGCCGTGCCCTCCAAATACTACCGCCCAGTGGTCCAACAATTTGCACCTCACCTGGCCAACACCCCCTTGCTGGTCAGTGTCACTAAAGGGCTGGACACCCAAACCCACCACCGCATGTCGGTCACCGCCGAGGAAATATTGGGTGGCGCACCCGTCATTGCACTGTCCGGCCCCAGCCATGCGGAGGAAGTGGCCCTCGGCGTGCCGTCGGCCATTGTGGCGGCCTGTGTCGACCACGAACGCGCGGTGGCCGCCCAGGACATATTCAATGCCCCGGCCTTCCGCGTATACACCTCGGACGATATCGTCGGCGTTGAGCTGGGCGGGGCCTTAAAGAATGTCATCGCCATCGCGGCTGGCATCAGTGACGGTATCGGCTACGGGGACAACACCAAAGCCGCCTTAATCACGCGTGGCTTGGCTGAGATGACCCGCCTAGGCCAAGCACTCGGTGCGCATCCCGCGACCTTCAGCGGACTCAGTGGGATTGGCGATTTGATTGTCACCTGTACCAGTCGGCATAGCCGCAACCGCCGCGTAGGCGAAGCGCTGGGCTGCGGCGACACACTGGAAACGATCATGGCGCGCTCCGAACAAGTCGCTGAGGGCGTCTGGAACTGCGCCAACGCCCGGGCACTGGCGGCCGCCCATGGTATTGACGCGCCTATCACCGATGAGGTCTACGCCGTGGTGCACGAGCAGAAAAACCCCCGCGACGCCGTTACCGACCTGCTGACACGCGAACCGCGCCCCGAACGGGACGATGCGCCGTGAACCATGCCGGCTGTGTGCTGGCCGCCGGGGCTTCCCGCCGTATGGGCACCCCCAAAGCCACCCTCCGTGTAAATGACACCGACTACCTCGCAGATGTCCAGGCCGACCTATTGGCTCAAGCCGGTTGCGCGCCGGTGGTAATCGTGTTGGGCGCGGAGGCAGCCACCATTCAATCCCGCCTGCGCTCCCCCGGGATCGTGACCAATCCCGACTGGGCCCAAGGGCGCTTGACCTCCGTCCGCGCCGCCCTGCAAGCCTTGCGGCAAGCACCGTCGCCACCGGCCGGTTTTGTCTGGCTACCGGTCGACGCCGCCTTTATCCAGCCGGCCACCATTCGCTATCTGCTGGAGCAGGCCATGCAGCAGCAGGCAGCCGCCATGCGCCCGACCTACCAAGGCGCACCGGGATATTTGTTGTGGATGTCTCAGTGTTTGGCCGAGGAGCTGTGCACCGCCACGCTACCGCCCGACACGCCGCTGAACCAGTACTTGGCTCCGCACACCACACCACTGCCCGTCAACGACCCCGCCATCCTGCACAACGCCAATTCACCGGAAGAATGGGCGAGACTAAACCGATTGACGGGAAGTTCGGAATAGTCCCGAGGCTCTTGCAAAACCTCCAAGGTCGACACGGAGGTCGACCCTCCGGCAAGCAAACAGGCATATTCCGCAAATTTCTGGAGGGGCAGGCTCCGTCCTGCCCTCATGAACGGGAGGTTTTGCAAGCGCCTGGTCCCGATAGCGCTGTCATTACTACGCCGCCCGATCAGCTGCAGGCAAAGTTAGCTGTGGTGCAACGCGAACGCCAGCCGTCAGACCGACAAGGGCGAGGCCGTCTATGTGCCCCCTACCATTCATGGCAGTTGCGCCAACCATTGCGCGGCCGGGGCCACCAGGACGGGGTGGTTATCGGTTTCGATCCGGCGAAACCCGGCCAACTTTTCCACCAACTGAACGGCGGGAACTTGCAATTCCCGTTGGAATTTGGCGAGGGAGGGCGATACCCGGGTATCGCCCCGTTTACATTCGATCAGCAAAAAGGGCTGGCCCGACCGAACCACTAGGAAATCGACTTCTCGTTTTTCTCGGTCGCGCAAATAATGCAACGCAAAGGGGCCGGCCCCCAAGTCGTTCCAGAGATGAACCGCACGATATAATTCTAACGCCACCATGTTTTCGAAACGCGCGCCGGGATCGGCTATCCGGACATAATCAAAAAAGTAGACTTTAGGCATTTTCGTGATAGCCCGGGACACTTTTCGGGTCCACGGGCGGATCATGAAGGTAAGATAAAAGGCATCAAACATGAGCAACCAGCTCTTGACCGTGTCGGGAGCGACCTGCAAATCACCGGCCAAGTTATCCATGGCCACCGGGCTCCCAACCTTGAGTGGCAACAAATCCAACAAAAGGGACATTTCCCCGGCCTTCAAGACCGTATAGTGCTCACGAATGTCGTCTTGGATGATCTGGCGATGATAGGTCATGGACCATACGGAACGGAAGCTATCGGACTGTTTCACATATGGCTCGGGGAATCCACTGTACCGGCTTAGATTCGTCCACATATCGACTGCTGGTTGTTCAGGAGCATCCAGAGTCAGGGGATTCTTGATAAAAACCTCCATATCTTTACGCTGACCGGCCAGCTCGGCCACCGTAAGGGGCCAGAGATGAAACATCAGATAACGCCCAGCTAAAGAATCGCCGCCGCGGCGGAAGACCTCCAAGCGCCCGCTACCCAGAACCAGAAAGACGAATTTCTCCTTATCACGATCGTAAACGCCCTTCAAATAATTCTTCCATTTCGGCAGCTTATGGATTTCGTCCATCACCACCAAGGGAGGCTCTTGTCGTGTTCGATTCACCTCATGGTAGAAAGCAGGATTCTGCAGTAACCGGGTACGATGCTCGGGGATATCGTAATTAAGATAAAAAGCATCCCGTCCGGCGCTCAGGGATTCAGCAAACGTGGTCTTCCCCGCCTGACGCGGACCGGCCAGCAACAACATGGACTTGAACCCGCTCAGCTGTTTCCAAACATCACGATATAACGTCCGCTCAATCATTTCGCCAAAATACAGATGGATTCGTTATTTGTCACGACTTTTTTCAAAAGCCTTTTTAATAAGACGTATCCGGTCTCTCCGTAGGCCGTAGTCGTCAACCCGTTCCCTTGATCACAAAGCTTTTGATGCACACGGTTCAGCCCCCCGTGTACGCCAAGCCGCTACGATTTGGGCGATGGTGTCTTTCAATGACACCGTGATGTCCCATTGCGGATAATGCGCCTTCATCTTCCGCAGATCACTGTAATAACAGATATGATCCCCCACTCTGGCCCGTTCGTCATAGGTGTAGCACTGTGTCTTGCCTGTGCACTCCGCCGTAATTGCAAACGCTTCCAGGATGGAACACGCGTTATCGCGCCCGCCGCCCAGGTTATAAACCTCGCCGCAGCGCGGTGCCTGCACAAACGCATCGATGAAACGCGCGACGTCCAACGAATGAATGTTGTCCCGTACCTGTTTCCCTTGGTAACCGAATACCGTGTACGATTTTTCTTCCAGATTGCACTTCACCAAATAGCTGAGAAATCCGTGCAGCTCCACCCCGCTATGATTCGGCCCGGTCAAACAACCACCCCGCAAACAACAGGTCGGCAGCTGGAAATAACGCCCGTACTCCTGCACCAACACATCGGCAGCCACCTTGGACGCGCCGAACAGGGAATGCGTGGATTGATCAATCGAAAACGTCTCCGGAATGCCTGCAGCATAAGCGGGATCGGCATAGTCCCAGCGGGTTTCCAATTCCTGCAACGTGATGCGGTTCGGTCCGTCGCCATAGACCTTGTTGGTAGACATGTGCACAAAAGGCGCTTCCGGGCAATACCGGCGGGCCGCTTCCAACAGATTCAGTGTACCCCCCGCATTGGTATCAAAATCGTCAAACGGAA
>PWVE01000214.1 GCA_003562335.1 PVC group bacterium
ATATCGACCGCCACGATCGTACCGAAGCGTTACCCGTGCCGGTCGATATTCAGACCATCCTGCGCCGCTGGCAGGACGCCCCCACACCGGCCGCCGCGCGCCGTATCCGTTGTTCGGCGTCGCAAACCGCCGCCTTAAACCGCATACTGGGCGAATTTATGACGTACCATCTTGACTTGGCGCTGCCTAGCCGTTCAATAGCCATGGACATACTGTTGCGCCCATGAAAAAAGGAGAAACCATGTGGCATTCTATCGGACGCCTGATCGGCCGCGTTACCTTGGTGGTGGGCGCGTTGCTCACCTTCCTGCTGGTCTTTGAAGTGTTGCGCCTGTTTCTGGCATTGCACCAGTTCTCCCCCCCGCTGGCTTGGATCTACGCGGGTCTGCTGGCGCTGCTCGTGGTCGGAGGCAGCGGTTATCTGTGGCGTCAGTTCAACCGGTATCCGCGTCCCTTGCGGCCGGCCCCGCGCCCGGTACTGGCCGAGCGCACACCGCACGCGGAGCTGAAACGCTACGCGCGTTATCTGCACACCTACAGCGCCCGGCTGGCCCGTAATCCCAATTTACGGGCCGCCGACCAGACCGCCCTGGACGCCGCGCAGGCACAATTCGACGAGATCCTGGCACACCACCCGTTAAACGATGACTGGATACGCTACATTGAGTCGGTCGAGCAGCAAGTGATTCCGCCGGTGCATATGCACCTACGCAACCGCGCGGAAAAAGAGATTCGGGCCAGTGTGCGGGACGTAATGCTGGGCGTGACGCTGAGCCCTTATCATCACATTGATGTGCTGATTGTGCTGTACCGCAACTTCGCCATGATTTTCCGGATCATGGGCATCTACGTCATCACCCCCGCGCCGCGCGCGCAGTGGCGCATTGTACGCGACGTAGTACGAGTGGTGGCCACCGTCAACTTCCTCTATGTCGGGCGCAACTTGATTGAGAATCTGTTCGCCTTCATTCCGTGGGTGGGACGGATGGCCGACGATATCGGACAGGGCCTGGGCGCCGGATTATTCACCTCGGCCTGCGGGCATGCGGTAATTGATCGCTGCGCCACGGTCCAGCCGTGGGAAAAGGCCAAAGCGGTCGATTCCCTGGCGGCGCAGTCCAAAGAATTCCTGCGCGACGTGAAAAACATCTTTACGCACGACGTATTGCCCGACATCAAGAGCCGCCTCTTATCCGAAGCCCCGCCCGAACAAGTGCAGGAACCCGGCTTCTGGGTCAACGTGCAACAAGGCATCAACAAAGCCTTCGACGCCACCCTACGCGCCTGGCC
This sequence comes from PVC group bacterium, assembly GCA_003562335.1. Lineage (GTDB taxonomy): Bacteria > Verrucomicrobiota > Kiritimatiellia > SLAD01 > SLAD01 > SLLF01. The sequence continues at coordinate 1,291 of PWVE01000214.1, forward strand.
GCGTTTTGGGCGTTAGTCCGCAGAAAAAGCAAGCAATCAGTCAGCATTACCATTCCGCCGGATCACGCCCCTGTTATAAGCTGTCCAAAGGGGAATCTCGTCCGCACCCCGCAGTGTCAAAGAACCTGCACGGGATATTAAGACATAGGGCAGAACCGATTGCGCTGTTGGAAAGGTGGCCGCACCGGATACTGTGATAAGCCGCACGCTCGCCTACTGTCATTTTGAGCGGAGCGGCTCGGTGCCGGTCAGTGACAATAAGCATTGATTCTATTTTGCAGCATGATTGACAACCTTTCTTTGCTGTGTCATCTTATGCCTCGTTGAGTGGGTCGTGGGTTCAACTCCCAGCCGCTCCACCAGTAAGGACTAGGACGAAAATAGTTCATTTGAGTTTTTTTAGTGTCAACAGGTCGGAAGCCGTCTGGTTTGCGTTAGATACCCGGCGAACGGGTTGACCAGGCGGTGTAAAACTAACATCCGGCTAAAACAAAAACAGGAGGGACAGAACATGGAACGTATACCCATTATTTTGCTGGCGTTGATCACGCTAACGGCGTGCGGTACGGCCGACGGGTCAGCACGGGACGGGCATCCCCGCCAATCATTGAGCGTCGGCGACGCAGCACCGGGATGGGGCAACCTCGAGGCAACCGATGGAAATCACTACGAGATCGGGGACTTCGATGCGCCGATTCTGGCCGTGATCTTCGCCTGCCATCATTGTCCTACCGTGGTGGCCTACGAGGATCGCATGATCGAGCTGCAGGCCGATTACGCGGAGCGTGGCGTACAGGTGGTCGCCATCAACCCGAACAACATCTTCGAGATCGATCGGATGAAGGAACGGGTGGAGGAAAAGGGGTACAACTTCCCCTATCTGATCGATGCCAGCCAGGAGTCCGGCCACATATTCGGCGCGCGGAACACCCCGCACGTCTTCCTGTTCGATGCCGAACGCACCTTGCGCTACAAGGGATCTATAGACAACCACCCGCGGCCGGAACGTGCGGACACGCACTACGCGCGCGACGCAATTGATGCGCTGCTCGAGGGAGAGGATCCGCCGGTAGCCCGGACCCGTGCAATCGGATGCACGGTGAAGTACGCTTCCAGTGCGGAATACCGAGCGCGGTTTGAGTAAGGGCTATCAGCGGTACGTATAGACGCGATGGTGTTGGACTTGCTTTGGCGGGCATCGCCGTTGCGGAATAACAGAGGTTACGAGCAAGGCGGGGGCCGGTCCCCCGCCTTGTTCTCTTTTTATACATCGCACACAGCGATGGCTTCCCTCAGTCCTGCGCGCGGGTCGCGGGTGGGGATAAATTCGTGGCCGACATAACCCTGATAGCCGATATCGAGCAGGGCTTGCATGATCGGCGGGTAGAAGATTTCCTGTTGGTCGTCCAGTTCGCGGCGACCGGGATTACCGGCGGTGTGGATATGACCGATCAAGTCCGTGCCGTACGAGCGGATACGCGTGATCAGGTCACCATCCATGATTTGTACGTGATAAATATCGAATAACAGCTTCACGTTGGGCGATCCCACGCGCCGGATGATATCGGCGCAATAATCGATATCATCACCTTGATACCCCGGATGCCCGCGGAAATTATCCCCTTCCACGCGCGTATTGAGGTGCTCCACATGGATTTCGATGCCAAGCGGCTCGGCTAGGCGGGCCAGCTTCTTCAAACCCGTAACCGTATTCTCTGCGCCTTCCTCGGGATCGATCACACCGGCTTCAGGGTTCTCGACATCGCGGTATTCGAACCCGGTGAACGCGATCACCGCCGACACCTTGACCGGTGCTTCCGCGGCGGCCTCAATAACGGCGCGGGTGGTGCCAATGACTTCATCGTGCAAGGCCAGATTATTCAGTCCCTTCACGTACGGTTCGCCCGGCATACCGTTGGGCGCGATGGCACAGTCCAAGCCGTACCGGGCCAGGGTGGCCCAGCCATCCGGCCCGACCAACTCGACGCTCTCACACCCCGTCTCTTTGGCTACTTGGCAAGCCGTGTCCAAGTCCCATTCTTCGCCAAAGGCCATGAACGGCCAGGAAACCAATGAATGCTTGATATTTCCCTTCAACAGCCGTGCCTGCTGGCGCGCGCCCGGAGCCACCGCCGTGGCACACCCGACCGGTGCCAGCGCAGCGGCGGATACCACCATCGAACGTTGTAACATTTCACGTCGGCTCATCTTTTCTCCACTCATCGGTTTCTCCTTCCGAATGCCGGATGACGATCCTGTACCTCACCGATCACGGGTCACGACGGGCAGCAGGTCCAGCGCAACTTCGTTACCTTGCGCTTCGGCAACCTCACGGGCCGTATCCCCCAATTTGGAGACAACGGTGGGGTCCGTGCCTGCCGCCAGCAACAACTCAATCATTTCCTTGCCCCCCGAAGCGGCCGCCTCATGTAGCGGCGTCCCGCCACGCGCCGTCAGCGCGTTGGGATCGGCTCTGCCGTCCAACATCGCCTTCATGACATCCACATGATCCCTGGCGGCAGCGTGATGCAGCGGGGTCCAACCGGTACGATCCAATAAGGTGGCGTCCGCGCCCGCTTCCATCAGGACCGTCGCCACGTCAGGCACATCGCGTTCAACCGCCAGGTGCAGCAGGGTCCGTTCGCTACTGTCGCGCAGATCCGGATCAATGCCCTCCTGCTGAATGAGCCAAATTGCGATCTCCGACTGTCGCCGCATGATCGCCTGTTGCACGGGCGCCATGGCCGGGTGTCGACCCTGGAGCAGTGATTCGGGGTTGGTGGCCACATGACGCTGAACATCGGCCAAGTCGCCGCGGGCAATCGATTCATCGATGTAGGTATAACGCGGCTCCACCGGCTGCTTGACAGGCACGCCGCCGGCCGGCACGTCTAATCCCGTCACCCAAACCAGCGCGTTGAGAACAGATCGCACCATCATGGGTTCCTCCCAGCCCGCATGATAGTGGCCACCGGTAAAGCCAAAGCCGCGCCCACCGTCTGTGCGCTCCACGACCCACATCAGGATCTCTTCCCGGCCCTGCTGTTCCTGTATGTGCGGATAGGGGCCGCGCGGATTCACGTAGGGGCCATCGCGGGTTTCAGCCGATGGCGTCGCAGTCAGAATCGGCGTAATCCCTTCCATGTCATCACGAAAACGGATATTGAAATACCATTCATCACGCCAGGCAAACGGCTCAAGCCCGTGCGCGACGGGATGATCGGGGAACGACTCGAACTGGGCCGTCCAAAAAGGATTGACCGAATAGTGCGTCTCGTAGTGGCCGCCGATCCAGCGCTTAAAGGCGTCCCCTTCCCGCCCGGGCGGGACATCCACCGCAAAGTGCATCATGCCGATCCCCATACCCGCCGCGACCCGGCGATCAATCTGGTCGAGGCGGTCGTCTTGCAACGCGGGATGACCTGCCAGCCCATCCGAATAGATGACCATCGCATCCACCTCGCCCAACAGGGCTGTGGCCGTCGGCCAGTCATTGGCGACCACCGACACCCGTAGCCCGGGAAAACTTTCGAGGTGTTCGGCAAAAAGTTGCATCCCCTCTGCAAAATTATGGGCCTGCGGGCCGTGACTATTCCGCCCGGCATACAGCAACAAATGACGGATTTCGGCACCTTGCGCCGTGTTCGCTGAAACCATAGGACTACTCCACCAGATAATGGCTGTTAACAAACTAAGTATTGTACGTTTCATGATCTGCCTTTCTTATCTTTGATGAACACTCATTCTATTTCTCTGATTGAAAAGGCTTGCCAGTTTACGCGGCTGCCAGATTTTGTGCGCATCCCCAAGGGAAACACTCTTTCACAATATTCCCGGAGATGATAGCAGACACTAAACGCATCTTCAAGCGCCTAGCGGCCAGCGGAGCCGATTGCGCCTTGGGAAGGTGCGCGGGTAGGGGCTGAATAGAGGGTGGTGAATTTTAATCCCCATATTGACTTCGAAAACCCCAATGTTTTGAATAGAGGAAGGGAAAACGCGGATTTTTCGACCATAGCGTGCTTGGTGCGGAGGTTCATTGCGATGAGAGCGCTGGCGAACACCCGGCCGCACGGGAAACCGTGATAAGTCGCACGCTCGCCTGCTGTCATTTTGAGCGGAGCGGCTCGTCCGCCGTA
>PWVE01000083.1 GCA_003562335.1 PVC group bacterium
GCTCTTGCAAAACCTCCCATTCATTAGGGCAGGACGGAGCCTGCCCCTCCGGGAACCTGCGAAAGAGGCCTGTTTATTTACTGGAGGGTCGACCTCCGTGTCGACCTTGGAGGTTTTGCAAGACCCTCATAAAAAAAACGATGGATGGAATACGCAATGTGCATGCTTGTTGGCGGGACTTCCCCGCTCATCGCTTCAACGTATCTTCCAGATGCCGGTCCGATCCTGCCGGGCTGTTGGCCGAGCAGGGTCCGCGTGCGGGCGAATTGCCAACATCGGAACCGGGCCGTAAATTGCTCTCCACATGGCATGAACTGGTGCGGCGCGGAGACTTGTTCAACGACTGGACGGGCATTCGTGCGCGCCCCTTGTCTGAGACGGAACAGGGGCCGCCGATGCAGCGGTGAAAGCCCCCCGGCCCTTGACGTCCACCCCAAGTTCTGCGACTTTCCCACGATGAAAGTCACACGAGCAGCCACTGGGCACATGGGAGGTTAGTCAGCATGTCCGTTAGTCATTCAGGAGAAAAGGCCGGTTCGGCCACTTTTTGTAAGCGCCGACGTTTCGCAGTTGCGGCTGTGATCCTCATAGCGTTCATGGCTTGGTGGGCGTACTGGCTTTCGCTGCCTCCGCGCCCGTTGCCCAGCGACGCACCGCCGGAGAAATTTTCCGCCGAACGTGCCCTGGAGCATATTAAGGTGATGGCGCGGGAAACCCACCCCTCCGGGAGTAAAGCGAACGAGAAAGTCTTCGCGTATATTTGTGAACAACTGGACGCCATGGACATCGAATATGTGGTGTATACCCCGTTGCTCGCAGGCAGCCGTAGCCTTACTTTTACCCGCGCCATAATGGCCCGCATCAGGGGCACGGCCAATACCAAGGCTTTTGCGATTGATGCGCATTTCGATTCCACCCCCTACGGTCCGGGGGCAGCGGATGATGTGGCCGGTTGTGCCGCCATGCTCGAAACCGCGCGCATATTGAAGGCGGGTCCGCCTCTGATGAATGATGTCATCCTGTGCTTTACCGATATGGAAGAGGAAGGAACGATAGGCGCATGGGCCGTCACGCAGCACCCTTGGTTTGAAGACATTGGCGTCATGCTGGGCTTGGAAGCCCTGGGCACGTCGGGGCCGGTGCTTATGTTCGAAACCTCGCAAAAAAATGGTTGGCTGATACGGGAGCTGGCGCGCGCCGGCGTGAGCCCGCGGGCCTCTTCCGCCATGTTCGAAGTTTTCGACGCCCTGCCCCTTGGAACTAATTTCACCACTCGCTACAAGCGACTGGTGCCCGGGTACAACCTAGCTTTTATTAATGGTCTCTTTCACTACCATACCATATTGGATAACCCTGAAAATGTCAGTCTGGCAAGTGTGCAGCACATGGGTGACCACACGCTGGGGCTGGCAAGACACTTGGGAAACATGCCGCTGTACGATGTTGAAGCGCCCAATGCCACCTATTTCAACACGCTTGGCTCGCATTTGGTTGTCTATCCCCAGTCTTACGGCCCGTTATTGGCGGGGCTGACATTGCTGTTCTTTTTGTGCAGCCTAGCTTGGGCACGCCACCGGAACTATATAACGCTGCGCCAACTGTTTGCCGCGCTCCTCGTGATGCTGGGCCTGGCCATCGCAGTGGGCATCCTGCTGGGGCTGGCCGCGTTTGGGGTGTTCGTCCAGTTTCGCGAGAACGCGCTTTACCGTAACAACTGGTATTGTCTGGGCGGGTGTGCCGTGGCGTTTGCGCTTTATTTGGGAGCCGTATCAGGTTTGCGCAAACGGCTGCCCCCTCAGCATTTTATGGCCGCCGGCTTGGTCATCTTCGCAGTGGCTCTGCCGTACTTGGAGCGGGCTTGGCCCGGGTGGTCCTATGTCGCCACGGTCAGTTTGTTATGCGGCAGCTTGGCGTTGTGGACGCTCGCGACGTGCCATGCATCCGGGAAACGAGAACCGATCGCGCTCCTGCTGGCCGCTGTGTTCGCCGTGCCGGCCCTGGTGATATTATTCCCGCCACTGGTCATCATGGCGTCCGCCATAACGCTGCTCGGCATGCCGGTGCTGGCCGCCTTGTTCATCCTGCTGTCCAGCTTGGCGGTGACGCAAATTATAATCGCTATTGAGGGGCGGTCACTGCAGGTGCTAGGCACCCTGGCGGCCTTGGGATTACTGATTTTCACGGCCGCATTTGCCACCAACTTTCCCAGCCCGGAAAGCCCCAAGCCGAATTCCCTCGTTTACGGCATGGACTTTGATCAAGGCAAGGCCTGGTGGATAAGTACGGATGCGGAACTGGATGCTTATACCAGCCAGTTTTTCGGGGAGAACCCCGTCCGGGCCAGGATCGATGAGTTTTACGAGGGCATGCAGGAGGAATACTTCAAGGCACCCGCGCCTTTTGACCATCGCGGACCAACACGGCTGGAAGTACTGGACGACGTCGCCGAAGGCGATCGCAGGAAACTTAAGCTGTTTTTAAACTCGCCCCGGGATGCGCAGCGACTCGCCCTCACGATAGAGGACGTACAGGTTTTTGGCGCCCGCATGCTCGACCACGATTTCGCCGGGGGCGAGGATGGTTGGACCGTTAACATTCGATTCCTGCCGCACGAAGGCCAAACATTATGGCTTGAGGTGGAACCCGGCAAAAACCTGCGGATACATGTTCGAGAGGAAACCTACAAATTACCCAATTTCGTTCCCGAACGTCAGGACTGGATGATGCCCGAACCCAATCGGACCTTGGATCACAGACGGAGACCAAGAAGCGAACATACGTTCGCGGTTAAAACCCATGATTTCGGTGTCGGCCCGCAATCCCGTGACTGATGCATATTAAAGGAAGGAAAAATATGAAATCTCCCGTGTTATTGACAGGTATTGGCGCCATGCTGTTCTCATGCGCCGGAGCAAAAAGCGCTGAATTACCCAATGTCGTTTTTGTTTTGGCCGATGAACTGCGCACTCAGGATCTGGGTTATAACGGTAACACGGATGTGTTGTCTCCTCATATTGATAAACTCGCGGGCGAAAGCGTTAACCTTTACAATACCGTTTCAGGGACCCCCGTTTGCTCGCCGTACAGGGGCAGTTTGCTGACCGGCCAGTACCCGCTTACCCACGGCGTATTTGTAAACGATGTGCTGCTGGACCCGGAAGCGGCTAGCCTTCCCAAGATATTCAATGCAGCCGGTTATGAAACGGCCTATATAGGCAAATGGCATCTGGACGGCCATGGAAGGAGCACCTTTATCCCCGAGGAGCGGCGGCAAGGGTTTGAATACTGGAAAGCGCTTGAATGCACCCATGATTACAATAATTCATGGTACTGGGGAAATAACGATAAATTCAAGAAGTGGGACGGTTATGATGCCTTTGCCCAGACCCGCGCCGCCGCGAACTACATCCATGAAAGGAAGGATTCGGAATCGCCGTTTTTCCTGATGATTTCCTATGGCATACCACATACCCCCTTTGACCAAGCGCCCGAAGAGTACAAGCAGATCTACCGGGAAAAGGAGCTGAGCATCCGACCCAATGTGCCTGAAGAGTATCACGAAGCAACCCGGAACCACCTCATAGGCTATTACGCTCATATTACGGCACTGGACAGGTGTGTGGGGGAATTGCAGGACGCGATACGGGAAGCGGGAATAGAAGACAACACGATATTCATCTTTACCAGTGATCACGGCTATATGATCCATTCCCAGGGCTGGTTTCATAAACAGGTGCCCTATGAAGAATCCATCCATGTGCCTTTTCTGCTTAAATATCCTGAAAAATTTGGCCAGCAGGGACAGACCAGCGGGGCGCTCATGAACACACCCGATATTATGCCCACCCTCTTGAGCCTATCTGGATTGCCCGTACCGGATACCGTCGAAGGTGACGATCTTTCGGGAATTATAACTGGCCATAGACCCGATGATACGGAAGCGGTTTTGCTGGCCTGTCACCATCCGTTCGGTCAGTGGCAACGTAAACGAGGGGGTAAGGAGTACCGGGGCGTCAGGACAAAACGCTATACCTATGCCCACGACCTTGAAGGGCCGTGGCTGCTCTTTGATAATCTGAACGATCCCTACCAGCTAAATAATCTGGTCGCGTGCGAGGATCATGAAAGTCTACGGAAAAGGCTGCACGCCAAAATGGAAGACCTGCTGGAAAGAACAGGGGACGAATTTGAACCGGGCATGAATTACATAAACCGTTGGAATTATGTGGTTGATGATACGGAAACCATCCCCTACGTGGACGTCAATTTCCGGGGAATCCCGATAGAAACGTTTCAAAAATAGTGTCAGTGTGTCCACGTCCCAGGCCTTGGAACGCGGGCAAGACGTTTTTCCAGACGTTGGAACATTCGGCAGGGGATTTTTCCAAGCCTTGGGACGGGCGCGTTGGTGACGTTGTTGACGTGGTTGACTTGATTGACGGCGGTGTATTGGGCGGCGGGTCAACGTGGTCAGCGGGGTCAACCTGGTCATCATGGTCCCCATCATGAACGCCGGCGCCCCCTTTTCTTGCTTGTCAACAGGTGTATGGTTGGTGATAGTCTGGCGGCAACCGAGGAGCATCAGTCGATTCTCAAGGAGTTGCGGGATCTTCTAGCATATTACCGCGAGGTCTTGAAATAATCATCGATACTGTCAAAAGTTCTATGAAAGGGTGGACGACTACGGCGACGACTACGGATTACGGAGAGGTGCTTGAACTCGTCCACCGTAATCGTCGCCGTAGTCGTCAACCGAAATGAACGTGAAAGGATAGAGAGGAAGATAAAGACATTAGAAAAACAGGACTATTGGGTATGCTAGCGCTGGTATTCGCGGTGGCGGTGGCTGGCTTTGCCGAGGGGCGGCACGTACTTATTGAGGCGGAGAATTTTGATGAACTCGGCGGCTGGTCGAATGATCAGCAGTACATGGACCAGATGGGATCACCGTTCCTGATCGCGCACGGATTGGGGCATCCGGTTGAAGATGCGGTGACCCGGGTGACGTTGCCGGCCACGGGCACCTACCGGGTCTGGGTACGAACCGTGGAAAAGGCCGGGTACGGCCGAAACTCGACGGGCCCACGGTACGCCCGGTTTGTTCAGACTGGTGATCGACGGAACAGAACTGGAGACGGTTTTCGGAACCCGGGGCTCGGAGTGGCACTGGCAGGATGGGGGCACGATTGATCTGGCCCGCAGCGACGTTGAGCTGCGCCTACAGGACCTGACGGGGTTTGCCGGGCGCTGTGATGCGATTCTTCTTTCTCCTGACCTCGAATACACCCCGCCGGATGACGCGCCCGCAGCGTGGCGCAGAGAGCTGCTCGGCATCCCGGAAGAGCCCGCATTCGCGGGCGAGTTTGATCTTGTGGTGGTAGGCGGCGGATCCGCGGGGATGACCACA
>PWVE01000058.1 GCA_003562335.1 PVC group bacterium
GGCGCTGGCTCCGAGGACTCCTGAACACTGAACACTGAACACTTACAACGCTTGGAATGGGCAAAACATCAGGCTATATTACCGACTCATTTACTCAAACAATTTCCGATTAAGGAGCTAACGCTCTCCACATCTCTTCTAAAGCGGTAGCGGGCACGTTTGCCCGCAACCTAACGGAAGGAGATCTTATGCTAAACAAAAACGAGCGTTGTTCCAAAGCGGATCTGCATATTCATAGTAAACATTCCAATCGGCCCAGCGAATAGTTCTTGCGGAAGATTGGTGCACAGTACGGGAAGATGAATCGCCTATGGATTATGGACCGGGGCATCCCGACCGAGGAAGCTTTGAAGCAGATGCGCGCGGAGGCAGTCAACTACCTGGTGGGAACGCCGCGTGGCCGACTGAGCAAACTCGCAGACCAACTTTTTGCTCAACCATGGAAGCAGGTACAGGAACAGATCGAAGTCAAACTCGCTCGCGATGGAGAAGACCTGTACGTGCTTACGCGGAGCGGCGGACGTCGCGATAAGGAGCAATCCATTCGTCGCCGAAAGCTCAAAAGGCTCTGGAATCGTCTGCATGAAATCCGAGGTATGAAAAACCTCACGCGTGACGCGCTTTTGTTAAAACTCGGTGCGGCCAAACGGGATGCTGGCAGCGCCTGGAAACTGGTGGAGATCGAGCAGGCCTTTAAAGAACTCAAAGATGATCTAAACATCCGTCCGGTTTACCATCAACTGGGCGAGCGGATCGAATCGCACATTTTCGTTTCGTTCCTAAGCTACTGCCTACAGGTCACCTTGAAGCAGCGAGCCAAGGCGAAGGCGCCCGGGCTAACACCTCGAGCCATTTTGGAGAAATTCAAAGCCATGCAGATGATCGATGTACACCTGCCAACCACAGACGGCCGTACACTGATTTTGCCGCGATATACCCAACCAGAGAAAGCACTACAGCTTTTGCTGCACCAACTCAACCTGACGCTGCCGGAGCAACCACCTCCCCGACTCGAAGAGCTCAAGGCAAAATGTGGGGCAGACCTTTAAGCTAAAACCTACGAAAAAAGACGGATTAGCCCGCGAATAGCGAAAGTCGGGTTAGGCTATTCACTACCAAGGGTTTACTAAGAACAGTTCGGCGGCGAAGCCGTTGAACTGCTCTCTATAGGTTCAGCCGGCCACCCGGCTGATGGGGCGGCCTTGGGCGATGCGCTTGCGGTGATTGGCGTTGAGCACTTGTTTGCGGAGCCGCAAGGCCTTGGGCGTGGCCTCGATATATTCGTCGTCGGCGATGTATTCGATGGCCCGCTCCAATGACATGTGGACGGGCGGCTCGAGCGGCGTTACCTTGCCCTCGCCTTGACTCCGTACGTTGGACAGTTGTTTGGTGCGCGTGGGGTTGACCGGCAAATCCTCGGCCCGCGAATTTTCCCCGATAATCATGCCCTCGTATACCTCGTCGCCCGGCCCGATGAACAGGCGCCCGCGATCTTGCAGGGTTTCCAAGGCAAAGTAGGTGGCGCGCCCGTACTCCATGGCCACCAGCGTGCCGGTGAAGCGTGTCCGAATGGGACCGGCAAACGGCCCGTATTCTTTGAACAGATGCGACATGGCCGCCCGGCCACTGGTCTGATTGACCAAGTCGGTTTCAAACCCGATCAAGCCGCGCGTCGGAATGACGGCCGTCAGGTGCACGCCGTGTGTGTGGTGGGACATATCGGTGATTTGGCCTTTGCGTTCCGCCAGGTTCTGCATGATATCGCCGAGCGTGTCTTCCGGGGTCTCGATCCAGAGGGTTTCGAACGGTTCCAGCTTGACCCCGTCCTTTTTGCGCCAAATCCCCTCCGGCCGGGCCACCAACATCTCATAGCCCTCGCGCCGCATGGTCTCGACCAGCACGGCGATCTGCATGGCCCCGCGGGCGCTGACCGCAAATACGTTGGCTTGATCGGTATCCTCCACCTGCAAGGAAATGTTGGTGTGCATCTCGCGGAACAACCGCTCGCGCAACTGCCGGGTGGTCACGTATTTGCCGTCCCGCCCGGCCAGCGGACTGTCGTTGACGCAAAAGCGCATTTGGATAGTGGGCGGGTCGATTTCTACAAAGGGCAAGGGTTCCGCGTCTGCATCACTGGCCAGTGTCTCGCCAATGTCCACGTGTTCAAAGGCCGCAATGCCGACAATATCGCCCGCGCCGGCCGCCTCGAATTCAGACGAGCGTGTGCCGCTAAAATGGAAGAGCTTGGTAATGGCCTTGCGCTCGCGCGTGCCGTCCTTGTGAATACAGGTAATCGTGTCCCCACCTTGGACCGATCCGCCCAGGATTTTGCCGATGGCGATCCGGCCCACGTAATCGCTCCAGTCCAGGTTGCTGACCAGCATGGAAAACGGGGCCGCCGGGTCGGCGGCGGGCGGCGGGATATGGTCGATCACCGCATCCAACAGCGGGGTGGTGTCCTTGGGCGGATCATCCAAGTCAATTACGGCGTAACCTTCCTTGGCACTGGCATACACAAACGGTGCATTGAACTGTTCTTCGGTGGCACCGAGTTCCAGCAGCAGCTCCAGCACTTGATCGTGTACCTTGTGCGGATCGGCGTGTTCGCGGTCGATCTTGTTGATCACCACAATCGGTTTCAGCCCGTTATCCAGGGCCTTGCGCATGACGAACCGTGTTTGGGCCTGTGTCCCCTCATAGGCGTCCACCAACAGCAGCACCCCGTCGACCATCTTCATGATGCGCTCGACTTCCCCGCCGAAATCGGCGTGGCCCGGGGTGTCGACGATGTTGATGGTGACGTCCCGGTAAAAAACCGAGGCGTTTTTGGCCTTGATGGTGATACCCTTTTCCCGTTCCAAGTCCATCGAGTCCATAACCCGGTCGGCCACCACCTGGTTCGCCCGGTAGGCCCCACCGTCGCGCAGCAGTTTATCCACCAGCGTGGTCTTCCCGTGATCAACGTGGGCAATAATAGCGATATTTCGTATGGGGATCATACCCCTTCCTCCTCATAAATAATAGACACCCCTCCGGCACCATGAATGCGATGGGGACGGCGCAAAATGCGAGCTAGCCACCCGTTGGAAAAGACTCGGCTCACCGGGACGGTTCGCCCTACCCATCGAAAAATCGTGGAATCAGGTAGGGCAAGGCGTCCCGCCGAGCCGCTTCCTCGACATTGCGGTTTTTCAACGGGCTGCTAGGCGCGCGCAGTGAACTAACGTTCCGGCGGGGTACTTGTCAAGCGGCGACTTCATCCAGGGGCACATATTCCCAGTTCGGCGTAGCCTCCGCCCATGCACGCACACCGCACAAGAGCGCGCCCAGCACTATCAGAAGGTTTGGTCGTTCCATGTCCCAAGCGTGCCCCAAACGGTGGTAAATGTCAAAAAAGGTAAAGACCTTGGAGTTTTTGCAAGAGCCTCATAATCTTCGCCGAACCACCTTGCACCCGCTTAGAATTAATTGATTTTTTTATTAGCATTATGTCAATAAAAAACATTTAAGAAGCATATTTGATTATTTTGAAGCATTGTTTTTTGGTGTTTTATGCGCGGTGTGCCATTTTTTTGAAAAAAAGTACATTTTTTTCTTGCGTTTCGGGCATTCGGTGATAGTTTTGTCCCGAATTCATAAAAAACGGAGGGGTTATGTGCGCAGATAATGCTACGGAGATGCTTGATCAGCCGGAGATTCAGGAGCGTTCACCGGATATTTCGGTGAAGCCAGTGGTTGAGCCGCAAGTGATGGAGGGGGCTCAGGCGTTGGTGCGTCGATTGGAGATGGAGGGCGTGGAGTACATCTGGGGATTGTCGGGTGGTGCCGCCATCCCGATCTTTGACGCGTTGGTCACGACCAATACGAAAATCAAACTGGTGCTGGTGCGGCATGAACAGGGTGCCACGCACATGGCGGATGGCTACGCCCGCGTGACGGGTAAGCCGGGTGTGGTCTTGGTGACCAGCGGACCTGGTGCCACCAATACGATTACCGGCATCATGACCGCCAACATGGATTCTGTGCCGATGGTGGTGCTGACCGGGCAGACCATCAGCAGTATGCTGGGCAAAGACGCGTTTCAGGAGGCGGACACGTTTGGCCTGACCATGCCGGTGGTCAAGCACAGCTACATGATCAAGGATCCCAACGACATTCCCCGCGTGACGAAGGAAGCGTTTCATATTGCGCGGACAGGGCGGCCGGGACCGGTCCTGATTGATATTCCGAAGGATATGAGTTCAGGTCCTTGTACCGCTGAGCTGGATCCGCCGATGGATTTACCGGGCTACAAGCCGGATATTAAAACCGATCTGTCGTCTATTATGGAAGTGGCGGAAGCGCTGAACCGGTCGCGCCGACCGGTTTTGATCGCGGGGCATGGGGCGCTGATTGCCAATGCGACCCAGGAGTTGCGTATGTTGGCGGAAACGTTGCGGGCCCCGGTCACGACCACCCTGCTGGGCAAGGGGGCTTTCCCTGAAACCCATCCTTTGAGCTTGGGGATGCTGGGCATGCACGGCACGGCCTATGCCAATAAGGCCTTGGTCGAGTGCGATCTGGTGATGTCGATCGGTTCGCGTTACGACGACCGCATTGTGGGTCAGCCGGCACGCTTCTGCCGCAACGCCACCCGCATTCATATCGACATCGACCCCGCCGAAATCCATAAGATGATTCAAGTGCACCACCATTGTGTGGGCGATGCGCGGGCGATTGTGGCGGAGTTGCACAAACATGTGGGCAAGCTGGATACCGATGAGTGGTTACGGCGCTTGGACGACTATAAGCAGCGGTACCCGCTGAAATTCCGCAAACAGGGCGGGCTCAAGATGCAGCATGTGCTCGCGGAACTGGACCGTTTGACGGAACACAAAGCCATTATTTCCACCGACGTGGGGCAGCATCAGATGTGGGCCGCCCAGTTTTGCTTGTCGGAGGATCCGCACACCTGGCTCAGTTCCGGTGGGGCGGGTACCATGGGGTACGGGTTTCCCGCCGCCATGGGCGCGCAATTCGGCCGGCCGGATGCGCCGGTCTGGGCGATTGTGGGCGATGGCGGCTTCCAAATGACGATGTGCGAATTGGCCACGGCTTGCGTGCATAAGTTACCGGTCAAGGTGCTGGTGCTGAACAACCATTACCTGGGCATGGTGCGGCAATGGCAGGAACTCTTCTTCGAAGATCGCAAGAGCGGAGTGGACCTGGAAGGCAATCCCGATTTCGCCAAGTTGGCGGATGCCTTTCCGGGTGCCAAAGGATTTACGCTGAAACGTCCGGCGGACGTGAAGAAGGTGTTGGAGCGCGCCATGGCCTATAATGAAGGGCCATGCGTCATCAACGCCGA
>PWVE01000138.1 GCA_003562335.1 PVC group bacterium
CAACGGATGAAATTGATTGAAAACGCATTTGCGGCGCTATACTTTGATGTCGTTACTTAAGGAGACGGGCCATGACGACTTTAACGCTGCAGATTGACGATGCTAAGGCGGTTGCGCTCCGGGAGAAGGCGAAACGAGCCGGACTCGAAGCAGAACAGCTCTTGGCGGCCTCGATCGACGATCTCATCGGGCAGCCGGATGCCGATTACGATGAGGCGGTACACCGCGTGCTGGAAAAGAATCGCGAGCTTTATCGGCGGCTTGCCTGATGCGCTACCTGTCTATACGGCTCGCAGACCCGCCGCCCGTTAGACCGATCGATTTGGCGCGATATTCATGATGCGGGTGATGGTGGGGCCGAGCGTGTTTCGGTTATCGGCCCGTCCGGTTGCGCCTCTCCGCCGCGGCGGCGCACGGTACTGACAAAGCGTAAGGCGGCCAAGCCAACCAGCAACGCGGTTAGGACCGGACCGAACGGCTGGTCCAATACCATCGCCAGTACAAAGCTCGCCACATAGGCGGTGACGCCTATGCCGACAGCAGCCAAGACCGAGCGGGTCCAGCCGTCTACCAGCACAAATCCGATCCAAGGCGGCACAAACAGCAGCGCAAAGGCCGGAAAGGCACCCACCGAAATGGTGCCCAGCACCGTGGCCCCGATCACGAGCAGGGCGTAGCTGAGGCGGTGGGGCCAGACGGGAATGCCGTTGGCTGCGTGATAATCAGGGAAAAAACGCGTGACGAGCAAGCGCGGTGTCAGCCAGGGATAGAGCCCGAGCGCCACCACCAGTAAACCCACGGCACCGATCAAGTGTTCGTGCCGGGTAAAGTAAAGTTGACCGCGCAGGAACGTCTCGCTGACCACTTGACCGTGGTCCATGTGCGCCCCGATGATCAGGGTAGCCGACCAGCCGATCAAGATCATGAGGGCATGATGACTGTTCCCAACCCGCTGCAACATGGAGCGCAAGGCCATGGCACCCACTGCGGCCAAACTGGCACCGAGCAGGGCGGGGCCACTTAGCCACACCGCCAGCATGGCCCCGGCGGCCGCCACTTGGGATAGGCCCAGAGCGGCCAGCCACTCGGCACGCAGGCGTAATAATGCGCCGATCAGGCTCAGCGCAACAGCTAGGGCCAGACCGGTGAAAAACGGCACCCGGAACATGGGGTCGAACAGCAGCCAGTCGTTCACCGTGGCATCTCCAGGATTGACGTGCAATGGCGCTCTAGGAACGTGGATTCATGACTCACCAGCAACACGGCACGGTCCGGTGCCAGGGCGTGTAGTATGGTGGACAGGGCTTCCAGCGCTTGACCGTCCAAGTTGTTGGTGGGTTCGTCCATCAGGACCAAGCGGGCGGGGCTGCACAGGCAGGCAAAGGTCTGCAGCAACTGGAATTGGCCGCCACTCATGGCGTACAAGGGCTTTTCCAGCAATGGCTTGATAAATGCGGGCGGGGATTGCGGGTCGGCTCCGAGCAAGGCGTAGAGTTCGCGCCCGAGCAGGGCGAGCTCGGGCGGTAGCTCCGGCCTTTGCCATTGATGCGCCAGGGTTAGGCCGGGCAAGCGCTGGATACGGCCCGAAAATGAACGCGCTATGCCCGTAATGGCTTTCAGGAGCGTCGATTTGCCGGTGCCGTTGGCACCACCCAATCCACAGATTTCGCCGGGTCGGACGGCGAAGCTCACGGGCCCCACCACGGGACGCGTATAACCCGCCACCAATTGGTCCACGCTGATTAACGGATCGCTCGCCATTTACTCCGCTTTGGGTTCCAGTGCGTCCACCCATGCCTGGATCAGCGCGAAATAGGCGTCGACATCGCCATCCATAGCCACTTGGGCCGGCAACTGTGTAAATATCCAGTCCAGCTCGCGGGCCATAAACTGTCCGGCATTGGTTGGGTGATAGTTCATACTCCAAATGACTCCTGCTTGTCCGCGCAAGGATTGTACCAGTTGGCGCAAGTGCGACGCTGTGGGCGGAATACCTGGCAGCGGCTCAATGTAACCCAGCACCGGCACATCCAGCGCGTTCAAAAGATAATTGGCATCCTCGTGATAGAGCAAGACTCCTTTAGCCTGTGCCGCTTGTTCGCGCCAGCGGGGCATATAATCCTGCACTCGTTCACCAAAAGCGGCGGCGTTGGCGGTGAAGGTATCCGCGTGCTCCGGTGCCAATTGGCCCAGCCGTTCGGCCAACGCGGTGGCTACCACGGCAAATCGTTCGGGATCTAGATAGAAATGTGGATTACCCTCCGGGTGCACATCGCCCAAGGCGCGGTCTGCCGGTTTCCCTTTCCCGATCAGTTCAACGTAATGACTTCCCTCGAAGTGGCCCGGTTGACCCCGCTGCACACGCCGGTTGTTGGCGCCCTGAATGGCGGCCGGTAACCAGCCGATTTCAAGTTCCGCCCCCACCGCCACCACGATATCGGCCCGCCGCAAGGCCGCCATCATGCTGGGCCGTGCCTCAAGAAAGTGGGCATCACGATCCGGTGGGGCCATGACACGAACGTTAACGGTGTCGCCACCTACTGCACGCGCCAGCATCCCCATGTTCGGGACCGTGGCCACAACGTTCAAGTCCGCCATGGTAGCTGTGGCCAAGATACTGGCCATCATATAAATCCATTTTTTCATAAATTTATCCTTTCCCTATTTTCGTTCCTGTCAAAAGTAGACAAGACATTTGCTGTGTAAACATCTATTTATCAAAGCGATAAGCCTGTTTGGGGCTTTCCCTCCCGTTTTTTGTCTCTATTTTCGACCTATTTCGGTGAACGATTACGGGCGACGATCACGATGGACGATTGGTGCTTCGCTCTGCTCGTGGCCCGTAATCGTCTACCGATGCCTTTTTCATAGTTTTCACAACACTTTTGACAGTCCCGTGTCGGTGTAAACGAGGCCGCGACCCGGGATACGGATCCCGGATCGCGGTCTTTAGTTTTGCCCATTGCAGGAGTTGTAGCGAGCAAATCGTATCAAAAAGCGTGCGCGCCGTGTACGCCGAGACTGGTGCTGAATTGCAGTACAAACAGCCAGCCATCGTCGTGATCGTGTCCATGATCACCATGCGCCAAATCCATGTAGCCGGCTTGGGCGCGGATCATAGAGAACTCCGTGGGCCGGTACGCAATTTGGCCGGTGTAGCGATAGGAGGTGCCGAAATCCT
This sequence comes from PVC group bacterium, assembly GCA_003562335.1. Classification (GTDB taxonomy): domain Bacteria; phylum Verrucomicrobiota; class Kiritimatiellia; order SLAD01; family SLAD01; genus SLLF01. The sequence goes on from PWVE01000138.1 coordinate 3,182, forward strand.
CCGGCGTGCCGCGCCCCTCGAATCCATCGTTATTAAGACCCAACACGTCCAGCCGCAACCCAGCGTCCCAGCGCGGCCAGAATCCATAGATGCCTTGAACATAAAGACCATCCTGTTTCCAGCGTTGGGAATTCTGATCGGTGGTGATGAGCGAGCCAAACGATTCAAATTGCTGGCTGCGATAATCCAAATCCAACTGGCGATAGAGGTATTCGCCTTGCAACACAAAATTGCCCTGACCCATCACGCCGGCACCGTCGTATTTGTAGACGGCGTCGACACCCGCAAACCAAGCGTCGCCGTCCCACGTTTCCAAGCGACCGCTGGAGTGGGCTTCTTCCATCTGCATGACGCGACTGTAACCGCCAAACGTACCCAACTGGATGGCATGGTTCCGGCCGATATCCGGCGCGACTTTGGCGAAACCGGTAAACAGGCGCGGTCCCTCCTTTTCCTGCAACCCCTTATCACCACGCCAGCGGTTACGCTCCGGGCCCTGGGTGTTGTCCGGAAGAATGGTCACAATCTCATGGTGCCCATTTCCGATGTAGTTGGCGATGCCTTCGCTTTCGCCTTCCATTACTTCCACGCCAAGACGGATATAGGTTTCAGTGGGCGGCAGCCAGGAAAGCTGCACGCCCAGCTCATTCAAACCTTCATCGCCAAAGAAGAATTCGCGCATCCACGGTTGATCCGCAAAGGCCCAGTCGTGCATATGCTGTTTGTTAATGTAACCGACATCACTTAGGAATTTACCAGCCTTCAACTGAAACCCAACCGGCAACATCCGGGTGGTCGCGTAGGCTTCCTCGACCTCCACATCATGATCCGTAAAGTGGATCGTGGTGCTCATGTCCAAATAGGGGTCGATGGTGCCGGTCAATGTCAACTCCACCCCGCGTAATTGGAATCCTTCTTCGATGCCATGCGCATGATCATGTCCGTGTCCATGACCGTGATCATGCCCCCACTCGAATCCGGGGGGTGCGTCCAAGTCTTCCGTCTCGTAGGCGTAGGTGAAATCAAAGATCACCGAAATCGCCGGATTGAATTCACGCCCGGCCGTCATAGGCGTTACGCGTTCGCCCAATTGCAAAGCCCGCATGCGATACGGCAGCGGATCCAATGGATCCCGCCGCGGTCCCGCGTCCTGCTCTTCCGCCCCCACTTGCGCCGCCACCATGCCCGCCAACACCAAACCAACACCATACTTCTTCAACATCCTATACCTCCTGTTATTTCCTATCGGCCCTACCGATAATGCGAGCAGTTTATCATTAAAAATGACGGTGTCAAATTTTTTCTGCATTTTTTTATTTTGTCCGGTACAGGACCCAGACGGCGGGGATGCAGAGCAGCAGGGAGAGGAGCTGGCCTTGGGTGAGCCAGCCGAAATAAACGATTCCCGGTTCCCGAAAACATTCGCCGATGCTGCGGCCTACCGCATACAGCAAAAGAAAGGCCGCACCGATCCGGCCGTCGGTCTGCGCCCAGGCCGTCCGGCGCAATCCCCACAAACAGGCGTACAACAGTAGGCCTTCGAGCAGTGCCGCATAAAGCTGCGACGGGTGACGCGGCAACAATTGGCCGGCGCTGTAAAGGCGTTCGACGGTAGCCGCCCAATCAGCTTGGCCCGGGTGTAACCCGAATTCCTGAGGGAAAACGACGGCCCACGGAACCATGGTTACACGCCCCCACAACTCGCCATTAATGAAATTCGCCACGCGGCCAAAGAAGATTCCAATGGGGGCCACAGCGGCCAAGGCATCCATGACCCGCAAAAAGGGTACCCGCTGTACACGCGCAAACCACCACACCGCGACAATCAATCCCAGAATACCACCATGACTGGCCATCCCGCCTTCCCAAACCCGAAACAGTAAGCCCGGGTCATGCCGCCAGGCCTCAAACTGGTAAAACAGAAAATAACCCAAACGCCCCCCCAGCATGACGCCAATGATGACAAAATAGAAAAGCGACGGTATGGCCGTTTCCGCGACACGAAACGTCCCCCGCCGACTGGCACGACCCAACGCGACATACGCGAATGCAAAGCCGGCCACATACGCCAGACCGTACCAACGGATCGCCAGTGGTCCCCAGAGGTGAATCAACACTGGATCCGTCGCATGAACATAATACGGCACTTCCA
>PWVE01000242.1 GCA_003562335.1 PVC group bacterium
CTCGCGCGGCCGCATCACGCCTTCGGCCACTCTGATCTTCGAGCCGCCAATCGTGTATTCGCCCACCGGCAATTCCATGAACACGACGCGTGCGCCGTCTTTCACCGCCCGGTCAATTTCGCGGCGGCGTTTTTGGTAATCGGCGAAGTCCCGGATGACCATGACCGTGGGGGACGGGCGGGGAGCGGGCACCTTCGGAAAGACCTCGTAGGTGATGGCGGTGTCCACGTCGCCGAGCGAAAGCCGCAGCGTGAATTTGGTTCGTTCTTTAACGGCCGGGGCCTGGGGCGCAAAAAAGCCTTGGAACGTGGCGCTCATCTTCTCCAACTTGGCGGTCGCCTGTTGGGCAAATACGACCTGGCCGTCGCGCTCAATCTGCCAGCGCAGCCGTCGGCCCTTCGGCGCGTCGTGCGTGTCGTTGCAAATCCAGAATTCGAAGGGCATCTTTTCGCCGGCAAAAAATGCCCAGCGGTCGGTACGGATGCTGACGGTCAAGGGGGCCAGGGCATCGCGGTACGCAAAATAGGCGGGCTTCGGGCGGCGCTCGCAATCCATGATCGCTTTCATCCAGCTCGACGGGAAGGCGTCGATGAATAGATGGATGGCAAAGCTCACCATGCGGTTGTCGCGGCGGAACCGCTCGGTGAACAGGCGGGTGGCCCATTCCTGGTGACGCTGGCTCGCCTGCACCCAGTCTTGCAAGGTGGGCTGTGTATCGAACCAGAGATAATGAAATTTCCCGGTTTGCGCGCCTTTGATTGATTGGGGGGACCACGCGCTTTCGTCTTTGCCCGGCAGCCAGTGGCGCGGATAGCGGCGGCGCATGAGATCGGCGAAATCCAGCCCTTCCGCGCCAAATTCGCCGCAGCCATAACACCAGTCGCGGCTAATCGGCATCCAATACCCGCGATGAAGTCGACCGAGTTCGAGCCCGTGCCCGTTATACCAGCCGCAATAACAGTGGTTGTCCGGCAGGGTTTCGCTGGGCGGATCGTAATCGCCGTCCACATGCTTGATGCAGCGGTCGGGGTTGAGAATGTGAATGGCACGGTCGCAAGCCTCGAAGAACGCCTGCAACTCCGGACGGGTCAATTGCCGGTGGGGCTTTCCGGACGCGTTGGGAAACGGCTCGTTGATGTAGCTGACCATGACGTTGCAGGGATGCGGACGGACGAGCCGTTCCATCTCTTCCGCCTGCCGGACGCCTTCGGCAAATTTGTTGTAGCGCATACAGCCGAACAACGGCAGATCGGTCTGCGTCATCAGGCCGAGCCGGTCACAATACTCGTAGACTTCAGGCTGCACGGGGCGTTGCGTGAGCCGCAGGAAGTTCAGGTTGCCAATTTTTGCCAGCAGAATGTCATCGATAAGTTGCTTGAATTGCCCTTTGAGCACGTCCTGCTGCTCGAAGCCCATGGTGTTTGCGCCGCGCAACCTGATCTCGCGGTCGTTCAGGTACAGCCGTCCACGGGGTTTCTGCGCCATGTCCTGCCGGAAAGTGCGCATGCCAAACTGGCGTTTGGCCGTATCCAGCACCTGGCCGTCGTCAGCGAGCAGCCGGACTTGGAGTTGATACAACCACGGCTTTTCCAGTTCCCAGCGGCGCGCGTTTGGAAGGGGCAGGGGCACCCTGACGCGGTTCATGCCCGGCCCCATTTCAAGCGTCACCTCCTGGTTGTCGGTCGGCTTCTGCATGTCGCCGACCCCGGGAATAATGCGCGTACCGGGGGTGTGTCGTAGTTTTTTGATGACGGTCTTACGGAAGTTTTGTCCGAACACGGACAATTCCAGGTGCGCCGACCGGTTCTGCCGGTCCTTGTTCCAAACTTCCACCCACGCCTCGGCCAGGTCCTCATCCGGCAGCGGGCGCACAAAGAGGTCGGCGATATGCATGGGAGCCCGCGCCTCGACGTATACCTCCTGGTAGATTCCGAATCCCGGCGGACAATGGTTCCAGCCGAGTTCGGGGTCATCCCAGCCGAGACCCGTGGCGGCATAGAGCTTGTCGCCCTCTTCGTGCTGGCCCGAGTGATCGTTTCCCCGGTAGATCGCGTCATTTTCGACTTTCACCGCAAGGTTATTTTTGCCCGCGTGCAGGTGCGCGGCGCACTCGAACTCGAACGGTGCAAAGAACCCTTCGTGCGAACCCACATAGTGATCGTTGACGAAAACATGCGCCTTGTAATCCACCCCGTTGAAGCGGGCAAACACCGCGCCCTTCGCGAGCATTGCGCGAGTAACGGTAAAAGTCGTGCGATAGTGCGCCACGGCCCGCCCGATCGGGCCGCCATAGTGCGGGAGCTTGATGCCTTTCCATTTGGTTTCCGGCTCCAGGCGCCATTCGAAGTTCTTCAGTTGTCGGGTAATACGTTTGGATGGCAACGTTGGCGCGAGGTCCTTCAGGAATGGCGCATAGCGTTTACGTTGACGAGCCAGTTCCGCCGCCAGCTTGTCCGCCGAATCAATTTTCGGGGCTGGCTTGAAGGCCGCGCGCGGGTTGTTCCTCTTGGCCGGCAGAAAGGTTTTGGGCAGGGCCGGAGGCTTGACTTCCTGAAGATGACCCCGACGCGCCGTTATCTCGAGCGCCCCAATTTCAGCAAATTGATCCATAATTACGTTTCTCCTTAATGTTTTTCTTTTAGTCCCTTTCCCGGCGCGGCGGCAGGGTTTGGCGATAGTCATCCTGATAAAGTCCGATCTTTGCGAAAGGAATATCCTCAAAGGGCATGTCCTGTCCCTCAATGCCGGTGACTAAATCGGTTACGTTCTCCGCCACCATTCTCAGCGGCGGGGCATCGGGCTTGAGTGTGAAATCCAGTGCGTCGGGATCGACAAACATCGATAGATCGCTGGTCTCGACATTGTTCCAGGGAGGCGGGGAGAAGTCCTGTCCGGTCTTGAAGGTCTTGAGGAGCAGGGGATAGGCCGACTTGTATGGCTCGATCCTGATGTCAACGCCGCGGAGATCATCGGGATCCTTCGTGGTGGCCCGCGTATGCTGGATGCGGTCGGGGTCTCTCAAGAAGTTGATGGCGCCGGCGCCGCTCTGCTGGAGCAATCGCGGGCTATTGATGGCGATATTGTTGGCGATGGAGTTCCCGAGGCTCTGATGGTTTTTGATGACCCCTGAGCTACCGGCGCGATAGAAGACATTGCCGAATATTTGCGCTGCATAGAGGGTTCCATCATCAAAAAACATGGCCTGTGTGCCCACCCCGCCGACAAAGTCGAAGATGTGATGGAAGAAGTTGTGCCGGATAACATGACCTGCCTCGGTCGCGTCACGCCCCATGTAAATCGCCCCCATGTCCGCGCTGGCCAGCACCACGTCATGGATATTGTTGTGCTCAATGAGGTGGTCGTTACCGTGCATGTAGATGGCCTGGCTGTCGGGGCTGTGCAGCCGGTTGTGCACGATCCGCTGTCCCACGCCGTCCACATTAATACAGGCCTTGTAGGTGCGGTCGAGGCGGTTGACCCGGTAGATATTGCAGTTGACCACCTTGTGTCCCCCGGGTGTGAGCGTCTTGCGGTTGCCGCCTACGAGGCTGATTCCGCCCGCACCGGTGTCATGAATGTCGCAGCTCTCGATCCGGTGCCGGTAACCGCCGTGGAGGTAGACGACCGGATACTTGTAAATGTGTTCGTGCCAGCTACCCATTCGCCGCGCAACCAGCGCCGGGTCTTCTATTCCCGGTGCCAAGTTACCATGGGCATCATGCAGGCCGTGCGGCAAATCCTCGGTGCCCATCCCGACCTGGATGCCGAGCTTGCCCATGTTACGGATGGTGCAACCGGCAATGCGGTTCGACTCGCCCCGTTCGATATAAATGCCCGTGGAACGGCCGTTCTCCAGCGTCAGGCGCTCGATGTGCAGGTGGGAGGCGCCCTCGATGGCGATCATGACCTCGCCCATGCGCGACACTTGGATCAGCGCGTCATCCAGTTCGTGCGGCGGGTACAGGTAGAGGATGCTGGATGCGCGATCAATAAAATACTCGCCGGGCACATCAATCTCCTCAAGCAGGTTGATGGCGAACCATGCCGTGAAGGAACGGTTGATGAATCCGTAGAGATGTGGACCGTCGGTTACGAAGACCTCGCGCTCGACATCGATCTCGGCAACCCGGATCGTGTCATCCGCCCATTCGCGGGCAAAGATTCCGGACAAGAAAAGCTCCTCGGCCCCGGCCCAGCGGTGTGCGCGGTCGGTGCCGAACTTAATCACGCCCGGCTCGTTGTCGAATTCCCCGTCCCGCGGTGCGCTCCCGCGTGCAACAACCTCACCCATGGGAATGTGCGGTTCCCCGGCGTTTGGCCAGCGGGCGACCTTTTGAGGTGCGCCGTCTATGAAAAGTTCCGGCGCGGAATTGCGGTAGGGACGACGAAAGCCGCGCGGCCCGTAGGGGGCGATCTCCGTAATGCCGTAGTCGTGCAGATTGACCTGAACAATATGAGGACGGGCCGCTTCCTCGATAATGCGGTCCAATATTGCAGGATCAGTTACAGGCTTTACGGCGGAAGAGGGGATGACGACGCCCCCGTCGAGGATGACTTCCGCGCCCGGTTGTGCGGTATAGACCACGGGCCGTCCTGCCGCGCCCGAGTCGCGCTCATCGAGTTCGAAGGTGGCGGAACGCGGGTAGCGCCCGGCCAGTAGCACCACTTGCACCCCGCCTTCCGGAACGTTACGACCATTATCGGTCAGTCGCCGGGCCGCATCGCGCGCCGCTTCCAAGGTGGCCAATGGCCGTTCCGCCGTCCCCGGGTTCGCGTCGTCGCCCGCAGGCGAAACGTATACGGTATTCGCTGCCGCTGTGGCGGTTTGCCACCACAACGCGCTCGTTACCAGGATTAAATGTACTATTTTTGCGGTCCTCTTCATAACGTTTCTCCTCAACACACTATACGGGAAGTTCATAGCCCGGACGGTATTCGCGTCCCAGCCATTCAGGATCACCGCCGCCCGGCGCAAAGGTATCGTTGGCGGCATCCCACTTCAGCGACTTCCCGTAGCGGTAGACGATATTCATTAATTGGCAACACATCGCTGAACAACCGCATCGATATCTTCCCGCTCCAGTATCTCACGATAATCATTGCAGCGGATCGCAGGATATGGACAGGCCCCAATGCCCCGATTCCGCCTGCGGCCAGGGATGTGGTCTTAATAAAACTGCGGCGTGTCTGTTGGTGATTCATCTCTTAGCTCCTTAATCGGAAATTGTTTGAGTAAATGAGTCGGTAATATAGCCTGATGTTTTGCCCATTCCAAGCGTTGTAAGTGTTCAGTGTTCAGTGTTCAGGAGTCCTCGGAGCCAGCGCC
>PWVE01000061.1 GCA_003562335.1 PVC group bacterium
AGGCTCTTGCAAAACCTCCGAGGTCGACACGGAGGTCGACCCTCCGGGAAATAACCAGGCCTATTTCGCAGGCTCCCGGAGGGGCAGGCTCCGTCCTGCCCTTATGAATGGGAGGTTTTGCAAGAGCCTATAACGTTTCAAATCCATACGCGCGCAACAACGAGTGCGCGGCGGGGCCGGCCAGGAACCGTGCCAGCTGCGCCGCCGCGTCGCTTTGCGGCGAATCGTCAAGGCGCAGCGCGTAGACGGACGGGCCGGTTACGTCCGGATCCGGCCAAGGGACAAAAGTAGTCCGCCGCGCATGGCGCAACGCGGTGTCTCGCCAGACAAGTGCCGCATCCGCCCGGTCTTGTTCCACCGCCCGTGCCACTTCGTCGGCGGAGCTGCCCACCAAGCGCACCTGTTGTTGCAGATCATCCACAGCATAGGTGTCGTCGGTCAACAACTCAACCGTCAATTGACCCAGTACCGTCCCGTGCAAGTCGCCCACGCTGAGGCGTCGATCCAGATCGCGCAGAAAGGTGGGGGAGGGGGCTTGTTCACGGTAATTTTCATGTATGAGGAGCACAGGTACATGGCGGGCGAACGCGCGCTCGGGTCCCAGCCGACCCGCTTCCGTCAACCAGGTTCGCCAGGCGGGGTTCGACGTTAACACCAAATCCGTCAGATGGTGTTGGTCCGGGTTATGTTCCCAGTCGGCCAGGGTCCCGTAGGTGACGCGGGTTTGGATGCCGGTCCGCCGCAGGAAGCGGCCGAGCAGTCCCTGTTCATGTTCCATGTCGGGCGACTCCAAGGGCAGGCGCAAAGCCGTATCCGCCCAAATATGCACCGCTGGCGGACCGCTGGGGGCGGGGGGCGCCATTTCGCGCTGGAAGATATGGTAGACCAGCGCTCCCAGGAGGATCAGCCCGATCAGCGGCAAGGCGAATATGCGGAGTGCTTTCATGATGCGACCGGCCGCAGACGACCATTCTCCAACATCAATTTTTCGTCTGCCTCAATCCGCGTGTCGTGGGTGGCAATCAACACCGCACCGCCGCGCGCGGCGAAGTCGCGTAGGTGTTGGATGACGATTTCGCTGTTCTGCTCGTCGAGGTTACCGGTCGGTTCATCCGCGAGTAGCAGGGCCGGTTGATTAAGCAGCGCGCGCGCCAGCGCTACCCGTTGGCGTTCTCCGATGCTTAGCTCGGAGGGCGGATGGTCCAGGCGATGGGCGAGCCCCAGCCACTCAATCATTTCGCGGGCGCGTTGCTCCACCTCGGACCGGTCCATGGCCAGTGCCAAGGCGGGGGTCATAACATTTTCGAGAATGTTGAGGTAGGGAATCAAATGAAACTGCTGGAATACGAATCCGATTGTTTCCGCCCGGAACCGGGCCCGCTTTTCGGGCGAAAGGTGATAGATATCCGTTCCCTTTACCAATACCTTGCCAGCGTCGGGTTTTTGCAGCCCGCCCGCGGAAAGCAGCAACGTGCTCTTGCCACTACCGCTATGTCCGCAGACCACCTTGAACTGACCCGCCGTTACCGCCAAGCTCACCTGGTCCAAAGCTGCCACGGAGGAACGTCCGCGTGGTCGATAGGTTTTGCTGACCGTCTGAAAATCTAAAATATCCGTCATTGTTGTCACTCCCCGCGCAGGATGTCGGCCGGATCACGCTGGGCCGCCCACATGGCCGGTATCCAGCCGGCCAGGGCACAAAGGATGAGGGCGACCAGCAAGGATATAAGCAGTAGCGCCGGATTGAAAAAAGCCCAAAAACGAGCGTCAAACAGACCGGCCCCGCCGCGTAGCGCACCGGCGGCGACACCGATGCAATAGCCAATCACGGCCCCCACGAGTCCCATAAAGAGTGCTTTGCTTAGAAATATCGAGACAATGACCGATTCCTTGACGCCGATGGCGCGCAGGATGCCGATCTCCGATTCCCGTTCCCGTACATTGCCCAGAATCAGGAAAAAGATCCACAGGCCGCTCGCCAGCAGGACCACCGGAATCAGGATGGTGGCAAACGTGCGCAACTCATCCCCGATTTGCGCACGGTGCGCGATCTCAGCGGCAATGGCCCGGCGCGCCTCCTGTTCCGCTCGCTGGCGGGCTTCGCCCCGGGCGATCACCCGTGAACTGAACTCCAACACCTGCACATCCGGCAGCAGCGCTGATATTTCCTCCGTGATGGCGCCCAGACCATCGATGTCGCAGACGCATTCCAGCGCAAAAATAATATTGATCAAGCCTTCGCGGTCCAACCAACGCTGGGCAACGTCAAGATTGCACCAGACCATGATGTCCTCCTCGGAGCCTTGCGCCGCATTCACGCGGTGAACCTCGAACGGTTCCCCCTTGAGTGTCACCGTGTCCCCCGGCCGCAGGCCGAGCTCTTGGGCTATGGCGTGGCCGATCTCGATTTTCCCTTCAGGTATGGGGCTGATAATCGGGTTGCGGTAGGCTTCGCCGTCTTCCGTTAAAAAGCGGGTGAGATGGGCCACGGGCACCTGCCCCGGCGTGCCCATGAGAATGATGTCGAGCTCCCGTTCGGGCCAGGTCGTGCGTTCCTGCAGCACCGGCAGCAGGTGGTTCAAGGTCTCGATATAGCCCTGACCCAGACGATGGACATATGCTTCCGGCAGGTAGGTGTCGGGATGCCCGGCCGCACGCAGGGCGGCACGGCTCTGGTCGGCGTGCAGGATCATCACGTTGTGGCCGAGATTACGCATGATCCGGCGGTAATCGTTTTCCAAGCGCTCCATCTCCTCGCGCGTCTCGCGCTCGCGTTGCGCCAGGATTTCTTCCGTACGGGCTTCATGGGCCTGCAGCAACGTGATCGATCCGCTCAAACTGCCAATGGCAATGGCCACACAAGCCAATCCAATGCCGAACCCGACTTTCCGGTAGCCGATTTCGTTCTTAATCAGTAACCAAGGTTTCATGTGGTCTCCTCCTTTTAATCCTCTAACCTCCATTTCGGCGGACGACTACGGCGACGACTACGGTGGACGAATTAAAGAATCTGTTCCCGTACTCCGTAGTCGTCGCCGTAGTCGTCAACCCACCCACCTTTTCATTAAACTTTTGACAGCACTCTACTCCTCGCGCAAGCGCTCTTCCGCTTCGTCCATACGGTCCAGAAAACCGCTTGCGCCTAATGCCGGCGATTCCCCGTAGGTCGTCAACCGCTCCACTTGTCCGGCCCAGTCCAGCGAGGTCAGCAAGTCAATGCCGGGATTGCTCGCTTTGATCTGGCACGAGCAAGGGCCAACCAGAAACTCGCCGGCCGCGTTCAACGTCCAGCGATTAATACCGTTGCCGACCAACGCGTACATCACCAGTCCGCGCCCGTAAATGGGGAATACGATGGGCTGGTCCTCGAACTCGTCGAGATCGGGTTCAGTTCCGAGCAGCATCCGGACCAAAAATTGTTCATCAGGATCGTCCCGGTCGATCGCCAGCATCTTGAAACGGATGTCGGTATAGATGTCGCCCAAGTCCATGCCTTCAACGCCGGGGTCGGGAACCTTCAAGGTACGTTCCATACGCGCCAGCTCCGCTTCCAGCAGGCGCGTAGCCTCCCGGTCAGCAGACCGGTTCCCGCTGCGCAACAATACCCAGACGGCGGCATGGCGACCCAACAGCCACTCGCCAAGCTGGCGACGTGCGGGGGAATCAAGCAAGGCCGCCACATCGGTGGTGCTCAGCGGCCCTTCCCACAAGGGGTCATTGATCCCTGTAATAGCCGGGTAACGCACTATCATGTACGGGAGTTCCATATCCTCGGGCGGCTCAATGGCGGCCTGGGAATAATCACGCCACGACAACGCAATGTTAGCGGTCTCGTCACCGCCGCTGCCCGCAGCTTCCAGGCGGTTTCGCGCCTCCTGCTGGTCGTCATTAAACGTCCCGTCGTGCCGGATTTCGATCCGGAACGGATCCGAATCCCAATATTCAAGGGAAAACTGGAATACCGGAATCGGGCAGGCCACCGCCAAACCCGTCGCAAATAAAACCGCGAGTCCAAGTGCCGTAATTCGTTGGTTAAGGGTATACAAATTCATATTCCTCCTTTTGAATGCATGGGCCGTTCAACCAGCCTCCTTGTGGTATGTTAAGCTGCCTGGAAGACGTAGCCGATCCAACGCGCTTGCTTGCAAGTTCACCATAGGCCACCCCGCCCAAAATGCAAATCAGTCACGAGCCGGTCGCGGGTGTGCGGTTCCCTGTCATCTATCAGATTGCCACGGTTGTTATTCCTCCCCGCCGTTCTTGTCCAGCGCCATCACCTGATGGCGCTGCGGCTCGGGCAACAGAAGCGTTTCATCCACGACGACGGGAGGCGAGAGTTGAAAACAACTTGCCTGGATTCCATGATGGGTTAGCCTATCGATGCATCAATGACCGGAACGCTAAAGCCGCTGGTTTTGCAAGAGCCTCATGAATTCGGGAATTGCCGCGCACCATGAATAACAGCGAGAACGCGAATACTGCCGCAGCATCGCTCATACATCACACGATAATTTCCAACGATTAATTCTCTTACCGCATTGTCACCAATCTCGGGAACGACTCGCCCAGATTCAGGGTAATCAATTAGTCGGTCACTAGCCTCAAAGATCTCAGCCAACACTGAATCAGCATATACCGATGAGTCACGAGATATGTAAGCGTGGATGCTGTCCAAGTCAGATACGGCAGGCTCCGTCCAGACGATGCGATTCGTCATTTGGAGTACCTGCTTTTCACCTCATCGTGGGGCAAGACACGACCGTCGTCGGCAGCCTGCCGGCCTTTGGCGATCTTCATGCGCACATATAGTTGGTACATAGCATCATCATACGAAGCAGCCTCAGAGATTTTATCTGCAATGGCGTACAATTCTGATTTTATAGTGGCTGTACTCATGGTCAAACGGTCGCCCTTCTCCACAGGGATGTCAAGTATAAGGCTCCGGCGGTGATTGACTTTCGGCAAAGCCTGAGCTCTAGAATGTTGCCTCCAGGCCTGCCCGATAACGCCGCCCGTGATCATTCCAACCGACCACGGTGGAATAGTCGTCATCCAGGACATTCTCAACCAACGCGTACAGCCGGATGTTCTGGTCCCGGCCCAGTTGTATCCCGCCCGTCAAGGTCACATCCCAGTAGTCGCCCAGTCGCAGCCGGTACAAGGAGTGTATCCGGATGCTCAACGGTCTCGAAAAGTCGCTCGAAAGGCAGCTACCCGAGTCGGAGAGGCGGTGGCCTCCTGAACACTGAACACTGAACACTTGTACC
>PWVE01000201.1 GCA_003562335.1 PVC group bacterium
CGGTATGCGGAACGGCAGTGAGGCGGGATCCGCCAACACCCCGTAGGTCAGTCCCTCCGCCGTTGCCAGTACCCCGGGGATCGAAGCGTTGTACTCCAGGGTCATGTACGCATCTTCGGGGAAGCGCTGGTCATGCCAGATGAGCGGTTGGAACACCGCGTCCACCTCGTTCGGGGATCGTGCGGGAGCCCCTGCATAGCCGACCGAGAACGAGCCGGCTTTCCGGGCGGTGAACCGGAAGCGGACCTGCGGCTCTTTGCCGTCTTTGGAGGGGCGCACTTCCGCCTCCAGCGCGAAAAGCTCATGTTCCGGAAAACGCCAATGAATGACGCCGCCCCGTTCTTCCGCTCCCGTTGCGCGAATCTTGTGGACATTCGCAGCCTTGAAGGGATTGACGACCGGGTCGCGTCGTCCGCGGATCTGCCAGGCGGTCACGTCGTAGATCGGCAGCGGAAGCTTCAAGCGCCGCTGGGTGATTTGCTGATTGGTATGCAGAATCTTGAATTCCGGTTCAAAGCGAACCGGGGCGGAGCCGTTCACGGAGACATGAACCGCGCCGTTATCCGCCAACTGTACGGTATAGGCTTTCGACGCTTCCGCGGGGGAAACCGCCAGGCACACGCCGATGGCGAGTGCGGGGATCAACGCGCGGATTCTGTGGCGAGTCTCTATTCTTCGGGTTTTCATGTTGCTTTTCCTTTCGGTTTTGACTCTTTTCATTTCACTTCGTTCATTTCGGGATTCAGAACCAGAGTGGCTCCGGGTTGGATCGTAAAACTGGCGGCGTTGTCACCAAGCCGGACGGCTACGGGGCCACCGTGGTCTGACTGAATCGAGGCCCGGACCAGCTTCCCGTCTACCCATTCGATATCGACGGTATAGGCACCACGGGCACGGAGCCCCCGCACCTGTCCGGTCGGCCATGCGGCGGGCAGCGCCGGGAGTAATTCGATCTCGCCGGCGTGGCTTTGCAGCAGCATTTCGGCGATCGCCGCCGTGCCACCGGAGTTGCCGTCGATCTGGAATACGCCTTCGCCATCGCGGGTCGGGTGGGTGTCCATCAGGTTCGGATAGGTCGCGTTTTGCAACAATCTCTGCAAGGTCGCCAGCGCCTGATCCCCGTCGGCCAACCGCGCCCATAACCCGGCAAACTGCGCCAGGCTCCATCCGGTGTTGCCGGTGTGCGCGTGGCCGGTATGTTGGTCTGTGGGGGCTGTGCGCACTTCCAGGCTTTTGCGGGCGGCGGCGGCCAACTCCGGTGTCGTGCGCGGGGTGATGGCACCGCCGGGGTAAAGGGCGTAGAGGTGCGAGGCATGGCGGTGGTTCGGCTCCCGTTCAGGAAACTCCTGAGACCATTCCAGAATGCGGCCGTCGCTGCCGACGCGCGTCGGGGCGAGCTTGGCCCGGGAGGCGCGGACGCGTTCGACAAAGCCGTCCTCCATGCCCAGTTCGGAGGCTGCAGCGAGGGTGTTGTCGAACAATTCGGCGATGATCTGCTGGTCCATCGTCGGGCCCATGTCGAGCTGTGCCTGTTGGCCGTCGGCGGCGATGTACACATTTTCCGGAGAGATTGACGGGCCGCTGACCAGCTCGCCGGTTTCCGGATGCGGAACCAGCCAGTCGAGAAAGAACGCCGAGGCATCGCGCAGGATGGGGTAACCGGTGCTGCGGAGGTATTTCTTGTCCCCGGTGAAGGCATAGTGCTCCCAAACGTGCTGGACGGTCCATGCCGCGCCCATTGGCCAAATATTCAGTCCGGTGACCGGGCTGGTGAAAAGGTTGGCGTTGGTGCGGTGGGAGATCACGAATCCGTCGGCGCCATAGACGTCCCGGGCGGTCTTCCGGCCGTTTTCCCGCATCCGGTCGAGGAAATGGATGAGCTTGGGATGGAGTTCCGACAGATTCGTAGTCTCGGCCGGCCAGTAGTTCATCTGGACGTTGATATTGAAATGCCAGCCACTGAACCAGGGCGGCGCCATACGGTGGTTCCAAATGCCCTGGAGATTCGCGGGTAACCAGCCGGGGGCGCGCGACGAGCCGATCAACAGATAGCGCCCGTATTGGAAATACAGCGCCAGCAGGCCGGGGTCGTTGCCGCCCTGCTGAACCTGCTGCAATCGCTGGTCGGTTGGCCGTTCGTCCATGTCCCCGGTGCCCAGCTCGAGACGCACGCGGCCCATCAGTTCGGCATGCGCGGCGACGTGCGCCGCCCGGAGTTCCGCATAGGGAACCGGGCGTGCCGCCTCCAAAAGCCGCGCCACCCGGGCGGTCGGATCCTCGGTGCTCTGGTAATTGGTTGCCGCGGTGATCAGGATGGTCACGTGATTCGCGTCGCGTACATGCAGGCGGTCCCCTTCGGGCGTAACGCTGCCGCCTTCGGTCAGCACCTGTAATCCCGCCACAAAACGTACGCCCTCGCTCGGCTTTCCGGCATCGGTCACGCCGCTCATGCGCAGCATGGTGTCGTTGAGCACTTCCGTCTTTGCCCCGCCTTCGCGCGAAAGCTTCAGCGAAACATCCACCCCGCCCGTTTGCTCACTGGTGAGACGCACCACCAACACATCGTGGACCGGGCTGGCAAACACCTCCCGATGGATCAGACCCCGCTCACTCGTAAAACGCACACCGGCCACGCCTTCAGACAGGTCGAGCCAGCGACGGTAATTCTTGGATGCGAGCTTGGGAAATTCGAGTGTCAGGTCGCCCAGCGGCTGATAAGACCCGAGCGGACGCGGCCCGAGCACATGGCGTTTCACCAGATCTTCCGCCTGCCGGTGTTTGCCCTCGAACAAGAGCCGACGGATTTCCGGCAGCGATTTATAAGCACCCACGCGGTCCGTTTGCATCGGCTGGCCGGACCAGACGGATTCCTCGTTCAACGCAAGGCGCTCCGTCTCCACGCCGCCGAAAACCATCGCTCCCAGACGCCCGTTGCCCACAGGCAGGGCCTGATGCCATCCCTCCGCCGGTTGCTGATACCACAAAACATTGTCCCCATGTACCGCCATAGAACACATCACCACACCAAGCCCACATAATAGCGTCCGCATCGCAGCTCCAAACATTACGAATTTATGAACATCAGAAGCATCCCATTCAGATTGGAGTAATGGAGTGTGGGAGTAATGTCAGAAGGGCGATCATGACAGGAACAACAGACCAAATTATCCAACGTCCATTCTCGAAGAGCAGCAAGTCGACCTTCGTAACGCTCTGTAAATCAACACTCCAATACTCCAGCACTCCAATCTTGGCGTCCCTTGGGACGCTACTGTATGAACATTAAGCATTACCAGCGCAACCGGAGGATAAAAAGATGCAATTGCGTTTTTAATATACGCGAATGCGCAATGCACTTGCAGTGTCGGGGTGTCGGCCTTGAGGTATATGTGCTGTTTCGAATGTAATATACGTGATTGCGCTGATTTGCTTTGGGGGCTACAGTATGCAGCGTGAAAACAAAAAAACACATTCGTGATGTGGCTTTGCTACTGGATACCTCTACGGGTTGGGGGCGGAGAGTCGTCGAGGGCGTGCTTGCCTATGCCCAGGAATGCCAATCATGGAACATCTGGATCGAACCGCGCGGTCAAATCGAGGATATGAAACTACCGGAGGGCTGGAGCGGGGATGGTATCATTGCGCGGGTATCTACATCCAAGATTGCACAAAGGCTCCTGCAAGCCAATACCGAGGTGGTGAATATATCGAGGGTCGAAGTGCCCGAGGCGAGCCAATTCTACCGTGTAACATCCGATCCGGTCTCATCGGCCAAACTTGCTTTTGAACATTTCCGCAGCCGTGGATTCTGGAACTTTGCCTATGTGGAGCCGTATGATCTGCCATTTGTGCAAGAGCACTATACGGCATTCGCCAGCATTTTGGCAGAGCATGGCATGGCGTGCTCCTTGTTCGTGCCCCCTGGCAACATGAAGCGTGGCGCGAACTGGAAGACAATTAGAGACGCGATGACGCAGTGGCTGCGAAGTCTTGAAAAGCCGGTGGCGATCTATACATGGGCGTCTGACATCGGGCGCATGGTGATCAATGTATGTGTGCAATCCGATATACCTGTGCCGCATGAAGTCGCCGTTCTCGGGGGCGATGACGATCAGCTCCTCTGCCATGCGACCCGCCCCGCGCAATCCGGTATTGTCGTACCCGCGCGATCAATCGGCCGGTCTGCCGCGCAACTTCTCGACAAGCTGATGCACGGAAAGCGACCAGACCAGCGACAATATGTCATTAAAGCCCGGCAGATCAACGAGCGGGCTTCCACAGACATTCTGGCACTGCGTGATCGGCGAACCCTTCAGGCCCTTCACTTTCTGCGCGAGAACTTCATGCACCCGATAACCATCGTTGATCTGCTTAAAGCGTTGCCCATGGGGCGTCGGACGTTGGAAGTGAAATTCCAGACACAACTCGGGCGAACGCCCGCTGACGAATTGAAAGCCTTGCGTCTGGCACATGCGCAGAAGCTGCTCGTGGAAACAGACATGTCCCTTCAAGATATCGCCGAAAGCTGCGGCCTATCGTCATACAACTATCTGACGCACTTTTTCAAGAGGATGACAGGGGAAACGCCCGGGCGCTATCGCAAACGGGCGCACCATGTGTAAGTGGCTGGGGCTTTCTCAGGGGGTATTGATCATGGATTTACACAGCATGTACGTCTATGGCATTGCCGGACTTCTGGAAGTGCCAGTCGGCGCTGGCGCATGCGCGTAAATTAACGTTTCGGGCAAATACGTATTGCTTCCCCTTTTTCCAGCGAAAGCACTAGCCTGTGTTTCTGTACATCGACCTCGCCACGCGGGCCCAGTCCCTCATCGGTGATACGCGCTAGCTCCACCCGTTCTAGGTTTTTCCAGTTGGAAGGAAGAGGCCATGATAGATTCTGGTATCCCTCTCGGCTGTAGGCAACCATGGTATTCTCTTTGCACCACAAGGCAGGCATACAAATGTTCGATCCATCGATCATGTTTGCTGTATCATCCTCGCCCTGCGGATGATTCTTATAGAACCAGGGCATAAACAAAAGCCAGAACTCTTCCGTGAATTTCTCATGCAGCCCGCCGGGCTGGTCGAAGCCGGGATGCTTTGCATCCTGCATCGGATTCCCGCAATAGAGCGAATCGGGCAAATGCGCCACCGCACTGCTGCCATGCCAGGCCCAGGCCTGCAACCCCACGAAATAGTCGCCACGCAACCCGTCTGCCCATTCGGAGGTAACATCGATTCCCCGGTCGCGCCAGTAG
>PWVE01000093.1 GCA_003562335.1 PVC group bacterium
CAAAACCTCCCATTCATGAGGGCAGGACGGAGCCTGCCCCTCCGGCAACCTGCGAAATACGGCTGTTTTTTACCGGAGGGTCGACCTCCGTGTCGACCTTGGAGGTTTTGCAAGAGCCTCCTTTAATACGTGCTTGAGTTTGTCGACACCAGCGGTACAATATAGATGGATGCTAGTTAAGTCAAAAAATTAATGGAGAACGGTATGAGTGTAATGCGCAGTAGACGCGATGGTTTTACGTTGTTGGAGTTGTTGGTGGTGATCGGCTTGATCGCGCTCCTTATATCGTTGGTTACCCCAGCCTTGCAGCGCGCAAGGGAAGCCGGTTATCGCACGGCCTGCGCAAGCAATTTAAGGCAAATAGGCACGGTTACCAGCCAGTTCTTTGTTCAAAACAGGGGACATTTTCCTTGGGCTACAACTCCTCCTGGAGGATTGCAATGGCCTAATTGGGACCAGCCGTTACCAATTATGGCTGGTTCGAAAGAAACTCATACCCGTGAACACTGGCATGCTTGGAATGCTAACCATATATTTACCTGCCGCCGAGGGCAAGCTCCCGGCCGCAGCATGCGTAACTATGTCGGAAATGTCTCTGTCATGGGATGGGAGGCTCACTCGGACAGTCACCCTAACCGCCGAATAGACCAAATAATGAAACCGGGGGAAGTGATGTACATAGCCGACAACAACATAGAAGCAGGTATCACGCGTACGTGGATGTTTTCGGGCCAATTCCCCGAGACAATCGGCACGCGGCATGAGGGGCTGGCCAATATTCTCCACGCCGATATGTCAGTTAGAGCCACTGACCGTCTGGATTTAGAGAGGGACATAAATATCAGGCCCGAGATATATTGACCCCGCGTCGGGGCAAAGAAAGGAAGAAGCGAGATGAATGTAATGATTGTTTTGCTGATACTGGCCAGTATGGTGGGCATGGTGGTCGGTTTAAAGAAACAAAAAGAGGGGCTCGAGGGGGGGCGTCCCTTAACGATTGTTTGCCTGGTGCTGGGGGCCTTGCTGATGATCGTTCAGTTTAGGTCGGTATTTTCCAGCGATGCGCGGGATAGGCTCAATCGCGAAATGGCTTACCGTCAAGCTTTGGGAACCAGAATCGGACAGATCGTCGCCAGCGAGTTTGAAGGTAATCCCAGGGTGGTTGTGATTCCGGACGTCCGCCGGGACGCGACCGTGATCAACGGGTTCACGTCCGCTATGCGCGGGACAGGTACAGTGGAAGTCCTGGAGCCTGACGTAGAGGCGTATTTTCGAGAGCGTAGACAGGAGGAGAACATCCCCGCCGAGTATGCCGACGCATGGGTCGAGGATATGGTAGAATTTGGCGTGCCTGCCGAATTGCTAAATGACCTCTTGCGTCAGGTTGAAGGGCATACGGATGTGCTGGTCCTGTTCAGCGAGTTACCATTCGATTTTCGGGAATTGGACATTTGGGATCAAACCGAACGCCCCCGGATTATTCTGGCATCAGGACAAGACGTGTTGGATGACGAAGATATTGCCGGCGGTCTTGAGCGCGGGTTTTTTCACGGCGTGGTGATGCATAACCGTAATCCGGAAGGCTGGCGCGCCGACACGCCGGTGCCGCGCGACGCAGCGAAAGCGTTTGACCATCGCTACATATGGGTGACACGCGAGAACTATAGACAGCATTTGTAACCTGATCCTGTCGCACGGAATGCAGTCCTGCCCATGCTGGGCCCGATCAAAGCGGCAGACGGTAGGGCGAGCTCACCGAGCGAGCCGCTGAGCGTGATTGGTCCATGATCCGCGCACGCACGGAACGCAGTCCTGCCCGTGCTCCCGGCTCAGCCAGAGGCTTCGCCCTACCCACGCTGGGACCGGCCAAGGTGACAGAGGGTAGGGCGAACCGTCCCCGGTGAGCCGCTGAGCGTGATTGGCCTATGATCCGCGCACGCACGGAACGCAGTCCCGCCCGTGCTCCCGGCTCGGTGGGGTCACCTCGCCCTACCCACCCTTACGCGGCTACGTTTAACCGCCTAACTTAACTGCGTCCCACCCATGCGGGTTAATCATTTTGTGCAAAAAAAACATCATTTTGTGCATGGGGTTTTGGCGGCTTTTTGGTAGTTTAACACCAATGAACAGGACGATTAGTTACTCTTCCTGTGGGGCCTCGGAATGGGTGTGACGTGGCCTATGAAAGGAAAACTACACTGTCTTTGAAAGGAACAGACCATGAAAAAAACGTGAAAAAACCATTCTGATCGCAGTTGTAGCACTACTAACGTCCTCGTTTTCCTCTGCGGAAGAGTCCTGTGCGCTGGAGGCCGATTTTCAGAACCCTCCCCACGAGGTGAAGCCGGGCTGTTATTGGTACTGGATCAATGACAATATTTCCCTGGAAGGCATTACCAAGGACCTGGAGGCGATGGCGCGCTTTGGTCTGGGGCGTGCCTACATCGGACACATCTTCCGTGGGGGGGCGACTCAGGCCGGCGATAGGCCATTTGGCACCGAAGCGTGGTGGGAAGCGAAGCAGTGGGCGGTAAAGGAAGCGGATCGCGTCGGGATTGAAATCGGCTTTTTCAATGGGCCGGGCTGGTCCCAATCGGGCGGTCCCTGGATCGAGCCTGCGCAGTCCATGCGCTTTCTCGATGCCAGTGAGACGCTGATCGAGGGCGGGCGGCGTATCGAGCAGCACTTGCCCGTTCCGGAAATCACGACCTATCCGGTTATCGGCGGCGGTCGCCCTACCCGTACGGGACCTAATTTCGGTCCGGAAACGTTTCAAGATGTCGGCGTGATCGCCTTTCGCCAGCCCGCGACCGAGGCGGACGATATCGACATGTCCACGGTTTCTTTTTCCTCGGAAACCATCACCTCTCTCACCGAAGAATTTACGCTAACGCACGAACCGCAGCGAATTGATTTTGATTTCGGAGGGGAGTCTGGGGTGCAGAGTTTCAGCATCACCCCGCACCAGCATAATTCCATTCTCACCTGTGTCATTGAGGCCTCGGAAGACGGCGAGACCTATCACAAGCTCGAGCGTTACGTCGAAGAGCGTGGCCATCAAGGCCCCCGCAATCGTGACCCCATTCTTGTTCCGTTTCCCAAGACCGACGCGCCACATATTCGGGTAACGCTTTCAGCCCAGCCCCGGGACGGAGTCGTGTACTCCAATATGGCTTTTAGCCGCCGTGGGGTGCTGGCCCACTACGCACGGCGTCAGCTCGGCGAAGTCTGCCCGTCCACCACCCCCCAGTGGGATGCCTACAAGTGGCCGGAACAAGCCGCCCCTGCCGAATCGAGTGCGGTGAACTCAACGGAGGTTATTATCCTGAACGACAAGATGGACGCGGATGGCCATCTGGTTTGGGATGCGCCCGAAGGCACCTGGGTGGTTAAGCGCCTCGGGATGGTGCCACTGGGCACGCAAAACCTTCCCGCCAGCAGCGAGAGCCGCGGCCTTGAAGTTTGCAAGATGAGCCGCGAGCACATCCGTTCGCACTTCGTCGATGGCATGGTCGGCGAATTTTTCCGTCGGACGCCGGAGGAAGATCGGCGCGCGCTCAAATTCGTCATCGCCGACAGCTATGAGACCGGGCCGCAGAACTGGACCGATGACATGCTGGCAGTCTTTGAGGCACACTATGGCTATTCGCCCCTGCGCTTCATGCCCGCCCTGCGCGGGCGGGTGGTGGACAGCCCCGAACGCACCAACCGCTTCATGTGGGATTGGCGTCGGCTGGTGGCCGAGCGCATTGCGACCGAATATGTGGGCGGGCTGCGCGACGTTGCCCACGAGCATGGCGTCACGATATGGTTGGAAAACTTTGGCCACTGGGGCTTTCCGTCAGAGTTCCTGTTTTACGGGAAGATGTCGGATGCCGTGGGCGGGGAGTTTTGGGAGCGACCGGATTCGCGCGGCGTGGTAGAGACCCGTGCCGCCTCCAGCGCCGCCAATATCTACGGTCACGATCGTGCTTGGGCCGAGGCCTACACCTCCACCCGTAATTTTCACCAAAGCCCGGCCTCGATGAAACCGCTCACCGATTTGAGTTACTCCAGTGGGATGAACCAATTCATTCTCCACCTTTACACGCATCAACCCCACGAAAAGAAACCGGGCATCATCCAATGGTTCGGGACCGACTTCCATCGTCACTCGACCTGGTTTGAGCCCGGCTCGGCTTTCGTCGATTATCTTCAACGTTGCAGCGTGCTGCTTACTTCCGGCCGCCCCGTCGCTGATGTGGCGTATTACATCGGCGAAAGCACACCGGTAATGACTGGCGTATTTGAGCCCGCACTGCCTCCCGGTTACGACTTCGATTTCGTCAACTCCGACGTCCTGATCAACTACGCTCAGGTGGTCGACGGGCGGATCGTTCTCGACAGCGGCGTCTGCTATGGCGTGCTGGTCCTGCCTCCGAAGGAGGAAATGCGGCCGGCGGTAGCCGCTGCCATCCAGCGCCTCGTTCGCGATGGCGCGACGATCATCGGTCCGCGCCCCACGTCCAGCCCCTCGCTCGCGGGTTATCCGGAAAGCGACGCTGAGGTGCGCGCTATCGGTGCCGAAGTGTGGGGCAATGTGGATGGTGAAACGGTCACCACCGGGCGCTATGGCAAGGGCCGGGTCTATCAAGGCGTCACGCTCGAAGACGTTCTGGCCGACATAGCGCTGGAACCGGCGCTGCATATTGATACGGACGGAGCCTTCCGTTACGCCGTGGCGGGCACCGGTCACAACAGGATCGGCCGGGGCCAGCATGGTGGCATCGTCTTCAAGCAGCGCGCCTCGGACGACCACGAGGTCTTCTTTATCGCCAACACCGGCAACGATCCTCTGGAATTCACCGCATCCCTGCGCGTCAGCGAGCGACAGCCGGAACTGTGGAATGCCGTTACCGGTGAGATTCGCCCAGCCGCCGCTTTCCAGCAGGAGGGCGGGCGCACGCTGCTTCCGCTGAGCCTGGCTCCGGCCGAGTGCGTCTATGTCGTGTTCCGCCAACCAATCGGGCCGGAAGTGGCGGGTACGGCCGAGAGCAATGTGATTCCCACCGACCTCGCGGCCAACCTCGCAGGTCCTTGGACCGTTCGTTTCGACGGGTTCGGCGCTCCAGAGGAGACGACGTTCGAAAGTCTGATCGATTGGAAAGACCATGATGACGATGCCATTCGGCACTATTCCGGCACCGCGGTTTATAAGACCCAGTTTGAGCTCACCACGGAACAA
>PWVE01000116.1 GCA_003562335.1 PVC group bacterium
AAACCTCCAAGGTCGACACGGAGGTCGACCCTCCGGCAAGCAAACAGGCATATTCCGCAAGTTTCTGGAGGGGCAGGCTCCGTCCTGCCCTCATGAACGGGAGGTTTTGCAAGAGCCTGCGCTGGAAACGGCAGTTCGGCGAGTTTAGAAAGATGATACAAAAAGTGTGTATGTCGGTATGTGTGTACCAGGGCAGACGCATCTAAATTATGGTGATAAATGACGAAATACCCAAACACCCAAGTCCGAAAGAAGCCCGAAGTTCGAATAGGCAAGCCGTACTATGCGTGAATGCGGGATCCATGGATGGTCAGGGCGGTCATCAAGTAAGAGATTAAGAAATAGCGTCATTACCCACCTTGTCTTTCGCCTTAATGTGGGCCGTGGGTTAGGTGTCGTTGAGGGGAACAGGGGGTACCGGGCAGTCCAAGGCGTCGGCGATGGCGCGCAATAGCTCCGCCTCTTCGGGGTGCAGGACCTGGTCGGCCGCGACACAGCGGGCGCACGCGTCAAGTATTGGCCGTTTGAGGGCGGGTGACGCCTGTGCCAGCGCGTCCAGCGCCCGATCGATGGTGTTCAATCCGCAATCCGCCTCCGCGAGTAGCTGGCCCATCGCGGGCAAGTCGCTGACGGCCGCTTGATACGCCCGGGTGGCGTCATCCTCGTCACGATCCCAGCGGGCTATACTCGATAATAAGGCGGTGACATCATCCGCTACCTGCTCCCAACGCGTGTGGCGGACCGGGATTTCGGGATGGCGTTCATAGGCCACGGCCACGTGTCGATGGATCATGCGCATCATCGCATACTCGAACAAGCTGACTTGGCCATCGGCCTGAATGGTTTGTTCAAAGTTGGCGTGAAAACGCTGATAGTCATCTTTGGGCATGGTGCGTAAGCCGGTTACCGCCAGTGCAGCCAGCGGCAAGCGCGCGGCCGGATCTAAATGGTCCAGGTCAGGCAACCATTTTAGCAGATCGGCATAAATGTCGGGCTGGGTATTGGCGGATAACCCATCCAATTGCTTTTCGCGTACGGTGTCGTCTTTGCTGAGCAGCAGCCCGAAAACAAGGGCGCGCGCGGTCAGGTGCTGGTGGGCGGCATCCCGTAGGACTGGTGGAATGGTGTCCAGGATACGTTGCGAGCGGGTAAGTTGTGCGGCATCCACTTGACCCGCCATGCCGAGCAGGACCGCGCCGCCAATTAAACGATCCTCTTCCGCATCCCCAGCTTGACCGGTCTGCGGCAGGGGCGGTGGCTCGACCGGTTTCGCTTGGGCGGTACCGAGCGGTTGCTGCCCTATACGGCGAATGCGTTCCTTGACGGGCGGGTGCGTGGCCAGCAGGCCGGTCATGCCGGAACGTAAACCGTTGGCAAAAAAGAAGTGGCCGGCTTCGGCGGCATGGGCGTTTTGCAGCCGTGAACCGCTGGTCAGGTCCGCGATCTTTTGGAGTGCGCCGCCGATACCGCCTGGATTACGTGTGAATTGGACGGCGGACGCATCGGCCAGAAACTCGCGCTGCCGGGAAACTGCGCTCTTGATGAGGTTGGCAAAAAACACGCCAATGTAACCGATGATCCATAAGGACACGCCCAGGAAGAAAATGGCAATGATACCACCGCCACCCTTCGACGATCGCCGCGACCCGCCGCTAAACTGTAAGGAACGCATGAGGGTATAGCCGAGCAGTGCAATGACGAGAATCCCGTGCAAAATGCCGGTCAGCTTAATGTTTAGGCGCATATCTCCATTTAAAATGTGGCTGAATTCGTGGGCCATGACGCCCTGCAATTCATCGCGCGACAATTGTTCCATGGTGCCCCGTGTCACGGCCACTACGGCATCATTAACGGAAAAACCCGCCGCAAAGGCGTTGATAGCGGGTTCGTGGTCGAGGACGTACACCGCGGGGATCGCGGTGCCGGACGCGAGGGCCATTTCCTCAACCACGTTCATAAGCTTGCGCTCGTTCGGGTCCGTTGTGTCCGGTGATACCGGGCGGCCGCCCAGCATTTCCGCCACGGCCCGCCCCCCGCGCTTCAGTTGTGCAACCTTATAGGCCGTGCCGCCGCCGATGATGGCCAAGGTGCCGACGATGACCCAAAACAGCAAGAGGGGATCCCATAACGGCATCGCTTCCGCGTGGTCGTCCAGCACGCCGAACACGGCGATAACGACCGCATAAATCGCGGCCATGATCAGGACCACCGCCGCACCATAAAAGAACAGTAGCAGGCCCGTCCGCCGTCGCGCATCTTCCTGTTGCGCAAAGAAATCCATGGTTATCCGGTTGGCTGCAGCACTCAGAACTGGACTTTAACGGCCTCGCGCTCTTCCTGATTCGTAATCTCAAACAGGACCGCCGGTTGAAAGTTAAACATGCCCGCAAACACAATGGTGGGAAAGGATTCGCGCCGGGTGTTGTAGTTCATGACCGCGTCATTGTACGCCTGACGCGCAAAAGCCACCTTATTCTCGGTGGAGGTGAGTTCCTCGCTCAACTGCATCATGTTCTGGTTGGCCTTCAAGTCCGGATACCGTTCAACCGTCACCATCAAGCGCCCCAATGCGCCGCCTAGCGCGGATTCTGCGCCCATCAGATTTTTCATGGCATCGGGATCGCCCGGATTACCCGCCGCGCTCTGTTCGGCGGAGGCGGCCGCATTGCGCGCCTTAATCACGGCTTCCAATGTTTCCCGCTCATGGGCCATGTATTTCTTGGCAGTCTCCACCAGATTCGGGATCAAGTCGTAACGCCGCTTCAGTTGTACATCGATTTGCGCAAAGGCATTCTTGTAACGATTGCGTAACGCCACCAGCCGGTTGTATATCCCCGCCACCAGCGCAACGAGTACGACCACTACCACCAACGCGATTATCAAACCCCACATGACAGCCTCCTTGTTAATTGGTTTCCAATGACACTGACCCAGCTTGTAGCACTACAGACGCGCGGTGTTAAGCGAAATCTGTCCCCCTTGTGCTGGGGTGCTCCTGTTTAGAGCGCACTGCCATGGGCATAATACAAGGGTAGGGCGAGCTCACCGAGCGAGCCGGGAGCAAGAGCTGGACAACGTTCCGTGCTTGCCTGGATCAAAGTCCACTCAAGCTCAGCGGCTCGCTCGGTGAGCTCGCCCTACCGTTCTTTGGGTTATCACGGGAAATACTCAAATCTTCCAGCCGTACACGCCGGAAACCCCGAACGGAATTGCCCCACACAATGTCCGACACGCTTTTTAGATCGTGTTTGTAAATGACGCGTTCTTTTACACGGCCCCGCCGCACCAGCGTGGCACGCAGGGTGCCATTGAGCAAGCCGCAATCCACGGGCGGCGTATACCAGTGAGCGCCCATTCTGACGAAGACATTGGCAATCGTAAATTCGGTCAATTCGCCTCGCTCGTTCCACAACAAGACATCGTCCACGCCGGGCTGCCGGGCGCGGGCTTGGTTGTAGGGCTCGCGCCGTGTACTTTTGTGAAATAACCGGATGTCGTCGTCAGCAACCGGCTGGGCGGCCAGGGCGACTTTAAGTACGTGTCGCTCTTGGTCCAGCGGGACGGTGTCGATGTCAATTTCCCCACAGGCGCTGTATTGCAGACGTACCCGCTGCGGGGTGGGGGAAAACGTAGCGGCGGCTTGGTCCAGCGCGGACTCCAGTGCCGCGCGCCGGTCCGGCCAGCCCCAGTAGGCGGCACTGGCCGCGATACGATCGAGGTGCGCTTGTTTCAGGAACCAACCGCTGGCCGGTCGCCAGCGTAGCGTTTCGAACAAGGACCAGTCCATGGAGGGGGCTTGCAACACCAATGCTTTCGTTTGGCATTCGGCGTATTCCTTGGCGGGATCCGAATCCCAGACGATACCGCCGCCGGTGCCGTAAGTGGCGATGCGGTGCCGGGTATCAATTTGCGCGGTGCGGATGGCGACATTAAACCGCGCATGACGCGGACCTTGGCGCGTGACGGGATGCGTTGGCCACCAGGCTCCGATGGTGCCGGTGTAGATTTCGCGTGGTTGCGGTTCCAGCTCGCGGATCAATTTCATCGTATGCACCTTGGGTGCCCCCGTGATAGAGGCTGAAGGGAATAGGGCTCCCATAATATCGGGGAGTCCAGCGGTACTTTGCGCCTGGATGGTCGACGTCATTTGCAGTACTGTGGGGTAACGTTCGATTTCGAATAAGGCAGTCGTCTGCACTTTACCCGGCGGTGCGATGCGGCCCAGATCGTTACGAATCATGTCCACGATCATAACGTTTTCAGCACGGTTTTTGTGAGATTGCTGCAAGGACTGAGCCTGCTGTTCGTCCTCCGCCCACGTGCGCCCGCGCGCTGCCGTGCCTTTCATGGGCCGGCAAGTGAGTACATCGCCTTGCAGATCGAAGAACAGTTCCGGCGAAACTGAACTAATCACGAAATCCTGCCCTTGTATCAATGCCGCGTAACTCGGGCGTTGCGCTAACCAGAGATGATGAAACCAAGCGGCGGGGTCCAAGCGGAATGGTGCCTGCAAACGCGTGGTGTAGTTAACCTGATAGGTTTCGCCACGCGCGATCCATTCGCGAATACGGTTAATGCCCGCAGTATAGTCGGCCCGGGAGATTTGCGGTTCCCACCTCAAATCCAGTGCCGCTTGCGGGGGCGGCAGGGGAGGGCGGTCTGTGACCTGCCAGTCACGGTGAAGCGTGAAACGCAGCAAGGGTAACGCGTCCCGGGGGTGTGTACAGAGTGCCGGATCAAATCCCGCAGCTGCCTCGTAGGTCAGAAAGCCCGTGGCGGCCCACCCGGTATCGAGTGCCTGCTGCACCGCATGCAAGGCGGGCATGACGTCGGACGGTGTTCGGGCGACAATAATTTCCCCGGGTTCGTCGAAGGCAACCCAGTGCGGGGCGTATTGAATGATGGCGTGTGGTCCGTTCATGTCAGGCTACCAATTCAGCAGCGGAAAATGTATCGCGCATGACCGTGCTGCTGGAAACGGTTCTGATCCTAGAAGCATGAGAGGATGTTGGCAAGGTTGTGCTCGCGTTTTCCAAACGTTGGAACGAATCTGGCGGGTGTTTTCCAAGCGTTGGAAGTTTTTCTATACAGGCTCTTGCAAAACCTCCCATTCATGAGGGCAGGACGGAGCCTGCCCCTCCGGGAACCTGCGAAATACGGCTGTTTTTTTACCGGAGGGTCGACCTCCGTGTCGACCTTGGAGGTTT